>NZ_JAVACL010000028.1:0-116626 GCF_032658145.1 Streptomyces sp. MK7
GGGCGGGGGCACGACACTGGTGTGGCGGGTGCCTGTGACGGCCCCGGACCAGTAGCCGGCCCCTGCGGCAGCCGGGAGGGCCGCTGCCGCTGGGCGCCGGCGTGGTCGCCGCGTCCGCGGCAGCCTGCCCTGCGGACAGCCGAAAGCGACCGGGGGACGACGGGAGCGACGGGGCCGACGGGGTCGGCGGCGCCGTACGCCCAGCCGGGCCCCCACGGTGCGCCGCCGCGCCTCCGTCCGTGTTCCGGGCCCCGCAACCGGCCTGGCGCGGACCCGGGGCCCGCCGGTGCGGCGGCAGGGAGTTCTCAGCAGGCCCGGTGCCGGGCCCCGCGGGGCCAGAGCACCTCGACGTCGACTCCGTGGCTGCGCGCGTAGGCCACCAGGTGCGCCGTCGCGTCCCTTCCGGTGGACGGAGAGCCGTCCCACACGGCCAGTACCCGGGTGCAGCCGCGCAGCAGGCTCTCGTCGGCGGTCATGCATGCGCCGCGGTCGCCCGGGTCGTACTCCAGCAGCCGCACCTGCTCCGAGAGCAGCAGAAGCTCACCCGCAGCCTTCCGGTCGGGCTCGGTGAGGTGCGCGGGCACGCCGTTGTGCGACGGCAGCACCGTCACCAGGGCCAGCCCGGCGGCGCGTGCCGCCCGGCCGACCACGACCGGCAGCCCCTTGCCCGCGCGGACCAGCCCAGCCCCGCGCGCCTGGGCGAAGCCGGCCAGGCGGGAGCGCAACTCCTCCTCCAGCAGCGCGAGCGTCGGGGCGGTGAGGTCGGGATGCCCCACGACAGCGATCACTTCCGGACGTCCTCTCTCCCCATGTGTGCCGTGGACGGCCGAACCGGGGAGTGTCGTGGCCGCCCACGAGGCTCCTGATCGTTCCCGGGCCCCGGGCGGGGCACGAGAGTCCGACGGGGCACGGATCAAGGCCGACAGGCCCTTGCCGCCCGGGGATCGGCACCACGGGAGCGTCGCCCGTCCGCTCGTGGCCGGTGCCGTGAGTCGCGGCGGGGCCGCACAGGTGCCGCGGCGGCGCGGTGCACGCCAGGGCCGTACGGCCCCGGTTCGCCCGCGCCGTCGGGCCCTACCGGCCTGACCTGCACCGCCGTTCGGCCTCGATCGGCCGTCATGGCGCCGGAGGGCTCCGGGCGGCTGATAGACCAAAGGTCAGCGGCGCCGTGTCGGCCGCACCCTCCACCCTCCTACTCCTGAGGAGACCCATGCTTTCGCCCGAGTCCGCCGCCGTCGTCCGCGCCACACTGCCCGCTGTCGGCGGTGCCCTCGACGAGATCACGACTCGCTTCTACGGCACGATGTTCGCCGAACAGCCCCAGTTGCTGGACGGGCTGTTCAACCGCGGCAACCAGGCCAGCGGAGAACAGCGCCAGGCGCTGGCCGGTTCCATCGCCGGCTTCGCGCAGGCCCTGCTCGCCGACCCCGACGCGCTGCTCTCCCGGATCGCGCACAAGCACGCTGCTCTCGGGGTCACCGAGGACCAGTACACGATCGTCCACAAGTACCTCTTCCGTGCCATAGGAGACGTCCTCGGGGACGCGGTCACCCCTGAGGTGGCGGGTGCCTGGGACGAGGTGTACTGGCTGATGGCCGGCGCGCTCATCGCCCGTGAGGCCCGCCTCTACCAGGACGCGGGCGTCGAACCGCAGCACCCCTGGCGGCAGTGGACCGTCGTGGAACGCCGGGAGGAGACCGACGAGGTGGTGTCCTTCCTGCTCCGCCCGGCCGACGACGCGCCCGTACCGCCCGCCAAGGCGGGCCAGTACGTCAGCGTCCGCGTCCTGATGCCCGACGGTGTCCACCAGCTGCGCCAGTACAGCCTCTCGGGCGCCCCCGGCGAGGCGATGCGACGCATCACCGTCAAGCGGGTCGCCGCCGTAGACGAGGCGCCCGAGGGCGAGGTCTCCAACCTGCTGCACCGCACCGTCCGCGCCGGTGACGAGCTGACCCTGTCGGCCCCGTTCGGTGACGTGGTCCTCGACGACTCCGACGCGCCGCTGCTGCTGGTCTCCGCCGGCATCGGCTGCACCCCGATGACCGGCATGCTGGAACACCTCGCCGCCACCGGATCCCCCCGCGAGGTGTGGGCCCTGCACGCCGACCGCTCCCCGGCGGACCACGCCCTGCGCGCCGACACCCACCGACTGGTGGGCGAACTGGCCGACGCCCGCGCACAGTTCTGGTACGAGCAGGACGCCGACGCTGCATCCGGCGCCCGGGAGGGCCTGATGGACCTCGACGAGCTGGAACTGCCCGCCGACGCCGACGTCTACCTGTGCGGCTCGCTGCCCTTCATGCGAGCCGTCCGTGCCCAGCTCCTCGAGGCCGGGATCCCCGCCCGCCGTATCCGCTACGAGGTCTTCGGCCCCGACCTGTGGCTGGCCCGCGGCGAGGGCTGAGCCGGAGCGCCCCGCCCCGGGGACGCGGGAAGCCCCCTGGCAGCACCATCGGCTGCCAGGGGGCTTCCCGCGTCCCCCGGGCGGTCACAGCAGGCTGGACCAGTACGCCCAGAAGCGCGTCAGCACCAGCACGGCGATCAGTCCGTACCAGGCGGCCAGCAGGATCCAGTGCGTCTCCAGCACCAGGGTCAGCACATTGCGGCCGGCCGCCGGCGAAGGCAGCACGCGATGCTTGAGGTTGTGCAGGGTGATGTACCAGAACAGCGCGATGGTCACGACCCAGACCACCGCGCAGTACGGGCAGATACGGTTGAGCACGTACAGCGACTGCCAGATCAGCCAGTGCACGAACGCCACACCGGCCAGCGCCCCCGCGTTCAGCGCGAGCCACACCAGCCGGTGGAGGCGAGCACCGGTCAGGGCGGCCACGCCGAGCGCGGCCACGCCGGCGAAGGCGCCGAGGCCGAGCAGCATGTTGGGGAAGCCGAACAGGTTGCCCTGCGCGCTCGCCATGGCGCTGCCGCAGCCCACCACCGGACTGATGTCGCACGACAGCTGGTAGCCGGGATGCTTGAGCAACCGCCAGTCCTCGACCGCGAGCCGGAAGGCGGCGAGCCAGCCGATGACGCCGGTCAGCGTCAGCAGCAGGCCCATCCGCCTTCCAGGGTGCGCGGCGTGCGCCGCGCTCACGCTGCGCGCCGGGGGTGGGGTTCGCGCGCCTCACGTGAAACCGACCGTGAAACCGGCCGCGGCACCGGCGGCGTCATCGATGGCGTCATGCCGTGCGCCACCGGCCGTGCCGTGGCCGCCCGCCGCCGGTAGACCAGGTAGGGGCGGGCGAGATAGCCGATCGGGGCGCTCCACACGTGCACCAGGCGGGTGAAGGGCCAGACCGCGAAGAGCAGGCAGGCGCTCAGGGCGTGCAGCTGGAACAGCAGCGGCGCGCCGGAGATCGCCTCCGGCTGCGGACGGAGGGTGAAGACGCCGCGGAACCACACCGAGACGGTCGCCCGGTAGTCGTAGCCGCCGCCGAAGACGTTGTGTGCCGCCGTGGCGGAGATGCCGAGCAGCACCGTGGCCGACAGCAGCGGGAAGAGCACCTTGTCGCTGCTGTCGGTGCCGAGCCGGATCCGCCGGGTCAGCAGCCGGCGGGCGCACAGCATGCCGAGCCCGGTGACCATGGTCACGCCCGCCACCGAGCCCGCCCACACCGCGGTGGTGTGGTACATGTGCTCGCTGATGCCCGCGGCCTGAGTCCAGGACGCGGGGACGGCGAGCCCGACGACGTGCCCGGCGATCACCATGAAGGCCCCGAGGTGGAACAGCGGGCTGCCCCAGCGCAGCCAGCGGTGCTCGAGCAACTGGCTGGTGCGCGAGGTCCAGCCGAACTGGTCCTGCCGGTAGCGCCAGACGTGCCCGACGACGAACACGGCCAGGCAGATGTAGGGGAAGGCGACCCACAGCAGCAGGTCGGTTCCTGAAGCGTTCATCGAGGACCATCCGGGGACGACGGGAACGGGGGCGCGAGGGGCACGAGGGTGGGCGGGGCCGGCTCGGGCGGGACGAAGGTGCCCGGCGGGGCGTAGGTCCCCGGCGGGACGAAGGCTCCGGGCGGGGCGAGGGAGCCGCCCGCGTACGGGTCCAGGCCGACGTCCTCGTTCGGCGGTCCCTCGGCGGCCAGTTCCGCCACGGCCGCCAGGTCGGCCTCGGTGGCCGGCGGCATCAGAGAGAGCAGGGCGGCGAGCAGGTGCCGGTAGGGCGAGCCCGCGTCGGTGAGCGCCCGTCGGATCAGCTCCAGACCGCGCCGGTGACGGCGCAGCGGCGCCTCGCCCGCGCCGGGCCCGGCGAGCGCGGCGAACTCCAGCACCACCGGCAGATGGTCGGGCAGCTCCCCGCCGCCGGTCTCCCAGCCGGCGGCCCGGTAGCTGCGGGCCAGGGTGAGCAGGGCCATGCCCCGGCGGCGGGTGTCGCCGTGCAGGTAGTAGGTGAGGTAGAGGCTGCTCTTGCGGCGCAGGTCGAACGTCTCGACGTAGTGCCGCTCCAGGGCCTCCGGCTCCTGCTCGGTGAACCAGTCGGTGAACGCCGTCAGTTCGGTGGCGGCCGGGGATGCCGGCAGCGCCTCGACGGCGGCGACCACCGTGGGACGCGCGGCGGCCAGCTCGGCGTCCGGGTACTGGAGCAGCAGCGACAGCAGTCGCAGGACCAGCGCGCGGTCCCTGACCTCGTCCGGCGTGAGCTGGGACGGGCGGCGGCGCACGGCGGCGCGCACCCGGGCGCGCACGATGGCGGGCACGGTGGTAGGCAGCGGGCTCACAGGTGGCCTCCGGCGGGGGAGTCGGAGGAGCGGCGGCGCAGGGTCGGGATGCCGAGCAGGACCTTGCGCTCGGCCGGTTCGCCGGAGGACTCCACCGGGCAGCGGTTCTCCATGGCGGTGAGCGCGGCCGCGTCCTCCTTGTGCGCGGCCGGCACGACGTAGCGGTCCTTGTACTTGGCGATCGCCAGCAGCCGGTGCAGGTCCTCCGCCTCCCGGGCGGTCAGCCCCACGGCCTTGAGCACGTCCTCGTCGCCGGCCTCGCCCAGGGTCCGTTCCCGCATGTACGAGCGCAGCGCGGTCAGCTTCATCAGCACCCCGCCCACCACGTCCGTGTCCCCGGCGGTGAACAGCTCCGCCAGGTACTCCAGCGGGATGCGCAGCCGGGTGACGGCGGCGAACACATGGTCCGGGTCGTCCTGGTCGCCGCCCGCCGCGCTCACCGCGTCCAGGACGGGTGAGAGCGGCGGCACGTACCAGACCATCGGCAGCGTGCGGTACTCCGGGTGCAGCGGCAGCGCCACCTTGTACTTGGACACCAGCGCGTACACCGGCGAACGGCGGGCCGCCTCCAGCCAGTCCTCGGGGATGCCGGCCTCGCGGGCCGCCGCGATCACCCCGGGGTCGGACGGGTCGAGGAAGACGTCGCGCTGCGCGTCCAGCAGATCCCGCTCGTCCGGGGTCGCCGCCGCCTCGCCCGCCTTGTCGGCGTCGTACAGCAGCAGCCCGAGGTAGCGCAGCCGGCCGACGCAGGTCTCGGAGCAGACGGTGGGCTGGCCGGCCTCGATGCGGGGGAAGCAGAAGGTGCACTTCTCGGCCTTGCCGGTGGCGTGGTTGACGTACACCTTCTTGTACGGGCACGCGGTCACGCACATCCGCCACCCGCGGCAGCGGTTCTGGTCGACCAGTACGATGCCGTCCTCGACCCGCTTGTACATCGCGCCCGAGGGACAGGCGGAGACACAGGCCGGGTTGAGGCAGTGCTCGCACAGCCGGGGCAGGTGGAAGAGGAAGGTCTGCTCGAACTCGAACTTGACCTTCTCGGCCCACTCGCCGCTCAGGTTCGGGTCGCCGCCCGCGTGCTCGGGAGCGCCACCGAGGCCGTCCTCCCAGTTGGCACCCCAGGTGATGGCGGTGGGCTTGCCGCTGAGCACGGAGCGGGGGCGGGCGACCGGGATGTCCTCGCCGGCCGGGGCGCTGACGAGGTTGTCGTAGTCGTAGGTGACCGGCTCGTAGTAGTCCTCGATGCTGGGCAGGTCGGGGTTGGAGAAGAGGGACAGCAGGCGCTTGATCCGGCCGCCCGAGCGCAGGACCAGCCGGCCCCGCTTGTCGAGCATCCACCCGCCCTTCCACTGCTCCTGGTCCTCGTAACGGCGGGGGTAGCCGACGCCGGGCTTGGTCTCGACGTTGTTGAACCAGGCGTACTCGACCCCGGTTCGGTTGGTCCACGTCTGCTTGCAGGTGACCGAGCAGGTGTGGCAGCCGATGCACTTGTCGAGGTTCATCACCATCGCCACTTGGGCCATGACGCGTCCGATAGTGGCTTCGCCACGGGGCATGTCAGTACTCCACGTTCTGCGAGCGACGGCGGATGACGGTGACCTCGTCGCGCTGGTTGCCGGTCGGGCCGTAGTAGTTGAAGGCATAGGTGAACTGCGCGTAGCCACCCGCCAGATGAGTCGGCTTGAGCAGGAGCCTGGTCAGGGAATTGTGGATGCCGCCGCGCTTGCCGCTGACCTCGGTCTTGGGGACGTTCACGTTGCGGTCCTGCGCGTGGTACATGTACACGGTGCCCTCGGGCATGCGGTGGGTGACCACGGCGCGGGCGGCGACGACGCCGTTGCGGTTGTACGCCTCGATCCACTCGTTGTCCCTGACGCCGATCCTCTCGGCGTCCTCGGTGGACATCCAGATCACCGGGCCGCCGCGGGACAGGTCGAGCATGTACTTGTTGTCCTGGTAGTTGGAGTGAATGGACCACTTCGAGTGGGGGGTCAGGTAGCGGACGGTGACCTCGGCCCGGCCGGCTTCGTGCAGCTCCTCGTCGCCGTAGTGGCGCGGAGTGTTCAACGGAGGCCGGTACACCGGGAGTTGCTCGCCCAGTTCGGCCATCCAGTCGTGTTGCACGAAGAAGTGCTGGCGGCCGGTGAGGGTGTGCCAGGGCTTGCGGTGTTCGACGTTGATGACGAAGGGCGAGTAGCGGCGGCCACCGGTCTCCGAACCCGACCACTCGTAGGAGGTCATCACGGCACGGGGCTGGGCGCGGGTGTCGGCGAAGGTGATCCGCTCGGCCTCCCGCTCGGCGGCGAGCTCCACCAGGCCCTCGCTGCCGGTCTGCCGTTCGAGCTCGCGGAACCCCTCGGTCGCCAGACGGCCGTTGGTGGTGCCGGACAGCGCGAGGATCGCCTCGCACATGTCGCTCGCGGTGGCCAGGGAGGGACGGCCGGCGCCGACCCCGTCGCGCACGGTGCCGCAGCGGTGCCGCAGCTCCTCGATCTCCCGGTCCGGGTGGACGGTGACGCCCTTGGTCGTGGTGCCGAGGGTGTCGAGCAGCGGGCCGACCGCGCGGATCTGCTGCGCCACGGCCGTGTAGTCCCGCTCGACGACGACCAGCTTCGGCATGGTGCGGCCCGGGACAGGCTCGCACTCGCCGGTCTTCCAGTCCCGTACCACCCCGCCCGGCTGGGCGAGTTCGTCCGGGGTGTCGTGCGTGAGCGGCACGGCGAGGACGTCGGTGCGGGTGCCCAGGTGCTCGGCGGCCAGCTCACTGAACCGGTCGGCGATGCCGAGGAAGGTGTCGTAGTCGGTGCGGGCCTGCCAGGGCGGGGCGATGGCCGGGGTGAAGGCGTGCACGAAGGGGTGCATGTCCGTGCTGGACAGGTCGTCCTTCTCGTACCAGGTCGCGGCCGGCAGTACGACGTCGGCCAGCAGGCCGGTGGAGGTCATCCGGAAGTCCATGGTGACCAGCAGATCGAGCTTGCCCTCGGGGGCCTCCTCCCGCCACACCACTTCCTCGGGGCGCTCGGCCTCGGGGGTCTCGGCCGAGCGGACGGCCGCGTCGGTGCCCAGCAGATGGCGCAGGAAGTACTCGTTGCCCTTGCCGGAGGAGCCCAGCAGGTTCGCCCGCCACACGGTCAGCACCCGCGGGAAGTTGGCCGGGTCGTCCGGGTCCTCGGCGGCGAACCGCAGCCGCCCGGACCTCAGCTCGTCCACGATGTGCTCGGCGACACCGCGCCCCCGGGCGGCGGCCTCGTCGCACAGATCCAGCGGGTTCCGGCCGAAGCCGGGGTGGCCGGGCGTCCAGCCCAGGCGCACGGCCTGCGCCAGGCAGTCCGCGAACGCCTTGCCCTTGAACCGGCCCGCGCCCAGCGGCGAGGCCAGCTCCTCGGGCCCGAAGGCCTCGTAGCGCCACTGGTCGGTGTTCAGGTACCAGTAGGAGGTGCCCGCCATGTGCCGGGTCGGGCGCTGCCAGTCGAAGGCGAACGCCAGGTGCTGGAAGCCGGTCAGCGGACGGACCTTCTCCTGCCCGACGTAGTGCGCCCAGCCGCCGCCGTTGACGCCCTGGCAGCCGGTCATCGTGGTCAGCGCCAAAAACGCCCGGTAGATGGTGTCGGAGTGGAACCAGTGGTTGGTGCCCGCGCCCATCGCGATCATGGAGCGGCCGCCCGTGCGCTCGGCGTTGCGGGCGAACTCGCGGGCGATGCGGGCCGCCTGAGCGGCCGGCACGGAGGTGATGGTCTCCTGCCAGGCCGGGGTGTACGGCTGGGAGGCGTCGTCGTACGCGAGCGGCCAGATGCCCGGCAGACCGGGCCGGGCCACCCCGTACTGGGCGAGCATCAGGTCGAAGACCGTGGTCACGAGCCGGCCGCCGATCCGGCGCACGGGCACCCCGCGCACCATCACCGAGCCGCCCTCGGTGGCGCCCTCGTCGAACCGGGGCAGCGCCACCCGCACCGTGTCCTCGGCCGTCTGAAGCAGGCTCAGCTCGGGCACGACATCGCCCAGGTCCAGGTTCCAGCGGCCCCGCCCGGCCTCCCCCCAGCGGAAGCCGAGCGAGCCGCCGGGGACCACCGCCTCGCCGGTGACCCGGTCCAGCAGCACCGTCTTGGACGCCGCGTTCTCCTCGCTCTCCTCCTCGCGGCCGAGGTCGGCGGCGGTCAGGAACCCGTCCGGGACCAGCCCGTGGGCGCTCTCGCGCAGCGACACCAGGAACGGCGCGTCCGTGTACGTCCGCAGGTAGTCGCGGAAGTACGGCACTTCGCGGTCGACGAGGAACTCGCGCAGGATCACATGCCCCATGGCCATGGCCAGCGCGCCGTCGGTGCCCGGGTGCGGTGCCATCCACTCGTCGGCGAACTTCACGTTGTCCGCGTAGTCGGGGCTGACCGCGACGACCTTCGTGCCGTTGTAGCGGGTCTCGGTCAGGAAGTGCGCGTCAGGGGTGCGGGTGACCGGGATGTTGGAGCCCCACATCACCAGATAGCCCGCGTTCCACCAGTCGGCCGCCTCGGGAACGTCGGTCTGGTCGCCGAACACCTGCGGCGAGGCCACCGGAAGGTCCGCGTACCAGTCGTAGAACGACAGCAGCGTGCCGCCGATCAGCGACATGAACCGGGACCCGGCCGCGAACGACGCCATGGACATCGCCGGGATCGGTGAGAAGCCGGCGACGCGGTCGGGGCCGTAGGTCTTGATGGTGTGCACATGGGCGGCGGCGATCAGCTCGGTCACCTCGTCCCAGTCCGCGCGCACCAGACCGCCCTTGCCGCGGGCCCGCTTGTAGGCGCGCGCCTTCGCCGGGTCCCCGGTGATCTCCGCCCAGGCCGCCGCGGGGTCGCCGAGCCGGCGCCGGGCCTCCCGCCACATCTTCAGCAGCGTGCCCCGGACGTAGGGGTACCGGACCCGGCTGGGGGAGTAGGTGTACCAGGAGAACGAGGCGCCGCGCGGGCAGCCACGGGGCTCGTACTCGGGGCAGTCCGTGCCGATCGACGGATAGTCGGTGGCCTGGTGCTCCCAGGTGATGATGCCGTCCTTGACGTACACCATCCACGAGCAGGAACCGGTGCAGTTGACCCCGTGCGTGGAGCGCACCACCTTGTCGTGCGCCCAGCGGTCCCGGTAGAAGCCCTCCCACGTGCCGTCGTTCTCGCCGAAGACGGCGCGCCCGTCGGCGGAGACCTCGCTACGGGTCAGCAGCCGGCGGGCGGCGAGCGGCCAGCCCTGTCCGGCGCGCGGCTCCCGCTGCCGTGCGTTCTCGTCGTTCTCCATGGCCGGAAACCTATGGCGGCGCCACCCCGCGGGCCTTGGGCCGAAGGCCCCCCGCCGACTGCCCGAAGGCCCCGGCAGGCCCGCCCGATCAGGGACCATCGGCCCTGTGACGAGGGCCGTTCAGTGCTGCGGAACAGATGTCCGCGCGGTACATGCTGGCGCTGATCGAATCGGAGGAGCGCATGTACGAACGCACCCGGCGCCGGCCCGGCCCCATCCCCCGTCCCAGGCCGAGGCGGGCCCGGCGTACGGCATGCCCCGTCCTGCGGCACGGTCCGGGTCCGGCCGCCGGTCACGTCTGCCCTGACTCCCGGGCGGCCGGACGCACGCGGGGGGGACGGCGGTGAGCGCCGGACCGGCGAAGCAGGGCGGCGCGGGACCCGTGGTGCGCCGCCGGCACCAGGACATGGCCGAGCGCCCGTTCATCGTGATCCGGCCAAGGCGCGGCTGAGCGTGCGCGCCGGGCAGCGGGTCCGCTTCTGGGTTGGTCGCGGCCGGCCCGAGCGACGGCATCGCCTTCCACATCGTGGGCACGGTCTTCGACACCGTCTACAAGGAGGGCGCCTACCTGCTCAAGCCGGGCGACCCGGGCGGATCGCAGGCGCTCGACCTGGCGCCCGCCCAGGGCGGCTTCGTGGAGACGGTGTTCCCCTCGGCCGGCCACTACTCCTTCGTGGACCACGACATGCGCCACGCCGAGGCCGGGGCGCACGGCATGGTGGAGGTGAGGTGATGGGCGCGGTCGGCCTCTGGCAGCTGGTGCGCTTCCTGCATGTCACCGGCGCCGCGCTGTGGGTCGGCGGCCAGCTGGCCCTGTCGCTGGTGGTCCTGCCCCTGTCCCGCCGCATGCCGCCGGAGCGGGAGCGGGACGCCCTCGCGGCGCGGGTGGGCCGCGGGTTCGGCATTCTGACCGGCGCCGCGTTCCTGCCGGTGCAGCTCGGCACCGGCTGGGCCATCGCCTGGCACAAGGGCGTCACCTGGGCCTCCCTCGGCGAACCCGGCTACGGCCGCGTCCTTGCCACCAAGCTCGGCCTGTTCACCCTGGTGATGCTCGCCGCCGCCGCGCACGGCTGGGCGCATGCCAGGTCCCGCCCCGAACTGGCCCGCGCCCTGGCCGCGGCCTCGCTGGCCGGCTCCCTCGGTGTCGTCCTGCTCGCCGCCGCGCCGCCGGCCACCTGACCGTGCCCGGGAGCGCGGCGGCCAACGGCCGCCCGGACGGGTTCGAGTTCCGACCGGTCCCCTCCCCGGCGGGACCTGCGGCCCCGCGCGAAGGCCCGCTGAGCCCTCCCTCCGCGGCCGGTCGGGAACGCAAGGTGGAGGAGGAAGCGACGGACAAGGCACATGAAGGAGCCGTCATGCAGACGCCGGAAGTCGACGCGGCGGCGCTGGAGAGCCTGCTGTACGCGGCCGTGGCGGCGCCCTCGATCTTCAACACCCAGCCGTGGCGGTTCGGCCTGGACGCGGACACCCGCTCGGTCCACGTCCGTGCGGACCGCGCCCGGCAGCTGCCGCTGACCGACCCGCATCTGCGTGCCCAGCACCTCTCCGTGGGCGCTGCCGTCTTCAATCTCCGGGTGGCCGCGGTCCACCTGGGCTGGGATCCCGACGTCCGCCTGCTGCCGGACCCGCAGGACGACCCCGATCTGCTGGCCACCGTGCGGCTGACCCCGCCGGCCGCGGACGCGCGGCCGTCGTACGGCCGGCTGTACGAGGCCGTCGCACGGCGCCACACCAGCCGGATGCCCTTCACCGGGCGCCCGGTGCCCGAGCACATCGTGACCGAGATGGTGACCGCGGCCCGCGCCGAGGGCGCCCAGCTCGAGATTCCCGGCATCGCCGGCACCCGGCGCCTGCTGCGGCTGACCGCGCTGGCCGAGGCGCGCAACACCGGCGACCCGGACCGGATCGCCGAGGCCCGCGCCTGGGTCGTCGCGCCCGACGCGCACGTCCCGTACGGAATACCCCTGACCTCGCTGGGCGCCCGGGACGCGGCCGGCCGGATGCCGATGCGGGACTTCACCGGCCCGCTGCGCGGCCTGCACCTGCCCGCCCTGCGCTTCGAACGGCACACCCAGGTGGCCCTGTTGTGGACCGCGCACGACCGGCGGGCGGACTGGCTGCGGGCGGGGCAGGCCCTGGAGCGGGCGCTGCTCGTGGCCACCCTGCACGGCGTACGCACGTCGATGCTGCACCAGGCGATGGAGTGGCCCGACCTGCGCGCGGCGATGCGCGGCCCGCGGCGGCGCTGCAGCCCCCATGTGCTGATCCGCTTCGGCTACGGTCCCGACGGCGGCCGCACCCCCCGCGCCTCCGCCCGCCCGACGGGGAACTGATCTTTGCAAGTCCTGCGCGGATTTTGCACAGCCCCACCCGTCCTGTTCCCCGGTCCTGTCCGGCACACTCACCCTCGGCTCGGCAGGCGGCATCCGTCGGTCCCGGCACTCTGGGCCGCAATCCGCTTGCGAGAATTGCGCTAGTCTTGCGTACATGACGCGACGACTTGCTCAGGTGGCTAAGAAGGTGGGGGTCAGCGAGGCGACGGTCAGTCGTGTCCTCAATGGCAAGCCCGGGGTGTCCGAGTCGACCCGCCAGGCCGTCCTCACGGCCCTCGACGTGCTGGGGTACGAGCGGCCCACGCAGCTGCGCGGAGAGCGCGCCCGGCTCGTCGGCCTGGTGCTGCCGGAGCTGCAGAACCCGATCTTCCCGGCGTTCGCCGAGGTCATCGGAGGGGCGCTGGCACAGCAGGGGCTGACGCCGGTACTGTGCACGCAGACCAAGGGCGGGGTGTCCGAGGCCGACTACGTGGATCTCCTGCTCCAGCAGCAGGTGTCCGGCGTGGTCTTCGCCGGTGGCCTGTTCGCGCAGGCCGACGCCCCGCACGACCACTACCGGCAGCTCGCGGAGCGGGACATCCCGGTCGTTCTCATCAACGCCTCGATCGAGGGGCTCGACTTCCCCTGTGTCGCGTGCGACGACGCCGTCGCGGTCGAGCAGGCGTGGCGGCACCTGGCCTCGCTGGGGCACGAGCGGATCGGCCTGGTCCTCGGCCCGAGCGACCACGTTCCCTCGCGTCGCAAGCTGGAAGCCGCCCGTGCGGTGGCGCGGGCCACGGGCGCGGAGCTGCCCGAGGAGTCCGTCGTGCGGTCGATGTTCTCGCTCGAAGGGGGGCAGGCCGCGGCCGCCCGCCTGCTGGACGCGGGCATCACCGGCATCGTGTGCGCGAGCGACCCGCTCGCCCTCGGCGCCATCAGGGCCGTGCGCCGGCGCGGCCTCTCCGTCCCCGCGGACGTGTCGGTCGTGGGGTTCGACGACTCCGCCTTCATGAACTGCACCGAGCCGCCGCTGTCCACCGTCCGGCAGCCCATCGAGGCGATGGGCCGCGCGGCGGTCGAGCTGCTGTGTGCGCAACTCCAGGGGACCCGGTCGCACCCCGGTGAGCTGCTGTTCGAACCGGAACTGGTCCTGCGCGGCTCGACCGCGCCGCCGCCGGCCGGCTGAGCCCGGCCCGCCCTTCCGTATCCACCCATATCTCTCCCGGAGCCGGCCTCGGCCGGGCGCCCCTCTCGTGGCGCCCGGCCGAGGCCGGCTCCGTTTCGCCGTACTCCCCCTCCACATCGCGGTTCCTGAGCCGTAGACGAGTTGACAGTCTTCTGGAACTCTCTGAGCGTTCAACGCAAGTTAGCGACATCACTCCGTCGCTTGTCCACGTACCCAACAGAGCCGCGCCTCGCGGTGTGAGACGCGAGGCCGAGAACGAGGGACTGATGAGATTCCGCAGACGGGGATCACGGGCGCTGAGCGCCGTGATCGTGAGCAGCCTCCTGGCCCTGGTCGGTCCGGTCGTGACCGCGCGGGCGTCGGGAGGGCCGAACATCGCGCTGGGCGACAGGGCGTCGGCGAGCAGCGCCCTGAGCGACTACTCCGCGGCGAACATCACCGACGGCAACCAGGGCACCTACTGGGAGGCCGCCGGATCCGACTTCCCGCAGTGGGTACAGGCCGACCTCGGGACCACGCAGAACGTGGACGAGGTCGTCCTGAGACTGCCGGCGTCGTGGGAGAGCCGGGCCGAGACCCTCTCCGTGCAGGGAAGCGCCGACGGGACCGGCTTCAGCACGCTGAAGACCTCGGCCTCGTACACCTTCAGCCCGGGATCGGGCAACACCGTGACGGTGGCCTTCCCGGCGGCCCGTACACGCTTCGTACGCATCGCCGTCACCGCCAACACCGGCTGGAAGTCGGCCCAGTTGTCCGAGCTGGAGGTGCACGCCGCCGACGGCTCCTCGGCGAACCTCGCCGCCGGCCGGACGCTGACCGCCAGCAGCCACACCCAGGTGTACGCCCCCGCGAACGCGAACGACGGCAACCGGGCCACCTACTGGGAGAGCGACAACAACGCCCTCCCGCAGTGGCTCCAGGCCGACCTCGCGTCCTCCGTGCGCGTCAACCGTGTCGTGCTGCGGCTGCCGGCGGGCTGGGACAGGCGCAGCCAGACGCTGAGGATCCAGGGCAGCGCCAACGGCACAGACTTCACCGACCTGACGGCCACTCAGGCGTACACCTTCGATCCCGCGAGCGGGAACTCGGTGAGCATCGCCTTCGACGCCACCACCACCCGCTACGTGCGCGTCCTGGTCACCGCCAACAGCGTCCAGCCCGGCGCCCAGGTCTCCGAGCTGGAGGTCTACGGTCCGGACACCGGCGACTCCCAGGCCCCCAGCGCCCCGGCCGGTCTCGCCCTCACCGAACCCGCCACCGGCCAGATCAGGCTGACCTGGAACGCGGCCACGGACGACGTCGGGGTGACGGGGTACGACATCTACGCAGACGGGTCGCTGCTGAGCAGCGTCGCCGGTGACGTCACCACGTACACCGACACCCGGCCGACGAGCGAGACCGTGTCGTACTTCGTGCGCGCGCGGGACGCGGCCGGCAACCAGTCGGCCGACAGCAACACGGTGACCCGCACCGGCGACAAGGGCGACACCCAGGCCCCGACCGCTCCGTCGAACCTCGCCTGCACGGAGACGACGGACGGCAGGATCAAGCTGACCTGGACCGCCTCGTCCGACGACACCGAGGTCACCGGGTACGAGATCTACGCCGACGACACCCTGCGCGGCACCGTCGCCGGTGATGTGACCACGTACACCGACACCCAGCCCGCGACGAGCACGGTGACCTACTACGTGCGGGCCGAGGACGCGGCCGGCAACAAGTCCGTCCCCAGCAACAGCGTGACCCGCAACGGCAGCGGAGGTGGCGGTTCCGACCTCGCCGTCGGCAAGCCCATCACCGCTTCCTCCGTGGTGGACACCTATGTGGCGGCGAACGCCAATGACAACAGCGTGACCAGCTACTGGGAAGGCGCGGCCGGAAGTTACCCGGACACCCTCACCGTCAACCTCGGAGCCAACGCCGACCTGGACCGTCTGGTGCTGAGGCTGAACCCCGACCCGGCCTGGTCCAAGCGCACGCAGACCATCGAGGTCCTGGGCCGGGAGCAGAGCGCCGACGACTTCAAGTCCCTGGTGGGCGCCAGGAGTTACACCTTCGATCCGGCCGACGGCAACAGCGTCGCCATTCCGGTGTCCGCCCGGGTGGCCGATGTGCAGCTGAAGTTCACGGCCAACTCCGGTGCCACGGCGGGCCAGGTCGCGGAGTTCCAGGTGATCGGCGTCCCGGCGCCCAATCCCGACCTGGAGGTCACCGGGCTGACCGTGTCGCCCACCGCCCCCGTGGAGTCGGACCCCGTCAGCGTCTTTGCCACCGTGCGCAACAGCGGTCCGGCCGACGCACCGGCCAGCAGCCTGGCCGTGCGCCTCGGCGGCTCCAAGGTCGCCACCGCGCAGGTCGGTGCCCTGACGGCCGGCGAGCAGACCACGGTCACCGCCTCCATAGGCCGGCGGGACGCCGGTTCGTACCAGCTCAGCGCGGTCGCCGACGACGGTGACGCGGTCACCGAGCAGAACGAGTCCAACAACACCTACACCAGTCCCGATCCCCTGGTGATCAAGCCCGTCGACACCTCGGACCTCGTGGTGTCCTCGGTGACCACCTCGCCCTCCAGCCCGTCGGCCGGCCAGAACGTCACGTTCGAGGTCAAGCTGAAGAACCAGGGCACCCGGCCCAGCGCCGGGGGTGACCACGGCGTCACGCTCACCCTGACCGACTCCCAGGGCGACACGGTCAAGACCCTCACCGGCGACTGCACGGGTACCCTCGCCGCCGGTTCCTCGGCCGGCGTGGACCTCGGCACCTGGACCGCCGCCAACGGCTCCTACACCGTGAAGACCGTCGTCGCCGCCGACGCCAACGAGGTGCCGGTCAAGCGCGAGAACAACACCTCCAGCCAGCCGCTGTTCGTGGGACGCGGCGCGAACATGCCGTACGACATGTACGAGGCGGAGGACGGCACCCTCGGCGGCGGCGCCACCGTCGTCGGCCCCAACCGCACCGTGGGCGACATCGCGGGCGAGGCCTCCGGCCGCAAGGCCGTCGAGCTGGACCGGACGGGGGAGTACGTCGAGTTCACCACACGGGCCGCCACCAACACCCTGGTGACCCGCTTCTCCATCCCCGACGCGCCGGGCGGCGGGGGCATCGACTCCACCATCGACGTCTACGTCGACGGCGTCTTCAAGAACGCGCTGCCACTGACGTCGAAGTACGCCTGGCTGTACGGGGCGGAGAGCGCGCCCGGCAACTCGCCGAGCGCGGGAGCCCCGCGGCACATCTACGACGAGGCGCACATCCTCCTGGGCGACACCGTTCCGAAGGGCAGCAGGATCCGGCTCCAGAAGGACGCCGCCAACACCTCGGCCTACGCGATCGACTTCATCAACCTGGAGCTGGCCGCACCGGTCGCCAACCCCGACCCGGCCGCGTACGTCGTGCCCGCCGGCTTCACGCAGCAGGCCGTGCAGGACGCCCTGGACAAGGTCCGCATGGACACCACCGGCAAGCTCACCGGCGTCTACCTGCCGCCCGGCGACTACGAGACGTCGGGCAAGTTCCAGGTGTACGGCAGGGCCGTGAACGTGGTCGGCGCCGGCCCCTGGTACACCACGTTCCACGCACCGTCGACGCAGGAGAACACCGACATCGGCTTCCGCGCCGACGCCACGGCCAAGGGCTCGCTGTTCAAGGGCTTCGCCTACTTCGGCAACTACACCTCGCGCATCGACGGTCCGGGCAAGGTGTTCGACTTCTCAGGCGTGTCGGACATCGTCATCGACGACATCTGGAACGAGCACATGGTCTGCCTCTACTGGGGCGCCAACACCGACCGGATCACCATCAGGAACTCCCGGATCCGGGACATGTTCGCCGACGGCATCAACATGACCAACGGCTCCACGGACAACCATGTGACCAACAACGACGCGCGCGCCACCGGCGACGACAGCTTCGCGCTGTTCTCGGCGATCGACGCGGGCGGCGCGGACGAGAAGAACAACGTCTACGAGAACCTGACCACCACTCTGACCTGGCGGGCCGCGGGTGTGGCCGTCTACGGCGGCTACAACAACACCTTCCGCAACATCCGCATCGCCGACACGCTGGTGTACTCCGGCATCACCATCTCCTCCCTGGACTTCGGCTATCCGATGAACGGCTTCGGGACCGAGCCGACGACGTTCGAGAACGTGACGATCGAGCGGGCAGGCGGCCACTTCTGGGGCGCGCAGACCTTCCCGGGCATCTGGCTGTTCTCCGCGTCGAAGGTGTTCCAGGGCATCCGGGTCAACCATGTCGACATCGTCGATCCCACCTACAGCGGGGTGATGTTCCAGACGAACTACTCGGGCGGGCAGCCGCAGTACCCCATCAAGGACACGGTCTTCACCGACGTCTCCGTCTCCGGCGCCCGCAGGAGCGGCGACGCCTACGACGCCAAGTCGGGCTTCGGCCTGTGGGCCAACGAGATGCCCGAGGCGGGCCAGGGCCCGGCCGTCGGTGAGGTGACGTTCAACGGGCTCAAGTTGACCAACAACGCCGTCGACATCCGCAACACCACCTCGACCTTCAAGATCAACATCAATCCGTAGCGGCACGTCGCGACGGCCGGGCGCCGACGGCTCGTGAGGCCGGTGTGAGAGGCCGGCGCGTGAGGTCAGTGCGTGAGGCCGGTGCAAGCTCCTTGCGGAGGCTTGCACCGGCCTTGCGTGCGTTCGGCCTGACAGGCCGACGTGGAGCCCTGTGCGGCCCACCCGGGCTGGGCGGCCCCGCGGGCTTCCTCGCCCCGCCGCGGCCTTGACACTCATGCAATCGACAGGGCTTGTCAAACAATTACGAGATTGGCGCGACATCTTGCGTTCATCTGTGGCCGGTGGTTGAGTGTGTCGCGCCCCACAACGCACCGAGTCGCACCGACGGTGGGGCGACCTCACCGTTCATGCCCGAAGGGGACCACCCATGAGAAGTGCCCGGTTCCGCCGTACCCGCCGCGCCGGCGCGGTCGCACTCGTCTCCGCGCTCACGTTGACCGCGCTCGCCGCCTGCGGCACCAGCGCGAGCGACAACGGCTCCGGTGGTTCCGAAGGAGGTGGCTCCTCGGACCCGGCCGCCCCGCTGGACCCGAAGACCAAGGTGACCCTGACGATCGACTGCATGCCTCCCGCGGCGAAGGCGGCCGAGCTCAAGGAGTGGAAGGAGGACGTCGCCGAGTTCAACAAGAAGTACCCGAACGTCAGGATCGAGGGCCGGTCCACTCCGGGCCAGTGCCTGGAGCCCCCGCGCTTCACCGCGATGCTGAAGGCCCACTCCCAGCCCGACGTCTTCTACACGTACTTCACCGACCTGCCGCAGGTCCTCGACAACGGCGGCGCCGCGGATATCACCGCTTACGTCAACGGCAAGACGGTCCCGCTGCTGAAGGACATCGACCCGAACGTCCTGGCCTCGCTGAAGCACGACGGCAAGCTCTACGGCCTGCCGACCAGCAACTACACCATGGGCCTGCTCATCAACCGCAGGCTGTTCCGGCAGGCCGGGCTCGACCCCGACAACCCGCCGCGCACCTGGGACGAGGTCCGCGCCGCCGCCAAGAAGATCGCCGGGCTCGGCCACGGCATCGCCGGCTACGGCGAGTACAGCGCCGCCAACACCGGCGGCTGGCACTTCACCGCGCAGATGTACAGCCGCGGCGGCGACATCGTGGACCCGACCGGCAAGAAGGCGGCGTTCAACAACGACATCGGCCGCCAGGTGCTGCAGAGCCTCCACGCCATGCGCTGGGAGGACGACAGCATGGGCAAGACCCAGCTGCTGAAATGGGGCGACCTGCAGAAGCAGATCGCCACCGACAAGCTCGGCATGTTCCTCGCCGCCCCCGACGACATCGCCTACATGGTCCAGCAACTCGGCGCCCGCTACGAGAACTTCGGCATGGGCCCGATCCCGGGTGAGAAGAACACCCTGGCCGGCGGCAACAACTACATGATCAAGAACGGAATCTCCTCCGACAAGATCAAGGCCGCGATCGCCTGGCTGAACTTCAAGAACCTCACCGTCGGCAAGGGCCAGTTCGACTGGGCCCGCACCAAGGCCGACAAGCTCCCCGTGGGCGTCCCGCAGCCCAACTTCTGGCTCGGCGAGTCCAAGAAGACGGACGACGCCGCACGCAGGACCAACGCCACCATGCCGGTCGAGAACTTCAGGACGTTCATGGACAACCCGGTGCCCGGCAAGGCCGAACCGCCGAAGGCCCAGGAGATCTACAAGGTCCTCGACAACGTGATGTCCGGCGTCCTGACCAACAGACACGCCGACATCGACAAGCTGCTCTCCACGGCCGAGGCACAGGTCGACCAGGTCCTGGCCAACCAGTGACCGGTCCCCGGCCGGGGGGGGCCGCAGGGCCCGCCCCGACCGGGCACACCGCGTTCCGGTCCCGGCCGCACGGGACCCGACCACCCGCGACCCCGGGGCGCCGGCAACCGGCAGCCCGGCACCGAGGCCCAGCACCGAGGAGAGACGATGGCGGCCCCCAGCCTGACCCCGAGCGCGGCGGACCACGCCCGCCCCTCACCCCCGCGCGCAGCGGCTCCCGCCCCACCGGGCGGACGCCTCGCCAAGAGCCTGAGACGCAACCTCACCGCCCACGGCTTCCTCATCGGAGCGGTCGTCTGCTTCGCGGTGTTCTCCTGGTACCCGATGATCAGGGAGTTCCTCCTCGCCTTCCAGAAGACCGAGGACGGCCGTGTCACCTGGGTCGGCCCGCACAACCTCATCACCGTCTACCACGACCCGGCCTTCTGGCAGGCCTGGCGCAACACGCTGCTGTTCACCGTGCTCGCGCTGCTCCTCGGCTTCGCGGTGCCCTTCGTCACCGCCGTCGTCATCAACGAGTTCCGCCACGGCCAGGGCTACCTCCGGCTGCTCGTCTACCTGCCGGTGATGCTCCCGCCGGTCGCCTCGGTACTGCTCTTCAAGTACCTCTACGACCCCGGATACGGCCTGCTCAACGAGGTGTTCCGGCTTCTGCACCTGCCCGAGCAGCAGTGGCTTCAGGACCCCGGCCTGTCCATGCTGTCCGTGGTCATCGCCTCGACCTGGATGAACATGGGCGGCGCCGCCCTCATCTACCTCGCCGCGCTCCAGGGCATCCCCGGCGAGCTGTACGAGGCGGCCGAGCTGGACGGCGCCGGCCTGTTCCGCAAGATCTGGCACGTCACCATCCCGCAGACCCGGCTGATCCTGTCGCTGATGATGCTGATGCAGATCATCGCGACCATGCAGGTCTTCGTCGAGCCGTTCCTGCTCACCGGCGGCGCCGGTCCCGAGGGCTCGACCACCACGGTCGTCTACCTCATCTACCAGTACGCCTTCAACTTCAACAACTACGGTGCCGCGGCGGCGCTCGGCCTGCTGCTGCTCGTCGTCCTCGCCGGGTTCTCGGCGGTGTACGTGAAGCTCAGCCGCCACGACAACGAGTAGCCGGGGGGAGACCCGCATGTCCACACGCACACTCATCTCGCCGGCCCAACTCGCCCGTCCCCGGGGCAGGGTCCTGTACTGGACCGTCTTCGCGATGGTCGTCGTCGCCTTCACCCTGGTGTTCCTCGGACCGCTGTACTGGATGGCGTCCAGCGGTGTGAAGGACGCACAGGAGGTGGTCCAGACGCCGCCCACCCTGGTGCCGAAGTCCTTCACCCCGGGCAACTACAGCCGCGCCTGGGACGTCATGGGCCTGTCCACCCTGCTGTTCAACACGCTCTTCTACGCGTTCGGCGCGCTGGCCTTCCAGCTCGTCCTGGACGTCGCCGCCGCGTACTCGCTGTCCAAGCTGCGTCCGGTGCTCGGCAAGGCGATCCTCGGCATGATGCTGGCCACGTTGATGATCCCGGCCACCGTGCTGGTCGTCCCCCAGTACCTGACCGTCCTGGACGTGCCGATCGTGCACCGCAACCTGCTGAACACGCCCTGGGCGATCTGGCTGCCGTCCGTCACCAACGCCTTCAACATCTTCCTGCTGAAGCGGTTCTTCGACTCCGTCCCGAGGGAACTCCTGGACGCCGCGTCGATGGACGGCGCCTCCCCGATGCGCGTCCTGTGGTCGATCGTGCTGCCCCTCTCCCGGCCGATCCTCGGTGTGGTGTCGATCTTCGCGGTCGTCGGCGTCTGGAAGGACTTCCTCTGGCCGATGCTCACCCTGCCCGATCCGTCGAAGCAGACCCTCAACGTGGGCATCTACTCCCTCTCCAACGGCGTTCCCGTCAACGTCCTCATCGCCGCACTGACGATCGCCTCGCTGCCGACGCTGATCGTGTTCCTGGTGTTCCAGCGGAACATCATGAGCGGCCTCACCGCCGGCGGGCTCAAGGGCTGAACGGGCAACCGCCCGCTGTCCCCGCCTTCCTTCTCACAAGCCTTCGCCGCCGGTCCGTCCGACGCCCCGCAGCTCCGGGCCGGTGGCGAAGATCCGCCTTGCCCGAAAGGACCTCACGTGGCAGTCCCTCACTCGCCCCGCACCGACGACTGGTGGCGCGACGCCGTCATCTACCAGGTGTATCCGCGCAGCTTCGCCGACGGCGACGGCGACGGCACCGGGGACCTCGCGGGAGTCCGGGCGAGACTGCCCTACCTCGCGGAACTCGGCGTCGACGCCGTCTGGTTCACCCCCTGGTACGCCTCCCCGATGGTGGACGGCGGCTACGACGTCTCCGACTACCGCACCATCGACCCCGCCTTCGGCACCCTCGCCGAGGCCGAGAAGCTCATCGAGGAGGCCGCGGAACTCGGCATCCGGATCATCGTCGACATCGTCCCCAACCACGTCTCCGACCGGCACCCGTGGTTCCGCGCCGCGCTGGAGGCCGGACCCGGCAGCCCGGAGCGGGAGCTGTTCCACTTCCGGCCCGGCCGCGGCGAGAGAGGGGAGCTGCCGCCCAACGACTGGCCGTCCCAGTTCTCCGGCCCGACCTGGACCCGGGTGCCCGACGGTGAGTGGTACCTGCACCTGTTCACCCCCGAGCAGCCCGACCTCAACTGGGCCCACCCGGCCGTCCGTCAGGAGCACGAGGAGATCCTGCGCTTCTGGTTCCAGCGCGGAGTGGCCGGTGTACGCATCGACTCCGCCGCGCTGCTCGTCAAGGATCCCGCGCTCGCCGACTTCGAGGAGGGAGTGGACCCGCACCCGTACGTCGACCGGGACGAACTGCACGACATCTACCGCTCCTGGCGGGCCATCGCCGACGAGTACGGCGCCGTGTTCGTCGGCGAGGTCTGGCTCCCGGACGCCGAGCGCTTCGCGCGCTACCTCCGCCCCGACGAACTCCACACCGCCTTCAACTTCAACTTCCTCACCGGCCCCTGGGAGCCGGACCGGCTGCGTCGGGCCATCGACGACACCCTCGCCGAGCACGCACCCGTGGGGGCCCCGGCCACCTGGGTGTTGTGCAACCACGACGTCACCCGGACCGTGACCCGCTACGGCCGCGCCGACACCTCCTTCGACTTCGCGACGAAGACCTTCGGCATCCCCACCGACCTGCGGCTGGGCACCCGGCGTGCGCGCGCCGCGGCTCTGCTGACCCTCGCCCTGCCCGGCTCGGTCTACCTGTACCAGGGCGAGGAGCTCGGGCTGCCCGAGGCCGAGGTGCCGCTGGACCGCATCCAGGACCCCATGCACTTCCGCTCCGGGGGCGTCGATCCCGGACGCGACGGCTGCCGCATCCCGCTGCCCTGGAACCAGGACGCGCCCTGGTGCGGCTTCGGGGCGGGGTCCGAGCCCTGGCTGCCCCAGCCCGCGGACTGGCCCGGGTACGCCGTGGACCGTCAGAGCGCCGAGCCGGAGTCGATGCTCAGGCTGTACCAGGAGGCCCTGCGGACGCGCCGGACCGTCGCCGGCTTCGGCGACGGTCCCATGACCTGGCTGCCGGCCGACAACGGTGTCCTGGCCTTCGCCCGGACCCACGGCCTGGTCTGCGTGGTCAACCTCTCCGGGCGCCCCGCCGGACTCCCGCCGCACCGGACGCTGCTGCTGGCCAGCGGACCGCTGGCCGCCGGCGGTCTGCTGCCGCCGGACACGGCGGTGTGGCTGCGCAGCTGACCGCCGAGCCGGTACGGACGGGTCTCAGGCCGTGGCGTGGAAGGTGCGGAGGGTGTCGACCACCTCGGTGTCCGAGAGCTGGGCGAAGTCCTCGTACCACTCGCCGACCGCGCGGAAGGACCCCGGCTGCTCCAGACAGACCAGGTCGTCGGCCTCGGCGCGCAGCTCGCCCGCCGCGTGAGGGCTGCACACGGGCACGGCCAGGACGAGCCGTCCCGGGTCCTGGCGGCGCAGATGGCGCAGGGCGGCGGTGGCGGTCAGGCCGGTGGCGAGGCCGTCGTCGACCAGGACCACGGCCCGGCCGCGGACGTCCGGCGCGGGGCGGTCGCCGCGGTACACGTGCTCCCTGCGGTGCAGTTCGTCGCGCTCCCGGGCGACCTCGGAGTCGAACGCGTCCTCGGTCAGCTCCAGGGCGTCCAGGCTGCGGCTGTCGAACACCGCGGGCTCGTCGTCGACGAGGGCGCCGACGGCCGTCTCCGGACGGCCGGGAGCGCCGATCTTCCGGGCGACGAGGACGTCCAGCGGCGCGTGCAGCGCCCGGGAGATCTCGGCCCCGACGGGCACCCCGCCGCGGGGCAGGGCGAGGACCATCCGGTTGACGAGATCGCCGGAGTCCGCCCACTCCACGAGTCGGAGGGCCAGTTGCCGGCCGGCGTCGGTGCGGTCACGGAAAGGCACGGTTGTCCTCCTGGCACGAGCGTGCGGGCCGGGGCGCCCGCGGGTCAGGTCTGCTCACTGCTCGCCGCCTACGGGCTCCCTGCCTGCGGACCGGTCCTGCCGAACAGCTCCGCGTAGCGCGTCGGCAGCCGGGACAGCAGATGGTCGACCCGCCCGCCGGGGACGGCGTCGGCGACGGTGGACAGGACGGCGCACGCGTCCCACTGGGCGGTCCGCGGCCGGGCGCCGGTCTGCTCGGCCACGCGCCAGAGGAACTCCTCGAGGCCGAAGGACTCCGGGCGGCCCCGCTCCAGGTGCAGCGCCTCGTCCAGGGGCGCGGGCAGCCGAGACGCCAGGTCGTCGGCCTCCTCGGGGGTGATCCGGGTGGCGAGCACCCACAGGACGGCCGTGCTGACGTGCTCGGCCTCGTCCCGGCTGCGGTACTCCCCACGGTCGCGGACCTCGTTCAGGAACTCCTCCAGTTGCACGGCACCCTCCTGCCGTCCGCCGCCGATCCGCATGCCCGGGCTCCGGGTGCCCGCCGGCCGGCCCGGGAAACGGCTCCCGCCGTGTGGGCCGTACGGGCTCGGGTACCCGGCCGGCCGGGAGGGACCTCGCCGGCCGGCACCGGCCCCGGAGGAGTACGAGGACATCCGGAGGGAGCGGAACGATGCCGACGCGACTGATGGACCGGCAGGAAGTGTTCCGTCTCGTCGAGCAGGAGATGGCCCAGCTGGTCGAGGTGCTGCCACGGGAACCGTACGAGCTGGTCCATCTCCCGGGTGCGCTGCGGATCGGGCTGCGCGAACTGGACCGGCAGGCCCGGGAGCGGCTGGACATCGCCCGGCCCGTGATCGTCTACTGCGCCGACGAGTTGTGCGACCTGAGCCCGCGGGCGGCGGCCCGGCTCGAACAGCTCGGCTTCCGGCAGGTGTACGACTACGTGCCCGGCAAGGCGGACTGGCTCGCGGCGGGGCTGCCGAGGGAGGGAGAGCTGGCCTCCACACCGCTGTCCGGGGACGTGGCCGACCGCGAGGTGCCCGTCTGCACGGTCGACCAGTCGATCGACGCGGCCCTGGCCAGGCTGGACGAGACCGGGCGGCGGGTGTGCGTGGTGACCGACGCCGAGCAGGTGGTCATCGGCCTGCTCCGGCACGAGGACGCCGCCGGCCTCACCGGGGGAGTCGTGGACGACGTCCTGCAGCCCGGCCCGACGACGATCCGTGCCGACCAGCCGCTCGTCCCGCTGCTGGAGCGCATGGCGCGATCGGGCACGGCGGCCGTGCCGGTCACCGATCCGGAGGGACACCTCCTCGGCCTTCTGGAACGCGAGGACATCGAGCGCCTCGTCGCCCGGCGGGGGGCCGTGCCCGGCTGAACCGGAACCCGTGTCCGGCTGAACCGGAACCCGTGTCCGGCTGAGGCCGGAAAGGGACTACCGCACGGGAACGATGGCGACGGGGCAGCTCGCATGGTGCAGTACCGCGTGCGTCACCGAGCCCAGGGGCAGCCCCAGCCGGCCCTCGGCGGGGTGACGCGGAAGCACCAGGAGACCGGCCTCTTTGGAGGCATTCACCAGCGCGGAGGCGGGCGCGCCCGCGGCCAGCTCGGTGACCACGTTCACCCCGGGGAACTCCTTCCCGGCACGAGCGGCCCGGCTCAGCAGTCCGGCGTGGTCGCGCCGCTCCTGGTCCACGTCGTCCACCTGCGGCACCGTGAGGCCGGCCTGGCGCAGCGGCGTCCAGGCATGGACCAGGCGGACGGTGGCCCGGCGGCGGTCCGCCTCGGCGAGTGCGAACCGTACGGCCGGCTCGTCCCGGTCGTCGCGTATCCCGGCCACGATGTCGCCGCCCGCGGCGGGGTCCGGGGCGCCACGGGTCACGACCACCGGACGGTCGGCGTGCGCGGCCGCTTTGAGGCTCACCGAGCCGAGCAGCAGTTCGGCGAAGCCGCCCCGCCCGCGGGTGCCGAGCACGATCATGTCGGCGTCCGCTTCCTCGGCCGCGTCGAGGACGGCCTCCGCCGGGTCGCCGTGGACGAGGGTGGTGTCCACCGGCAGCCGGGGATGCCCGGAGGCGACCAGCGCCCGGCAGTCGTCCAGCATGCCGGTGGCCGCCTCGAAGACCTCCTCGGTGAGGCCCGCCCCGGTCTCGTCGTAGCCGACCTCGGGGCCGGGGCCGACGGAGTGCACGAGCCGCAGCGCCCTGCCGCTCGACTCGGCTTCGGCTGCCGCCCAGTTCAGGGCGAGCCGGGAGTGCGGCGAGTCGTCGACTCCCACGAGGACCCTGCCATGGTGTTCGTCGGTCATCGGTGTCGTTCCTTCACGCGGAGCGGGCGAGGGCGGGGATGACACCCCCGGCGAGGACGGCCCGGCGCTGCCGGTCGGAGAGCCGGTGGCGGAGGCGGTAGTGCTCGTCGCGGGTGGTGTTGTGGGCGGTGAGCGTCGAGGGGCCCTGTGGCGCCAGCGCCTGGTGGAGCCCGTCGAGGCGCAGCCGGTCGCCGGGCTGGATGCGCGCCTGGTCGGCGGGGTCGTCGAACTCCAGGGGCACGACACCGAAGTTGGCCAGGTTCTGCCAGTGGATCCGGGCGTAGGACTTCGCGATCACCGCACGCAGCCCCAGGTACCGCAGGGTGATCGCGGCGTGTTCGCGGGAGGAGCCCTGCCCCCAGTTCTCGCCCGCGACGATCACATGGCCGCCGTTCTCCCGCAGTTCGGCCGCGCGCCGGGGATAGTCGGCGTCGAGCCGGGTGAGGGTGAACTCGGAGAGTTTGGGGATGTTGGAGCGGTAGGGGAGCGCCCTGGCCCCGGCGGGTGAGATCTCGTCCGTCGAGACGTCGTCGCCGGCCGTCAGCAGGACCGGGACGTCGATGGTGTCGGGCAGGGGATCCAGCTCCGGCAGGGCGGAGATGTTGGGGCCGCGTTCCAGCGGGATGCGGGCGGCTTCGTCGGGCGGCGGCGGGGACTCGAGCATGGCGGCGTTCACCGTGGCCTTCTCCGGCAGCTCCAACTCCGGGTACGGCACATGGTGTTCGGCCGCCCAGTCGCGCGGGTCGGTGATGGTGCCGGTCAGCGCGGAGGCCGTCGCCGTCTCCGGGGAGCAGAGCCAGACCGCGTCCTCCTCGGTGCCCGAGCGGCCGGGGAAGTTGCGGGGGAAGGTGCGCAGCGAGTTCCGGCCGGCGGCGGGGGCCTGGCCCATGCCGATGCAGCCCAGGCAGCCCGCCTGGTGCAGCCGCGCGCCGGCCGCCAGCAGGTCGAAGGTGGCGCCCGCGCGGGTGAGGTCCTGGAGGATCTCCCGCGAGGTCGGGTTGACGTCGAAACTCACCGCCGGAGAGGTCTGCCGGCCGCGCACCATGGCGGCCGCCATGGCGAAGTCGCGCAGCCCCGGGTTGGCGGAGGAACCGATCACGGCCTGTCCGATCGGTTCGCCCGCCACCTCGCGCACGGCGACCACGTTGCCCGGCGAGGTGGGCCGGGCGATCAGCGGCTGAAGACCGGACAGGTCGATGTCCTCCTCCAGGTCGTAACGGGCACCGGGTTCGGCGGCGATCTCCCGGAAGTCGTGCTCGCGGCCCTCGGTGCGCAGAAAGGCGCGCACGGCCTCGTCGGCGGGGAACAGCGACGTGGTGGCGCCCAGTTCGGCACCCATGTTGGCGATCACGTGCCGGTCCATCGCGGTCAGGTGGGCCAGCCCCGGGCCGTGGTACTCAAGGACACGGCCCACGGCGCCCTTGACCCCGTGCCGGCGCAGCATCTCCAGGATCACGTCCTTGGCGCCGGCCCACTCGGGCAGGGTGCCGGTGAGCCGTACGCCCCAGATCTGCGGCATGCGCACGTACAGCGGCTGTCCGGCCATGACCAGCGCCACCTCCAGACCGCCGACGCCGATGGCCAGCATGCCCAGTGAGCCCGCTGCACAGGTGTGGGAGTCGGAGCCGGCCAGGCTCTTGCCGGGGACGCCGAAGCGCTGCATATGGGTCGGGTGCGAGACGCCGTTGCCGGGCTTGGAGTACCAGATGCCGTAGTGCCGGGCGGCCGAGCGCAGGAAGGCGTGGTCCTCCGCGTTGCGCTCGTCGGCCTGGAGCAGGTTGTGGTCGACGTACTGCACGCTCAGTTCCGTGCGCACCCGCTTCGGGCCGAGCGCCTCCAGCTCCTGCATCACCAGCGTCCCGGTGGCGTCCTGGGTGAGGGTCTGGTCGATCCGCAGGCCGATCTCCTCCCCGGCGGTCATGCGGCCCTCGACCAGGTGCTCCTCGATGAGCCGGTGCGCCACCGTCCCGCCCGAACGCCGCTCGGTGACCATCGCGTCCGCCCCTTCCCGGTGTGGGTCCACGCTCGCCCGGCCGGGCGCGCGCCCGACCGGATTCCCCGGACGTATCCCGCGTACCCGTCCCCGCGCGCCGTACCGCGGTTGGCCGTGATCCGGCCGGGTACCCGGGCGCGCGTCAGGGGGCAGCACGCGCGAGCGCCTGGAGGACGCACGCCATGACCGACGACAAGCCCCGGCGGACCGGAGGCCACCGGACCCCTCGATGGGCGGCACGGGACGACGACGCCCCCCGGACGCGGGAGCCGGTGCCGCGGGCGCGCTCCGGCATGATCGGCCGCCGCTTCCCCCGGACCGGCACCGAGCCGGCCACCGCGCAGAGCCCGCTGGGGCTGCGACTGCTCCTGTCCTCCGTCTTCGTGCCGCTGTTCTGCGCGGCGGCAGCGTTCTTCGGGCTCTGGGCGGCCGACTGGAGCCCCGGCGGCAGCCCGGGCCGCGGCGCGCTCGTCGCTCTCGCCGCCGTGTGCGCGGCGCTCGCCGTACTGGCGGCGGTCGATCTGGCGGTGGTGGTGCGCCGGATGCGGCGCGAGCGCGGGGCCTGATCGTCGCCCGACCGCGCCGGTCACGGTCATGGGCGGGTCGTCTCAGGTCACGGTCACGGACGGGTCGTCTCGTCGTCTCACGGACGGGTCGTCTCCGCGTACCGCTGGCGCTCCGCGCACCACTCCCTGGCGATGTCGACGAGCTGGTCGAGCGCGTCCGGTTCCTGGAACAGGTGGGTGGCCCCGGGCACCACGCGCACGGCGTGGGGCACGTGCAGCCGGTGGGCCGCCCTCTCGGTCAGCCTCAGCACTCCCGGCTCCCGTCCGCCGGCCACGAACAGCACCGGTACGCGGACCCGCTTGATCGTGTCGGTACCCGGGTCGGGCAGGCCGCCCCACAGCACCACCGTCAGCACCCGGTCCGGCAGGTCCGCAGCGGCTTCGAGCACCGAGCCCGCCTGGGTGCCGACCCCGAACAGGATGACCGGCAGGGCCCGCGTGTCGGGCTGGATCTTGACCCAGTCGACCGTGGCCACCAGGCGGCGGGACAGCAGCGCCACGTCGAAGAGGTGCTCACCGCTCTCCGTGGCCCTGCGCTCCTCCTCCCTCTTGCTGAGCAGGTCCACCAGCAGGGTCGCGATCCCGGCCGCGTGCAGGCGGGCGGCGATCGACCGGCTGTGCGCGTTCTGCCGGGAACTGTCGACGCCGTGCGGGAGCACCGCGATCGCCTCGGCCGCCGCCGGAACGGACAGGTCGCCGTCCAGGTTGACACGATCGGCGGGCACCGACACCGTCTCGGACATCATGGGTCATCACTCCCCGGCACTTGGCTTCGTGGGCGAACACATCCACACCGGGTCCGGGTACCCGCCCAGGACGCCCGGATTGCCCTGGTTCGCTGCGGGAATCCGGCAGGGGACGGCCGGCTCGGGAATCCGGCAGGGGATCGGCCGGAGGGCCGTCACCGCTGGTAGAGCCCGACCAGGGTGCCGCTGGCGAGTTGCCGCTTCTCGACCTCCTCGTGCACCTGGGTGGCGCTGGGCGCGTCGGGGAGGACGCAGGGCTCCTTCAGCGCGTACAGGCGGAAGAAGTAGCGGTGCGGCTCGTCGCCCGGCGGGGGATGCGGTCCGCCCCAGCCCCGTTCGCCGTAGCCGTTGACCAGTTCGGTGCCGCCGGGCGGGCACTCGCCGGTGGCGACACCCTCGCTGTGGGGATCGATACCGACCACGGCCCAGTGCACGAACGTGCCCGAGGGTGCGTCGGGATCCTCGCACAGCAGCACGAGCTCGGCCGCGTCGTCCGGCGCGCCGCTCCACCTCAGCGGTGGGGAGACGCTCTCGGCCTCGAACGCGTACCGGCGCGCGATGAAGGCGTGATCGTTGAAAGCGCTGCTGGAGAGTTCGATGCCAGCCATGCCTGCCGGGGTACCCCTCGGCGGTCGTCCCTACCCGAGGACGCCACCGTGGCGCGGCGCACGGCCGCGGTCCGCGGCGGTGAGGGGCGGGGGCGGGCCCCTCACCGCCGGGAACTCACAGGTACTTCTTCAGCTCGCGGCGGGCCAGCGACCGCTGGTGGACCTCGTCCGGGCCGTCGGCCAGCATCAGGGTGCGCGCGCCCGCGTACAGCTCGGCCAGGGGGAAGTCCTGGCTGACGCCGCCCGCGCCGTGCAACTGGATCGCCCGGTCCAGGATGCCGACCACCGTGCGCGGCGTGGCGATCTTGATGGCCTGGATCTCGGTGTGGGCGCCCTTGTTGCCCACGGTGTCCATCAGCCAGGCCGTCTTCAGCACCAGCAGCCGCAGCTGCTCGACCTGGACCCGGGCGTCCGCGATCCAGTTCTGGACGACGCCCTGCTGGGCCAGTGCCTTGCCGAACGCGGTACGGGACACCGCGCGCCGGCACATCAGCTCGATCGCCCGTTCGGCCATGCCGATCAGCCGCATGCAGTGGTGGATGCGGCCCGGGCCGAGGCGGGCCTGGGCGATGGCGAAGCCGCCGCCCTCCTCGCCGATCAGGTTCGACACCGGCACGCGCGCGTGGTCGAAGACCACCTCGGCGTGGCCGCCGTGGTAGTGGTCCTCGTACCCGAAGACCTGCATGGCCCGCTCGACGGTGACACCGGGGGTGTCGCGCGGCACCAGCACCATCGACTGCTGGCGGCGGATGTCCGCCCCGTCCGGGTCGGTCTTGCCCATGACGATGAAGATCTGGCAGTCCGGGTGCATGGCGCCGGAGATGTACCACTTGCGGCCGGTGATGACGTACTCGTCTGTGCCGTCGGAGGCTCGCTCGATGTGCGTGGTGATGTTGGTGGCGTCCGAGGAGGCCACCTCCGGCTCGGTCATCGCGAACGCCGAGCGGATCTCGCCCGCCAGCAGCGGCTGAAGCCACTGCTTCTTCTGCCGCTCGTCGCCGAACTGGGCCAGCACCTCCATGTTGCCGGTGTCCGGGGCCGCGCAGTTGGTGGCGGTGGGCGCCAGCTGCGGGGAGCGGCCGGTGATCTCGGCGAGCGGCGCGTACTGGAGGTTGGTCAGGCCGGCGCCGTACTCGGCGTCCGGCAGGAACAGGTTCCACAGGCCCTGCCGGCGCGCCTCCGCCTTCAGCTCCTCCACCACCGGCGGGTCCTGCCACGGCGAGGCGAGCCGCGCGCGCTGCTCGTGCGCGACCTGCTCGGCGGGGTACACGTACTCGTCCATGAAGGCCAGCAGCCTGGCGCGCAGCTCCTCGGTGCGCGCGTCGAACGCGAAGTCCATGATGGTCAGCCCTCCTGAAGGCCTTCGTGCAAAGTGGTGAGGCCGTGCCGGATGAAGACGGGAACGAGGTCGCCGATGCGGTCGAAACCGCGGCCGACCGTCTGGCCGAGCGTGTACCGGTAGTGGATGCCCTCCAGGATCACCGCGAGCTTGAACCAGGCGAACGCCGTGTACCAGTCGACGGCGCCGACGTCGCGCCCCGAGCGCGCGGCGTACCGTGCGATCAGCTCGGTGGGCGAGGGGTGCCCGGGGGCCTGGGCGGTGGTGGACACGGGCGAGTCGGGCATGCCCAGCGGGGTGGAGTACATCACCAGCAGGCCCAGGTCGGTGAGCGGGTCGCCGAGCGTGGACATCTCCCAGTCGAGGATCGCCTTGATCCTGTCGGTGCCCTCCACGGTCCCGATCAGGACGTTGTCGAGACGGTAGTCGCCGTGCACCACGGTGGGCGCGGGGGAGACCGGCAGCCGCCGGCCGAGAGCGGCGTGCAGTTCGTCGATGCCGGGCAGGTCGCGGTTGCGGGAGGCGTCCAGCTGCTTGCCCCAGCGCCGCAGCTGCCGGTCCAGGAACCCCTCGGGCCGGCCGAAGTCGCCGAGGCCCACGCCGTCGGGGTCCACCGCGTGCAGCTCCACCAGGGTGTCGACGAGCGACAGCACCGCGTTCCGGGTGCGCTCCTCGCCCAGCGGGGCGAGCTGGTCGGCGGTGCGGTAGGGGGTGCCCTCGACGAACTCCATGACGTAGAACGGTGCCCCCAGCACGTCCTCGTCCTCGCACAGCAGCACCGGGCGGGGCACCGGCACGTTCGTGGGGTGCAGGGCGCTGATCACCCGGTGCTCACGCCTCATGTCGTGCGCGGTGGCCAGCACATGGCCGAGCGGAGGCCGCCGCACGACCCACTTCGAGACGCCGTCCGAGAGCGCGTACGTCAGGTTCGACCGTCCGCCCTCGATCAGCCGGCCGGTCAGGGGGCCGCGCACCAGGCCGGGCCGCTCACGGTCGAGCAGCCCGCGCAGCCGGTCGAGGTCGAGTCCGGGCGGGTGGTCAGGGCTCATCGAACGCTCCTGGGAACGAGACGACAACATCAGGTCACGACCATCATCCTGACTAGTCGGTATGTCGTCCAGTCCGGGGTGTGCCATGTGCGGCATCTCGCAGCGGCCCGCATCAGCGCAGCGCGGCGGCCACCAGGCCGCGTACGTCCCCGGGCGAGACGCTTCCGCCGTTCACCAGGCGATCGAAGACGAGGCCGTCCATGCAGGTCAGCAAGGTGACCGTGCGGTCCTCGACGTCGCTGACGCCCTGCGCGGCCAGGAAGGCGCGCACCACGTCGCGCCCGGCGTTCTCGCGCGGCGTGAGGATCTCCCGCAGTTCCGGATGGTGCACGCTCTCGATGGCGCAGGCGTAACGGGCCAGGGAGCGCCGCCGTCCGTCCCCCGTGAGCCGGCGCTCCATGAAGGCGGTGATCCCGGCCACGAGTTCCTCGGTGTCGCGCGGCACCGGCGTCCTCCTTCCGGTCTCCTCCAGCTCCGCCTGGTCGCGTTCGACCAGGCGCCGTACCAGGGCGGTGAGCAGGGCCCGACGCGTGCGGAAGTAGGCGGAGGTCGTGCCGGGAGGCACCTCGGCCTCCCGGTCCACCGCGCGATGGGTCAGCCCGCGCATCCCGCCGCGGGCGAGCACGTCGATGGCGGCGTCGGCGAGGACGGCGCGTCGGTCCCTGGGCACCCCTCATTTCTACACCCCTGTTTCTACAGCTGTAGAGGGGCGGGGGCGGGCGTGTCTTCGGCATGGCGCTTCTACACCTGTAGAAGACCGGGCGTCGCGGGTTGCGCAGCGGGGATCGGGAGGACGGACATGGGTGACGGCGCGGTGGTGGTCGGCGGGGGCATCGGCGGGCTGGCCGCGGCCGCCGGTCTGCGGCAGGCCGGCTGGGAGGTGACGGTGCTCGAACGCGCCCGGGAACTCGCGGACGTGGGCGCGGGCATCTCGCTGCACGCCAACGGCATGCGCGCCCTGGACGCCCTCGGTGTCGGCGACGCCGTACGCGCGGCCGCCCGGCCCCAGTACACCGGGGGCACCCGCACTCCGGACGGCGGATGGCTGGCCAGGATGGACGGAGCCGCGCTCGAACAGGCGCTGGGGACGCCGATCGTCGGCATCCCCCGCGCCCAGCTGCACCGCGTGCTGCGCGCCGCGCTGCCACCCGAGTGCCTGCGCATCGGGACGGAGGCGGCGTCCGTCGAGGAGGACGGCCCCGGCCGGCTGCGCGTGACCGCGGGCGAGAGCACCACCCTCCGGGCCATCCTCCGCCACGCCGGCTGGACGCCACCGGCCCGCTCCTGAGACGGGGTCGCGCGGGCCGCGCGTGCCCGCCTGGGCGGCCTGGTGCTGGGCCGAGCGCGTCAACTCCGCCGTCACCAAGGAAGTTCCCGCGCTTCAGGAACGCCCCGAAGCGCGGCTACTGGAAGGGCGGACCGTCGGGCAGGGTCCGCATCGACCTTTCTTTCCCGGACGACTGAGGACCCCACGGCGCACCGCGACCAGCCGTACACCCCCTACGCCTCGCGGCTGTGGTCGCACGTCCGGGACACCGGCTCGGCGCCGGGGGAGCCCGCGGCGACCTCCTCGGAGGCCGGATCCCGGTCGTCGCCGAGGACCTGGTCGCCGTACAGGTCCTCCAGCCAGGTCCGCTGGTAGATCGTGTCCAGGTAGCGCTCGCCGAGGTCCGGGGAGATGGCCACCGCGGTGAGACCGCGGGTCTCGTTCCGGGCCAGCCAGTCCATGGCACCGCTGACCACCGTCCCGGTGGAGCCGCCGAACAGGAACCCGCGGCGGGCCAGCCGGTGGCAGGCGCGGATGGTGTCCGCCTCCTCCACCCGGATGACCTCGTCGACGTAGGACTCGTCCAGCAGCGGCGGGCGCATGCTCATGCCGAGGCCGGGGATCATCCGCCGGCCCGGCTCGCCGCCGAAGGCGACCGAGCCGACGGTGTCCACCGCCACGATCCGCACCGGCCGGTGCCACTCGCGGAAGTAGCGGGCGCACCCCATCAGGGTCCCCGTGGTCCCCGCCCCCACGAACAGCACGTCCAGCCGCGGGAACTGGCGGGCGATCTCCGGCGCCGTACGGCGGTGGTGCGCCTGCCAGTTGCCCGGGTTGGTGTACTGGCTCAGCCACACGTACCGCTCGTCGGAGGCGCACAGCGAGCGGACGTAGTCGATGCGGGCGCCCAGGAACCCGCCGTTGGCGTCCAGGTCGGAGATGACCTGGACCTCGCTGCCCAGCGCCTCCATCAGCAGCCTGGTCGACAGGTTGCAGCGGGAGTCCGTCACGCACAGGAACCGGTAGCCCTTGCTGGCCGCGATCATGCTGAGCGCGACCCCGAGGTTGCCGGAGGAGGACTCGATCAGGACCGAGTCCTCGGACAGCAGTCCCTCCTGCTCCGCCGACTCCACCATCTCGACCGCGGCCTTCAGCTTGATCGAGCCGGCGAAGTTGAAGCCCTCGCACTTCAGGTAGAGCGAGCGCCCGAAGATCGGCTGGAGGTCGACGTAGAGCTGGCCTTCGTTGAAGGCGTGGGGAGCGGTGATGACGGGCACGCTGGCCTCCTGATGCCTGGGCCGAGGGGAGGGACGATCAGCCGAGAGGTCGATCACCCGTACCGGCACAGCTCGTGGAAGAAGTCGTCGACGACGCGGAGCCGCCCGGAGCGGGCCACCTCGTCGTGGACGAACTTGCCGACGGCGAGATCGAGGACGCCGAGGCCGAAGGGGGAGAAGATCACCGTGCGGTCGGCCGGCGGCTCCACCCGGCCGGTCAGGACGTCGTCGAGGGTGCCGTCCAGGAAGTCCCGGCCCCCGGTGAGCTGTTCGGTCAGGTGCGGGGAGGTGCCGGCCTTCAGACAGTGCTCGACGTCGTCGACGAAGTTGGCCGAGCCGAGCAGGATCCGCGGGTCGAGGTCGCGCAGCGACACGTGCAGGACCACCGGGTGGTGCGCGAACCAGGACGGCTCAGCGACGTGCGGTTCGCCCGCGACGGTGGCGAAGACCACCAGGTCGCTGGAGCGGATCAGCTCCTCGGGGCTGTCGTGCACGGTGACCGCGCCCAAGGACCCGGCCCCCTCGGCGCCGGCCTGCTTCAGGTAGCCGCAGAAACCGGCGGCGCTGCCGGCGGACACGTCGTACACGCCGACGGTGTCGAAGCTCCAGCCGGTGCCGGTGAGGAAGGTGTGGATGTAGCGGGCGATCAGGCCGGCGCCGAAGAAGCCGACCCGGGTGGGCCGGGTCCGGTTGCGGCTGAGCCGGTCCGCGGCCAGGGCGGCGGAGGCCGCCGTCCGGGTGGCGCTGATGATGGAGCTCTCCAGACAGGCGAACGGGTAGCCGGTGGCGGGGTCGTTGAGGATCAGCACCGCCGAGGCCCGCGGCACTCCGGCCGCGACGTTCTCCGGAAAACTGGAGATCCACTTCAGGCCGTCCACGGCCACCGGGGCGCCGACGGAGGCCGGCAGCGCGATGATCCGGGACGTGGGCCGGTCGGGAAAGCGCAGGAAGTACGACGGCGGGTTCACCGTCCGCCCGGCGCCGTGCAGCCGGTAGGTGGCCTCGACCAGGTCCACGATCTCCCGCTCGCGGCCGTGCAGCGCCTGCTGCACCTGCGCGCCGGAGATCACCGCGAAGGACGGCACGGGCGCCGGGCCGGCGGTGCCCGTCCCGGGGGCGGGGGACGTCGCGGGAGTCACGGGGGTCACAGGGGTCATCGCCGGGTTCCCTCCGGGGTCGGGCGGCCCTCGGCGAGCAGCCGGGGCTCGGCCATGGCGACCAGCACCTCGCGTTCGCCGGTGAAGGGCTCCCTGCTGTGCGCGGTGCGGATGTTGTCGACCAGCAGCAGGTCGCCGGGCTGCCACGGCTCGCGCCGGGTGTGCTCCTCGTAGGTGGCGTTGAGCAGTTGCACCACGTCCTCCCCGATCGGCGTGCCGTCCCCGTAGCGGGTGTTGAACGGCAGCCCGTCCTCGCCGTACTCGTCCACCAGGTACTCGCGCACCTCCGGCGCCAGCGTCCACTGGTTGAGGAAGGCGATCTGGTTGAACCAGCAGCGGCGGCCGGTGACCGGATGCCGCAGGACGGCGGCGCGGCGCTGCCGGGTGCGCAGCGACCCGTCGGGCTGCCAGGCGAAGTCGATGGCGTGGGCGCGGCAGTAGTTCTCCACCGTCTCCCGGTCCTGAGAGCCGAACGACTCGGCCAGGGACGCCCCGATCTCGTCGTTGTAGCTGCGGGTGAGCAGCCAGCCCTCGCGTTCGAACCGCTCGGTCAGCTCGGCAGGCAGCGCCCGCAGCACCGCCTCTCCGTCGGCCACCGCGGTCGCCCCGCCACCCGCGGGCGCGGTGAGACACGCGAAGAGCATCAGGCCCGGCACCCGGAGGGCGTAACTCAGCTCGTGGTGCATGCACATCGGCTGGTTGTCCGGCCAGGCCGTGGAGGAGTACAGCCCCGCGCCGTACGACGTCCGGGGAGCGAACGCCTCCCGCTCGGCCATGAGCTCACCGCCCAGCCCGGCGAAGACCGCCCGGACCTGCTCCGGCTCCCGCAGCCCCAGGCCGCGCACCAGCACCGCGCCGTGCTCGGTGACCTGCGCGCGCAGTGCCGGACGGTACTCCGCCGCCCAGCCGGCCGCGTCGACCGGGGGTTCGACGTGCAGGACCGGCGGCCGGTCCGGTCGCAGCTCCACCTCCAGCACTGACGCCGGGGACGAGAACGACATCTCGGTTTCCTTTCGTCGGGCGGTGAGGGCCTCAGGAGGAGGCCAGCAACTCGGCGGCGCCGAGCACGGCCCGTGCCGCCTCGGCCGGCCGGGTGCGGGGGAAGTAGTGGCCGCCGTCGGCGAGTTCACGCAGATCCACGTGGTCGGCCAGGAACCGCCAGTCACGGTGGCGCTCGCGGGATCCGGCGGTGTGCGGATCGTCGGCGGCGACGACCACGGTGACCGGCGCGGCCAGCCTCCCCGCCGGCGGGGAGTCCAGGGCGTCGGCGAAGTAGTGGTGCGCCGAGACGCAGTCGTGCCGGTAGGCGGCACCGATGTGCTCGGCGTGCCGTGCGTTGAGCTCGCCCAGCTCGGTGTAGCCGCTGTCCGCGGCCAGCCGCGCCGCGATCTCGGCGTTGCCGCACCGCGCCAGCTCCGCCGCGGCGGCGCGCCGTTCGGCGGCCGTCCCGGGCAACTGCGCGCCGAGGAACACCCGCACCACCTCCACCCCGCGCCGGGCCAGCCGGCGCGCCGCCTCCACGGCGAGGGCGGAGCCGGAGGAGTGGCCCCACAGCATGACGCGCTCGATCCCCCGCCCGGTGATCTCGGCCACGACCTCCTCGGCCACCTGCTCCAGCGGTGCGAACGGCTCGTCGGCGGTGGCCAGGTCGTGGCCGGGCAGCTCGACGGCGTACACCGCCACACCGCTGCCCGCCAGGGCGCTCGCCATGGGCTGGAAGTTGACCGCGTTGCCGCCCGCGTACGGGAAGCACACCAGGGCGCACTCCCGCCGGCCGTCCGCTCCCGCCAGCGGCTGAAGCAGCCCGGTGCGCTGCCGGGCCGTGCCGTCCAGCAGCGCGGCGAGGTCGGCCAGGACCGGATGGCGGGTGATGTCCTTCAGGGACACGGCCCGGTTCAGGGCGATGGTGAGCTTCACCGCCGACAGCGAGGTGCCGCCGGAGTCGAAGAAGTGGTCCCCGCGGCCGATCCGCTCCCGGGGCAGCCCCAGCAGTTCGGCCCACGCCTCGGCCAGCCTGCGCTCGGTCGCCGTGCGCGGGGCGTCGCCGTGCTCCCCGCCCGGCCCTTGCGCACGTGCCGTGGGTTCGGCCCGTGCGGTCCGCTCGGCCAGCGCCGTGAGGGCCTTGCGGTCGATCTTGCCGTTGGCGGTCAGCGGCAGGGCGTCCTGCCAGTGGAATGCCGTCGGCACCATGTACGCGGGCAGCGCGTCCCCCAGCGCTCTCCGCAGCTCCTCCGTCTCCAGGCGCCGGCCGGAGTAGTAGGCGATCAGATGCGTGCTGCGGCCCGCGAGTTCGGCGACGACCACGGCGCCGTCCCGCACCCCCGGCACCCGCAGCAGGGTGTTCTCGATCTCACCGATCTCGATACGGAACCCCCGGATCTTCACCTGGCTGTCCCGGCGGCCCAGGAACTCCAGCTTGCCCCCGGGATGCCAGCGTCCCCAGTCGCCGCCCAGATACAGCCGTTCACCCGGCCGGTACGGGTCCTCCCGGTAGGCCTCACGGGTGCGTTCGGGGTCGTTGACGTAGCCCCGCCCCACGCAGACCCCCGAGAAGGCGATCAGCCCGGGAGCGCCCAGCGGCACCAGTGACAGGTGCTCGTCGACGACGAGGACACGGACGTTGTTGACCGGCCGGCCCAGCAGCACCCGTTCCGGCACCGCGTCCATGACCTCGTGGTTGGTGTCGTCGGAGGTCTCGGTCAGTCCGTAGGCGTTGACCAGCCGGATGCCGGGGGCCACGGCGAACCAGCGCTGGACCAGCTCCCGTTTCAGCGCCTCCCCGGTCACCGACACACAGGCCAGGTCGGGCAGTTCGCGCGGGTGCTGCTCCAGGTACGACGCGACCACCTCCAGGTAGGAGGGCACGACCTGCGCCACGCCCACCCGGCCGTGGACCAGCGTGTCCACGAACCGCTCCACGTCCACGACCGCGTCCTGCTCCACCAGCAGGGTCTGCCCGCCCACCAGCAGGGCCGCCAGCAGCTGCCACAGCGAGATGTCGAAGCACTGCGGGGCCGTCTGCGCCACCACCCGGCCGGGACCGATCCCCAGGTCGTCGATCTTGGCGAACAGGTGGTTGAGCATGCCGGCGTGCTCGCACATCGCCCCCTTCGGCTCACCCGTGGAACCGGAGGTGAAGTAGATGTACGCCAGCCGGCCGGGTGCCACCTCCATCCCGAGGTCGTCCTCGGCGTGGTCCTCCGCGTAGGCGGTGTCCACCAGCAGTTTCTCGACGTCCGCCGCCGGTGTGGCCAGGGCCTGGTCCAGGGAGGCGGTGCTGCCGGGCTCGGTCACGGCCAGCCGGCACCCGGCCCGCTTCAGCGTCGCCGCGATCCGGCCGGGCGGGAAGTGCGGCTCGATCGGCAGATAGACGCCACCCGCCTTGAACACGGCGAGGACCGCCGCCAGCCAGTCCAGGTCGCGTTCGGTGACCACCGCCACCACGTCCTCGCGGCCCAGCCCGCGTGCGAGCAGCGCCCGCGCCAGCCGGTTCGCGCGGGCGTTGAGCTCCGCGTACGTCCACGAACGCTCGCCGTGCACGGCGGCCACCGCGTCAGGACGCTCCCGTACCTGCCGCTCGAACAGCTCGTGCGCCCGCGCCCCGGGCAGCTCGCGGTGCGGTCCCGCCAGTCCGTCCAGCTGCTCGCGCAGCTCCTCGGCCGACAGCAGGCTCTGTCCGGCGTGCTCGGCGTCCGCGCCGGCCGCCATCAACCGCAGCGCGGCCAGGTGATAGCCACCGATCCGGGCCACCGCATCGGCGTCCAGCGCGTCGGTGCGGTACCGCAGCCGCAGCGCCGCCCGCCCGGAGCCGTCCCCGACGCTCCAGCGCACGTCCAGCACCACGTCCCCGGGCAGCGCGCCCTCGGCGGCCCCGGCACTCGGGGCGCGCCCGGCACCGCCCGAGTCCTTGGCGCTCTCGGCAGTCCGGCCGCCCTGGGTGTCCTCGCTGATGCCCGCGGCCTCCCCGGGGTCGAACAGCACCTCGTACGGCGGCTGTGTCAGCCCCAACTCGCGCCGCAGTTCGCCCACGGGGAAGTCCCGGTGCGTGAGCAGGTCCGCCTCGACCCGGCGGGCGCTGCGCACCAGCCCGCGCCACGTCGGCGGCGCGACGGTCAGCCGGCAGGGCAGCGGCCCGCCCCCGGGCCCCGTGGCGTACCCCGTCACCACGTCGCGCTCACCGGAGAGCGCGGCAAGCACCTTGGCGTGGGCGGCCAGCAGCACGGCGCTGACCGGCACGCCCAGTTCCGCCGCCAGCGCGCGCACCGACTCCACCACGTCGGCCGGCACCTGTTCCTCGTGCCGGCCCACACCCGCTTCCGGCTGCCCGCCCACCCACCGTGGAACGGCGGTGAATCCACCGGCGGTGAGCACGTCGGCCCAGAAGTCCCGGTCCGGTGCCACGAGCGTTCCCATCGATTGACCCTTCCTCAGTTCGCCGTCGGCGCGGCGGGGTTGCCTTCCCAGTGCGCGTTCGCGGAGACTTCCTCTCCCTTCATCAGGAAGGAGTCGGGGGCCAGCACGGCCGAGTCGCCCACCGTCACGCCGTAGTGGACATGCGCGGCGACCCCGAGGGTGACACCGGTGCCGAGCGTGGTGCGGTCGGACTTGAAGGTGCCGTCCTCCTGCGAATGGCACTGGATCTTGCTGCCGACGTTCAGCGTGCAGTCGTCGCCGATGGCGGTGAGGGTCCGCTCCGTGATGAGGCAGCCGTCGTCGAAGACGCGGCGGCCGATGCGCACGCCCATCAGCCGCCACATCAGGCTCTTGAACGGCGTCCCGTTGAACAGGGCGAGGTAGCGGTCCGGCACCTTCCACAGCCGCTCGTGCCACCAGAAATAGGGGTCGTAGATGGAGCACAGCCGGGGGCGCAGCGGGCGGAAGGAGGTGAGCATCCGCTCCACCAGCACGTAGTAGCCCGCGCTGAAGGCGACGGTGAGCGCCAGACAGCAGGCGATCACCACGTGTCCCAGCGTGCCGTAGAGGTCGACCGAGGCCAGACCGACCGCCGTGAGCGCGACCGTGTGCAGCCAGCGCAGGAACAGATGGAGCGCCATCGAGCGGACGTTGTAACGATTCTTCGCGGCAAGGTTGCGGCGCAGCTCCTCGCCGGTGCGCAGGTGGTCGAACCGGGTGTCGCGCTCCACCGTGCGGGGGATCTCGAAGCAGGGCGAGCCGAGCAGGCCGACCCCCTCGCGGATCTCGCCGTCCAGGGGAACCATCACCTTGGTGGCCAGCAGGCAGTTGTCGCCGGTCCTGCCACCCGCCGGATAGGCGATGTTGTTGCCGAGGAAGTTGCGGGCGCCGATCGAGGTCCGGGACACCCGGAAGGACGTGCGGGAGTAGTCCGCGTTGAGGACGGACAGCCCGTCGGCGACCATCGTGCCGCTGCCGACGGACACCAGGAACGGGGTCTCGTGCTGCACCTCGGTGCCGAAGTTGGAGCCGGTCTGCTCGACCTTCGACAGGTCGTATCCGATGCCGCGCAGATAGGGGACGATGTAGGAGCTGTCGCCGAAGAGCCAGGTGAAGAACCTGATGTTCGTCAGGGCGGTCGTCAGCCGGTGTGCGGCGTAGCGGAAGCCGTAGAGGGGATAGGTCCGGTCGGGCCTGACCACCAGGCGCAGCAGCCGCGGCACGGTGCACAGGGCGATCAGGCCCAGGACGACGCCGCCGAGGAACAGCACCGAGGCCACGATCAGCGTGTCGGTGACGAACTCCCCGGTCGAGGTGGCCCGCGTCCGCGCGTCCAACCGGTCGCTGAGCGCCGGGACCGCGGTGAACACCATGTACATGCCGCCGACGACGAGCGGCAGATAGATCAGGAGCAGCTGGAGCAGGGAGGACAGCGCGAAGCAGGCCCGCCGCAGGGTGCCGCACCGGGCCGGGGGCACCCGCACGTGGTCGACCTGCGTGGGCTGTGCGGGGGAGCCGTGGCGGCGCTCGCCGGACGGGATCTCCTGGCCCCGGTACAGGGCGGAGGCGTGTCCGAGCTGGGCCCCGTCGCCCATGGCGGTGTCGATGTCGAGCACCGTCTTCTCGCCGACGAACACGTCCCGGCCGAGGGTGATCCGGCCGGTCTGGATGCGCCCGGCGTGCGCGCGGTAGCAGAGGAAGTAGGCGTCCTTGCGGATCACGGTGCCGGCGCCGATGGTGAGCAGGTCGGTGCAGACCGGCACGGAGCGGGAGAGGATCGTGACGTCCTTGCCGATCCGCGCGCCGAGCGCCCGCAGGTACATCACGTACAGCGGATTGCCGGCGAAGAGGATCATGGGATTGGCGTGGAGCAGCGCCTTGACGATCCAGAACCGCAGATACGCCAGAGACCAGACCGGGAACTCACCGGCTTTCCAGCGTCCGACGAGAATCCACTTGGCCGCCACCGGGAAGGCGCACACGGCGATGAACCCGGCGCCGCCGCACACGAGCGACCGCAGATAGATGTCCAGGAGACCCGAGGCCGAGGCGACCCATTCATAGGACTGGGTGGTCGCCATCCCGATCGCGAACGAGTAGCCGAGGAAGATCAGCAGCTGAAGGGTCCCGCACAGCAGGTAGCGCACCGTACCGGCCGGTGCGTCCCGGGCGGGCGGCGGTGGCGGCGCCGACGGGGCCGGCCGTGCCGGGGGTCCGGGGGGTGACACGGGCTCCGGGGCGGCGGCCGGGGCGGTGGATCCGGCGGGCGCGGACGCGGGCTGTGCGAGCGCGGCCGCCAGGGCGCGGATCGTGGGGCACCGGTAGATGTCCCTCATGGACACGGACGGCAGGCCCGGCCGCTTGCGCACCCGTGCGCAGAACTGGGCCATCACCAGGGAGTTCGCGCCGAGGTCGGTGAAGAAGTGGCTGTCCGCCGGCACATCGTCGGCGTCCACGAGGTCCGCCAGGATGCCGGCGAGTTCCCGCTCGGTGTCCGCCGGCGTCGGCGCGGTGTCTCCGCGTGGGGCGATGGCGGGTCCGTCCGGCTCGGGCATCAGGATGTCGGCAGACTTCTCCACCATGCGTGCTCCCTGAGGAAGGGCCGAAAACCACCGGCCGGCGTGACCGGTCCCCGAGACCGTGCGCTGTCGTCTGCATCCGTTGTGGCTGAATCCGTTGGGGCCTGATCACGAAGACTGATCACCAAAGCATGGATCAGTCTTGTGCCGTCAGAGCCCCGTTGCCACCTGTGCCGCCGGCCGGCCGCGGGTCACCGTCGCCCCGGGACGGCCCGGCTCGCCGCTTGTTTACCGGCCCCCGCGCCGGCCGGGACGTGCGGCGGGATCACCCGTATGGAGTTCACTCGTCCGGCCCTTCCCGCGCGTCGCGACGGTGCGCGCGGGCGCGGAGGGCGGCCCGACGGGAAACCCTTGGCAGCCGAGTGGCCACGGCCCGTACGGACGCGCACACTGAGCAGTGACGCGGGGCCGCGACTGCGCACTGTCGCGGGGCCGCCCGAAGCAGGGCTGTGCCGGCCCGCGGGCCGGACCGTTCGTCGAGGGGGCCTATATGGCCGTAGAGATACCGCCCCTGATCAAACCCTCCCGTCTCAGGCGCCGTGGAGGTCTGTGGGGCGAGTGCCTGGCTGAGTTCCTGGGGACCTTCGTCCTCATCGCCTTCGGATGCGGCTCGGTGGCCATGGCTGTCGCGGCGCTGCCCGGATCGGGCCGGACGGAGGGGCCCACCACCTTCTTCCTGGGGGCGGGGGACTGGCTGCTGATCACCTGGGGCTGGGCGTTCGCCGTGGTCTTCGGTGTGTACGTGGCCGGCGGCGTCAGCGGCGCGCACATCAACCCCGCGGTCACGCTGGCCTTCGCGGTGCGGCGCAGGTTCCCGTGGGTGAAGGTGGTCCCGTACTGGTGCGCGCAGGTGGTGGGCGCCTTCGCCGGAGCGGCCCTGGTGTACGCCGTGTACCACGACGCGATCAACACCTTCGACGCGGCGATGAAGGGACCGAAGACCAACGGGCACACCGTCGCCTCGTTCTCCATTTTCGCGACCTTCCCGGCGCCCTACTTCCACGGCGGCGTCTGGGGCCCGCTGGTGGACCAGATCGTCGGCACCGCGTTGCTGCTGATGCTGATCGCGGCGATCGTCGACCTGCGCAACACCGCGGTGAAGGCCAACCTCGGGCCGCTGGTGATCGGCTTCGTCGTCGCCGCGATCGGCATCTCCTACGGCGCGAACGCGGGATACGCCATCAACCCGGCCCGCGACTTCGGCCCCCGGCTGTTCACGTTCGCCGCGGGGTGGGGCGATCTCGCGCTACCGGGGTCCCTGGCCGGTTCGTTCAGTCACTACTGGTGGATCCCCATCGTCGGGCCGCTGGTCGGCGGTGTGGTCGGCGTGCTCGTCTACGACCTCTTCGTCGGCGACGTCCTCACCGTCCGCGCCCAGGAAGGCGTGCCGCCCGAGCCCGGGCGCACCCGCGGCAGCACGCAGGACGAGGAGTAGCCGTCAGGAGCAGGCCCGGGGTGCGGGGTTGACCGGGACCGGCCGCCGGCGGTTGCCGGGCGGCCGGGCCGACCGGGCGCGGGGTCAGCCGTGGTACGTGATGTAGCCGTTGCCGTCCCGGTCGTCGCGGGACCTGGTGTAGGAGTGCACGTCCGCGCGGGCGCCGGAGGGCTTGTAGAGGTAGATGGTGTCCTTGTCGTTGTTCCACATGAAGTTGCAGTTCTGGCGGTAGGCGACGTTCTTGGCGTCGGACTCCGTGCCCTTGCCGCCGCGCAGGCTCACATAGTCGCCGGGCTGGAGGTAGTGGTTGGCGGAGAACCGGTACGTGTTGCCGGCGGCGTCCTTGACGACGTAGCCCTTGAGGTTGACGCTCGTGGAGCGCGAGTAGTTCTTGATGGTCAGATACTCGCTCTTGGTGTTGCCCGTGCTGCAGCTGTTGGAGTCCCGCCCGGGCGCGTCGTACTGGATGCCCTTGATCTTCAGGGCGGAGGAGTACTCGGCGGCCTGGGCCGGGACCGCGGCGACGACGGCGAGTGCCGCGGTGGTGGCGGTGGCGGCGGTGGTGGCGAGCGCGGAGCGTATGCGCATGAGGTTCCCCCCTCAGTGGTGCGAACGAAGCGGCAGGAGCTTACACAACACGTGACGGACATGTGACGGGAAGATGAGGAAAATGTGAAGGTGGTGGGTGCGGGTGCCGTGTGGGTGTCGGCGTCGTGTGTGCGGCCGTTCGCGTGACGGCACCGCTCGAGGCATCGTGCCGGGGGCGGCGCGTGTCCTCGGATAGCGTGGCGGTGTGACCGAGACCGACTATCTCGCGGCCGTGCGCGAGTCGTACGACACCGTCGCCGCCACCTATGCCGAACGCGTGCCGGAACCGGCCGCGTTGGATCCCCTGTCCCGCGGCATGCTGGCGGCGTTCGCCGAGTCGGTGCGGATCGCCGGGACGGGGCCGGTCGCCGACGTGGGGTGCGGGCCCGGCAAGGTCACCGCCCACCTCGCCGCGTCCGGCGTCGACGCCTTCGGCATCGACCTGTCGTCCCGGATGCTCTCACTGGCCCGGCGAGCCCATCCCCACTTGCGGTTCGTCCAGGGGTCGATGACCGCCCTGGGGATCGGCGGCGGCACCCTCGGCGGCATCCTGGCCTGGTACTCCACGCATCACACGCCCCCCGCCCACCTGCCCGCGGTCTTCGCCGGGTTCCACCGCGTCCTCGCGCCCGGCGGCCATCTGCTGTGGGGGTGCTACACCGGCGACGAACACCTGCGCCCCGTCCAGGGGTACGGTCACCCCGTGTCCTACGAGTCGTACCTGTCGCCGGCGGAACGGGTGGCCGAACTGCTGGGCCGGGCCGGGCTCGTGGTCACCGCGACCCTGGAGCAGGAGCCCGAGGGGAGGCTGACCCGGCGGCACGCCTGCCTGCTGGCCCGCAAGCCCTGACGCCCGCGGGCCCGGGTGCGTCACGCCGTGGTGAGCACCATACGGAAGCGGGCCGCGCCGGAAAGCATCTTCCGGTAGGCCTCGTCGGCCCGCTCCAGCGGAACCGTCTCGGTTATCGGGCGGATCCCGTGCAGAGCGCTGAACGCCATGGTGTCCTGCACGTCCCGCGCGGTGCCGGACGGATGACCGCGGACCTCCTTGCCGGACATGATCAGCTGCAACGGGCTGATCCCCAGCGGCTCGGGCGTCGCGCCGATGACGACCAGTTCGCCGCGGTGCGAGAGCCCGTCCACGGTCGCCGCGATGGCCTCGGAGCTGCCCGCGGTGGCCAGGACGACCTTCGCGCCGCCCAGGGAGCGCAGCGCCTCGGCCACGGGGGTGCCCGCCGTGCTGTCGACATAGTGGTGGGCGCCCAGCCGCTTGGCGATGTCGGCCTTGTCGGCGCCGCGGGCGATCGCCACCGTCTCCAGGCCCATGGCCGCCGCGTACTGCACTCCCAGGTGCCCCAGGCCGCCGATGCCGAGCACCGCGACCAGGTCGCCGGGCCGGGCGGCGCTGCGCCGCAGCCCGTTGAACACGGTCACGCCGGCGCACGCCATGGGCCCCGCGTCGCTCGCCGCCAGTCCCTCGGGGATCCGGGCCAGGGCGTCGACCGGTGCGATCACCCGCTCGGCGAAGCCACCGTCGTACGCCCAGCCGGGCACCTTCAGGTTCACGCACACGATGAAGTCGCCCTGCCGGCACGGCGTGCAGTGGAGGCAGCTGCCGCCGAACCAGCCCACCGTCACCCGGTCGCCCTCCTGCCAGCCGTACTCCCGCGCGCCCTCGCCGAGCGCGTCGATCCGGCCGGCGATCTCGTGTCCGGGAACCACCGGGAAACGGATGCCGGGCACCGCCGCGTCCACGAAGAACGTGTCGCTGTGGCAGACGCCGCAGGCCTCCACGGTGATCCGCACATGACGGGGACCCGGCTCCGCCACCTCACGCTCGGCGATCTCCAACGGCCCACCGGCAGCGGTCGCCTGGGCGACTCTGTAGGTACTCATGTCCGACTCTCCCGGTTCGATACGGCGCTCCCGACAGGTACCCCCACCTCCAGCACACCAGCCCGAAACGGATCGCGCGCGCCGAGCCCTGCCGCCCGGACCGCCTGGGCGCCCTCGGGATTCCTGGCGGTGCCGTCGGGCGGCGGGCGGCGGACGGCGTGCCGGGGCGCTCATCGCGTGCCGGGGGCGGAGCGCCGGGCGCGCGGTCGGGTCCGGACGCGCCGGACGAGGTCCGCGGCGGCCTGCGGCCACCGCGGGTGGTCGAAGACGAAGCCCGCCTCGAGCAGGCGGCCGGGCACGACACGCCGGCTCTTCAGCAGCAGTTCGGTGTCCGTGCGCAGCACGAATGCGCCGATCTCCGCCATCCACGCCGTCGCGGGCAGGCCCATCGGGACACCCCACGCGGCGCGCAGTTCGCGCATGAGGGCGCGCTGCGGCACGGGGTGCGGCGCCGCGAGGTTCACCGGCCCGGCGATGTCCTCCCGGCCGGCCAGGAACTCCACCGCGCGGACGAAGTCGTGCTCGTGGATCCAGGACACGTACTGCCCGCCGCCCGCCACCGGGCCGCCCAGACCCAGCCGGGCCAGCCACAGCAGGACGTCGAGGACACCGCCCCGGCCGGGGCTCATCACCATGGCGGAACGGAGGGCGACCTTGCGGGTGTGCGGGGTGTCGGCCCGCTCCTGCTCACGCTCCCAGGCCTCGGCGATCTCGACGCTGTAGGCCCAATAGCCCGGAACCCCGGGTTCCGACCCGCCGATCACCCCGCTCCGCTCGTCGTTGGGCGCGTCGAAGCGATGGGCGTACACGGTGGCCGTGCTCATCTGGAGCCAGACGCGCGGCGGCCGCACGGCGGCGGCGATCGCCTCGCCCACGACGCGGGCGGAGTCCACCCGTGAGTCCATCATCGCCCGGAGATTGGCGGGCGTGTACCGGCAGCTGACGCTGCGTCCGGCCAGGTTCACCACCATGTCGCAGCCGTCGATCACCCCGGCCCACGGACCCAGGGTCCGTCCGTCCCACCGGACCTGCCCCGGGCCCGCGGGGCGCCGGCTCAGCACCACGACCTCGTGCCCGGCGGCGGTCAGCGCGCGCTCCAGCACCGTACCCACCTGCCCGGTCCCGCCGGGCAGCACGATCTTCATCGGACGTCGACCCCCTCTGTCGGTGGGAGCGACTGTAACCCAGAGAGTTGAACACGTTCAAAAATGGTCGGCGCGTCCCGCGCGCGGGACGGGGTGGCGGGCCCGCTATGTTCTCTCCGGAGAATCGATCCCCGGAGCCTGCATGCGCGAGACAGACGTACTGGGGGAGGAGGCCGTGACGCCCTCGGCGTCCCCCGCGGCCCCCGTGGCGGCCGACGACGCCCCGGCCCGCGGCCTGCCCCGGTTCTGGCCGCTCCTGCTGCTGGGCGCGGCCGTCGTCCCCGGCGGGGTGATCTTCGCCGCCGGGCGGTGGTCGGACGCGCCCGCCCTGCAGGCCTGGCGGACCGTCTGTCTCGCCGTCACCGTCCAGGCGCTGCCCTTCCTGCTGCTCGGCACGGCCCTGTCCGGCGCCATCAACGCCTTCGTGCCGGCCCGTGTGTTCAGCCGGGTGCTGCCGAAGCGTCCCGTCCTCGCCGTCCCGGTGGCCGGGGTCGCCGGAGTGGTCCTGCCCGGCTGCGAATGCGCCTCGGTGCCGGTCGCGAACAGCCTGATCAACCGCGGCGTGACCCCGGCCGCCGCGCTGGCGTTCCTGCTGTCGGCGCCCGCCGTCAACCCGGTCGTGCTGACCGCCACGGCGATCGCCTTCCCCGGCAAGCCCGCCATGGTGCTGGCCCGGCTGCTCGCCTCGCTGGCCACCGCCGCCGTCATGGGCTGGCTCTGGCTCTTCCTGGGGCGCGAGAAGTGGCTCCGGCCCACCGCGCGGCACACCGGGCACCAGCCGGGGCACAACCGCTGGACGGAGTTCCGGCGCGGCTTCCAGCACGACTTCCTGCACGCGGGCGGCTTCCTGGTGCTCGGCGCCATGGCCGCGGCCACCTTCAACGTGACGGTCCCGCGCACGGTGCTCGACGCCTTCTCCGGCTCGCCCTGGCTGTCGGTGCTGTTCCTGGCGGCGCTCGCCGTCCTGCTGGCGGTCTGCTCGGAGGCCGACGCCTTCGTCGCGGCCTCGCTCACCGGGTTCTCCCCCCTAGCCCGGCTGACGTTCATGGTGGTCGGCCCCATGGTCGACCTGAAGCTGATCGCCCTTCAGGCCGGCACCTTCGGCCGCGCGTTCGCGGCCCGCTTCTCCACCGCCACCATGGTCGTCGCCGTACTGTGCAGCGCGCTCGTCGGAGGTTTCCTGCTGTGAGACGCCCCCTTCAGGTGGCCCTGCTCGTGCTCAGCGGCCTCGGCCTGCTGCACGCCTCGCTCTTCACCGACCTCTTCCTGCGCTACGTCAAGGAGGGCATGCGGCCGCTGCTGATCGCCTCCGGCGTGGTGCTGCTCGTGCTGGGCGTGGCGGAGGCATGGGCGTCGCGGCCGGACGCGCGCACCGCCCACACCTCCCACGACGGTCACGGCCACGCCGCCCACGACGATCACGGCGACACCTCCCGCCACGACGGTCACGGCCACGGCCACGACCACGGCTCCGTGCCCCGCGTCGCCTGGCTGCTGCTGCTTCCGGCGCTCAGCCTGCTGTTCTACGCCCCGCCGGCCCTCGGTGCGTACACCGCCTCCCGCGAGGCACCCAGGGCCGTCGACCGGCAGAGCCACTTCGACCCGCTGCCCGCGACCTCACCGCTCCCGATGACCCTCACCGACTTCACCCGCCGGGTGCAGCAGGACCGCGAGCGGGCCATCCGGGGCCGCACCGTCCTGCTGACCGGCTTCGTCACGCCGGACAAGGGCCGCGACACCTGGTACCTGACGCGGATCATCCTCTCCTGCTGCGCGGCGGACGCCCAGTCCGTGAAGGTACGGATCCACGGGACACCGGCGCTGCCCGCCGACACCTGGGTGTCCGTCACCGGTACCTGGCACCCGGGAGGCACCCTGGGCACGACGTCCGCCCGGGCGGCCATGGACGCCCGTGAGATCAAGAAGATCCCGCGTCCGATCAACGGCTACACGGACGACCTCCCGCTCGTGCCGTCCCGCTGACGGCCCGGGTGACGGCGTGGGTGACCGCTCAGGCCACCGTCACCCACCTTCGCTCCCGCGCGGAGAGGGCCATGGCGTCCAGGGCCGTCGCCGCGGCGACGGCGTCGGCGAGGGTCGCGCCGTGGGCGGTGCCCTCCGCGACGGAGCGCAGGAAGTGGTGGGCCTCGATGACCTTCAGGTCGTCGTAGCCCATGGCGTTGGCCGCCCCGGGCTGGAAGGCGGCGTACTCGCCGTGTCCGGGGCCGACGTGGACGGTGCTGACCGGCTGGTCCTGGTACGCGGTGCCGCGACTGACGCCGAGTTCGCCCATGCGGCGGAAGTCCCAGAACAGCGCGCCCGTGGTGCCGTGGATCTCGAAGCCGTAGGCGTTCTGCTCGCCGACCGAGACCCGGCAGGTCTCCAGCACCCCTCGGGCGCCCGAGGCGAAGCGCAGCAGGCAGCCGGCGTAGTCGTCGTTCTCGACGGGGCCGGACTCCCCGCCCGTCGCCCGGGCGTGGCCGGCGGTGGCGCCGGCCGGACGGGCCCGCTCGGGCACGAACACGGCCGTGTCGGCGGCCAGCGAGTCGATCTCGCCGACCAGGTGGCGGGCGAGGTCGACACCGTGGGAGGCCAGGTCGCCCAGGACTCCGCTGCCGCCGCGTTCGCGCTCGTACCGCCACGTCAGCGCGGACTCGGGGTGGGCGGCGTAGTCGCTGAACAGCCGGATGCGGACATGGGTGACCGTGCCGATCCCGCCGGTGGCGATCAGCTCGCGGGCGGCGGCGACGGCGGGCGCGTTGCGGTAGTTGAAGCCGACGGTGCCCTGCACGCCGGCCCGCGCGGCCGCGTCGGCGACAGCGCGGGCGTCGTCGGCGGTGAGGCCGACCGGCTTCTCGATCCAGATGTGCTTGCCGGCCTCGGCCATGGCGACACCGATCTCGCGGTGCAGGAAGTTCGGCGCGGTGATGCTGACCGCCCGCACCCGGGGATCGGTGGCGATCTCCCGCCAGTCGCGGGTCGCGGAGTCGAAGCCGTACCGCCCGGCCGCCTCGTCCGCCCGGCCGGGCACCTCGTCGGCGACCGCGACCAGGTGCGGACGGACCGTCAGCTGAGGGAAGTGGTGGGGCACGCGGACATAGGCCTGGGTGTGCACCCGCCCCATCCAGCCGAATCCGACGACGGCGACGCCGAGCGTGTTCACCATGGCAGCCTCTCTTCACAGCCCCTCTTTGGACCGATCCAAAACCTCGCTCACCATGACCGCCGCCCCCACCGGGTGTCAAGGCGCTGGCCCCGGCTACGCACTCGCCCTTTACAAGAGCCGTCCGCTTGTGGAACGGTCCATCGCGTGCGATCCCCGACCATTCGCGACGTGGCCGCGCGGGCCGGTGTGTCGAAGTCCCTGGTCTCGCTGGTGCTGCGCGGCTCCGAGAGCGTGCGTCCCGAGAAGCGGCGGGCCGTCCTCGCCGCGATCGAGGAGCTCGGCTACCGTCCCAACGCCGCCGCCCGCAGCCTCAGCGAGCGCCGCACCCGCACCGTCGGCGTCCTGCTGAACGACCTGCGCAACCCCTGGTTCGTCGAACTCCTCGACGGGCTGAACGGCCGCCTCCACGACAGCGGCCTGCATGTGCTGCTCGCCGACGGACGGCTCAACCGGCGTCTGGGGCAGGACCTCACCCGTACGTTCACCGAACTGCGTGTGGACGGCGTGGTCGCCGTCGGCACCCTTCAGGACCCGGCGGCGCTGCGCACGGCGGCCGACCGGGTGCCCACCGTCGTCGCCGGCGCCCGGGAACCCGAACTGCCCGGGGTGGACGTGATCGCGGGCGACGACGAGCACGGCGCCCGGCTGGCCACCGAGCACCTCATCGGCCTCGGTCACCGGCGCATCGCGCACATCGCGGGGCGGGGCGCGGTCGGTGAGCTGCGCCGCCGGGGCTTCGAGGCCGTCATGCGCGAGCACGGTCTGGCGGAGACGGCGGTGGTGGAGCAGGGCGACCTCACCGAGGAGGGCGGCTACCGGGCCACCGTCCGGCTGCTGAGCCGCAGGCAGCGGCCGACCGCCGTCTTCGCCGTCAACGACATGACCTGTGTCGGCGCCCTGTCGGCGGCCGAGGAGAGCGGTCTCGGGGTGCCCGGCGACCTGTCCCTGGCCGGATACGACAACACCTACCTGTCCCGGCTGCGGCATCTGTGGCTGACCACGGTGGACAACGCCAGCCACGATGTGGGCCGGCGCGCCGCGCAGCGGCTGCTGGACAGGATCGAGGACCCGGGCCGCCCGCGTACCGTGGACCTGACCGTGCCCGTCCTGGAGGTGCGCGGCACCACGGCAGCGCCGTCCGGCGGCGACTGAGAGCCGCCGGACGGCGCGCGGTGTTCGTGCGCCGCCCGGGCGTCGTGGCCGACCGGCGCGAGGCACAAGGGCGCCGACATGGCCGAACCGGGGTCGGAAGCCGGATCACCGGCGGCGGCCCGGCCGAGGGTCCTGCGGCGGCCCCGGCCGATGGTTCAGCCCGCGAGGACCTCCGCCCACCGGCTGGTCCCGCCACGGTCCGCGTGCAGCCCGCACCGGGCCGACAGCGCGGTGACGATGTCCAGGCCGCGGCCGTGCTCGTCCGGGTCGGGTGCCGCCGCCGGCCCGGGCGGTGCCGCGGGCCCCAGATCGCTCACCTCGACGTGGACGGCCCGCCGGCCGTCGACCGGCAGCTGCCACAGACGCAGCGTGGCGGGCGGCCGGGCGTGCACGAGCGCGTTGGTGACGAGTTCCGAGACGACGAGGAGCACGTCGTCGGCGGCTTCGGCGGGCAGGCCCCAGGAGCCCAGGAGCGCGCTGACGCGATGGCGAACGGCCGACACGGTACCTGGGGTGTGCGGCAGAGGGAAGGCGTGGTGGTCCACCTCCCTGAGAGGCGCGGCGTCGAGCTGCGCTACGGACATGGTGTCCCCTCCTCCTCCGGGCGGCGCTGCCGACCGGGAGCCGGGCGCGACAAGGCACGCTAAGAAACGGATGCCCGCCCGGTCAACGCGCAGCGGTCGGCATTACCGAACGGCAGTCCTCACCGGGGCAAACAGGACTAAAATCGCCATATGGCCGGACCCGTCCAGTCCATCGAACGAGCGGCGGCGATCCTGCGCCTGCTCGCCGGTGGGCCCCGCAGGCTCGGGCTCGGCGAGGTGGCGTCGTCCCTCGGGCTGGCCAAGGGCACCGCCCACGGCATTCTGCGCACCCTCCAGCACGTCGACTTCGTCGAGCAGGACGAGGCCACCGGGAAGTACCAGCTCGGGGCCGCGCTGCTGCACCTGGGCACCAGCTATCTCGACGTCAACGAACTGCGCTCGCGCTCCATCAACTGGGCCGACGCGCTGGCCGCCCGCAGCGGGGAGGCCGTCCGCCTGGGCACACCCCTGGAGGGCAGGGTCCTCATCGTCCACCACGTCTTCCGGCCCGACGACACCCTGCAGACCCTGGACGTGGGCGCGCTGCTGCCGCTGCACGCCTCCTCGCTGGGCAAGGTCCTGCTGGCCTTCGGCACCGCCGCCCTCGGCCCGATGCCCGTGGACGGCCTGGAGGCGTACACCCGCCACACCCTCGTGGTACGGGAGGACCTGGACCGGGCGCTGGCCGAGATCCGCGAGCTCGGCTGGGGGGCCGAGGTGCAGGAGATGAGCATGGGAGACGCCGGCATCGCCGCCCCGATCCGCGGCCACGGCGGTCTCGTGGTGGGCGCGATCGGCCTGTCCGGCGCCGTCGAGCGGATCTGCGATCCCCGGGGCCGGCCGTTGCCCGCACTGATCGCGCTGCTCCGGGAGGCGGCCCGGGCGATCTCCCGGGATCTGGGGGCGGTTCGCTGGTAGGTCCCGGCAGGTCTCCGCTGGACGGTCTCACCGTCGAGGCCTCCCACGTGCGCGACGCATCGGAAGGACGGTCCGAACATGGTTGAGCGGTATGTGATGTCCATCGACCAGGGCACCACGTCCACACGATGCATCCTGTTCGACCATCGTGGGCGGCTGGTGTCCGTCGCCCAGCGGGAGCACCAGCAGCACTTCCCCCGGCCCGGCTGGGTCGAGCACGACGCCCTCGAGATCTGGCGCAACGTCCGGCGCATCGTGCCCGAGGCGCTCGCGAGCGCGGGCGTGGACACCGAGCGGATAGCGGCCGTCGGGATCGCCAACCAGCGCGAGACGACGGTGCTCTGGGACCGGCGCACCGGCGCCCCGCTGGGCCGGGCCGTCGTCTGGCAGGACACCCGCACCGCGCCGCTGGTCGAGGCGCTCCGGGACCGGCCCGGCGACGAGTTCTTCCTCGACCGCTGCGGCCTGCCGCCCTCCACCTACTTCTCCGCCCCCCGGATCCGCTGGCTGTTCGACCACGTGGAGGGCCTGGAGCAGCGCGCCCAGGACGGTGATGTGCTGTTCGGCACCATCGAGAGCTGGCTGATCTGGAACCTGACCGGCGGCACCGACGGCGGCCTGCACATCACCGACCCCACCAACGCCAGCCGCACCATGCTCGTCAACATCCGGACCCTGACCTGGGACCCGGAACTCATGGAGTTCTTCGGCGTGCCGCGCACCATGCTGCCCGAGATCCGTTCCTCCGCGGAGAGCTACGGCGAGGCCCGCGCGCTGCTCCCCGGCGTCCGCATCACCGCGGCCCTCGGCGACCAGCAGGCCGCCCTGTTCGGCCAGACCTGCTTCTCGCCCGGCGAGGCCAAGTGCACCTACGGCACCGGCAGCTTCCTGGTGACGAACACCGGCACCGACCTGGTGCGCTCCCGGCACGGCCTGATCACCACCGTGGCCTACAAGATCGCGGGCCAGCCCACGGTGTACGCCCTGGAAGGCCCGATGGCCGTCACCGGTTCGCTGGTCCAGTGGTTCCGCGACCGGCTGGGCCTGATCAGCACCGCGCCCGAGATCGAGACCCTGGCGCGCACGGTGGAGGACAACGGCGGCTGCTACATCGTCCCCGCCTTCTCCGGGCTGTTCGCCCCGCACTGGCGCAGCGACGCGCGCGGGGTCGTCGTCGGCCTCACCTCCTACATCACCAAGGGCCATCTGGCGCGGGCCGTGCTGGAGGCCACCGCCTGGCAGACCCGGGAGGTCGTCGACGCCATGAACGCCGACTCCGGGCTCGCGCTGCGGGAGCTCAAGGTGGACGGCGGCATGACCTCGGACAACCTGCTCATGCAGATGCTCGCCGATGTCCTCGACGTACCCGTCGTACGGCCGATGGTGGCCGAGACGGTCTCCCTCGGCGCCGCCTACGCCGCCGGACTCGCCGCCGGATACTGGCCCGACCTGGAGGTCCTGCGCCGCAACTGGCACCGGGCCGCCCAGTGGCTGCCCGACATGGACCCCGAACGGCGCGCGTGGGAGTACGAGAGCTGGCAGCGGGCCGTCGAACGGTCCCTGGGCTGGGTCCGCGAACCCGGCCAACCGCACTGACGCCTCGCGGGTGTCCGGCGGGGTGCGGGTGTGCGTGTTCGGTGGGGTGCGGGTGCGTGTATCCCGCGTGCCGCGCCCGAATCGGCTCCCGGGCCGCTGGTTACTCAGACCCGCGGGGTTCGGAAGTGAGCCCCGGGGCTCTCCGCGCCGCGCATCGCGGAGGGCCCGCCCGCGCCGGGGGGCGCGGTCACACGTCATAGTGCCGCGGCAGGCAGCGTTTGCCCCTCAAGGAGCGGCGTCCGGTGCGCGCTCTGGGGGAGTGCCGGGGGTCGCGAGGGGGCGAACGTCGCCTGCTGCGGCACTAGCGGTCCAGTTCCTCCTCCACCGGCGGCTTCGGCACCTCGCGCAGGTGCTGGGACTGGCCGGGCTTACCGCCCTCACGGGCCTGCTCGGCGCGCTGTGCGGGACTCGTGCCGAGGTCGGAGTCGGGGGCCGTCCGCACCGACCGGGCCACCTCCTCGCGGTTGGCGTACTGCTCGGGCGGAATCCCGCGCAGCGCCTTGACGACCTCCTGCGGCGCACCGGACCGGCTGGCCGCCTGCACCAGGTCGTCCTTGCCGGCCGGGAAGTCGACGTCCTTGATGGCTTTCACCACGTCCTGGGCGCTCGTCCTGTGGGCCATGGCTCCTTCTCCCTCTCCGGACGGGATGCGCATCCTTCGGGCACGGAAGCGAATCCGAATGACCAGGACGTACCGGGTATCCGCCGCGGCCGGTCACTCACCTCCCGTGCCGCCCCGGCGGGCACGGCCACCCACGTGCGAGGGCCTGCGACGCTTTCGTGCGGGTCCCGAGGATTCCCGTGGCCGGGACGATTGCGCCGCGTGTGGTCGGGTACGCGACCAGGGCCGTACCGGGGGCGGCCTCGACCACCTCCGGGCGGGCCGCACGACCGCCGCGACCAGGGAATCTGCCATGGACACACCCGCGCACGACAACACCCCCACGCTCGCCCAGCGGGCGCTGGACGTGCTCGCCGAGAACGCCGAGGACACGGCGGCACTGGACGCGCTCGCCGGGAGCGATGTGCTGATCCCTGTACCCGACGACGTGAGCGACGAGGAGGCCACCAACCCGTCGGCGGTGGCGCTGCCGGTCCTGGAGCAGCCGGGCGGAGTGCCGGTGGTGCCCGTGTTCACCTCCGAGCTGGAGATGTCGGAGCTGCTGCCCTTCGTCTCCCGCTACCGCCTGGTGCCGCTCGGAGCCCTGGCCTCCCAGTGGCCCGCCGAGGACCTGTCGCTCACCATAGACGCCAGCTCCCCGCACGGACTGACACTCACGTCGGAGGGCGTACGCACCTTGCTGGCCCGGCCGCAGGACTGAGCAGGACCGACAGGACTGAGCGGTACCGACAGGACCGGGCGGGCGCGGGACGAGCGCGCACGGGCGCGCCGTCCCGTCGTCACCGGCTGCCGCCCAGCGTGCGTGCCAGCACCGCGCGCTGCAGCGGCAGCACCTCGGCGTGCAGGTCGCGGCCCTTGCGGGTCAGGGAGACCCACACCCCGCGCCGGTCCCTGGTGCACACCGACCGTTCGAGCAGGCCCTCCTTCTCCAGCCGGCCGAGGAGCCGGGAGAGCGCGCTCTGGCTGAGGTGGACCCGCTCGGCGAGGGTGTGCACACGGTGATGCCGGCGCTCCTCGGCCGCCCCGCACGCTTCGGCGGTCCCGTCCGGCCCGGACGCCAGGATGTCGAGCACCTCGAAGTCGCTCGCGCCGAGGCCGTACGGGTGCAGCACGCGGTCGATCTCGCACACCGTCCGCGCGTGCACCGACAGGATGCCCCGCCACTGTTCTTCCAGCCGGGCGTCGGCCGCGTTCGCTCCCATGGGTCGCATGCTAGTGCGGTTCATGCGCGTGCATGGATCCGGCGACCGCCGTCCGGGCGGGGCTGCCGCCGATCCGGGCGGGGCCGCCGCCGATCCGGGCGGGGCCGCCGCCCTCCGTCAGGTACCGGACAAGCGCCGTCGAGTCCCGGACACGACGGGTCGGTCCGCGCCACAGTGGGAAAACCTCAGGACGGGACGGCCTCGACGACAGGAGGCGGAGATGCTGAGGACTCCCGTCGGCCGGACGCGTCTGGTCATCCTGGAGTGGCTCAAGGACCCCGCCGCGCACGTCCCGCAGCAAAGGTCACGGCACCGCGACCGCCGCATCGACCCCGCCGAGCACGGCGCGACCGCCGAGGCCGTCGCCGCCGCCCTCGGCATACCCCGGCGCGTCGCCGATACGCACCTCACCCTCCTCGCCGGCCTCGGCCTGCTGCGCACCCGCCGGATCCGCCGCCGCACCTACTACCGGCGGGACGAGTTCCGCATCGCCGAGGTGGCCCGGCTGTTCGAGAAGGGCTGGTGACCTCGGCAGGGCCCTCGGTGTGACCCGCCCCGTCGCCCGGCGTTACCCTGTTGCCCGGCCGCGATCACCTCGCGGCGCGGCGGTGGGGCCCGCCGTACCCGAACCGCGGCACCGTCGCCGCCAACGGTCCCTACTTGCGAAGGCAGCGGCCCCGCATGTCCGCAGGGCCCGGGCGAGTAGGAGACGCACGAGGATGACAGCCCCCGAGACCGAGAGCCTGAGCGTGCGGACCGGGCGTCCGGCGCGGCGGCACGCCTGGCGCGCCCAGGCGCCGGTGGTCGCGGTGGTGGCGCTCGGCGGCGCGCTCGGCGCCTCCGGCCGCTACGCGGCCTCGCTGTGGTGGCCGACGCCGCCCGGCGGTTTTCCCTGGGCGACCTTCTGGACGAATGTCGTCGGCTGCGCGGTGATAGGCGTCTTCATGGTGGTCATCACCGACGTATGGGTCGCCCACCGCCTGGTCCGCCCCTTCTTCGGCACCGGCGTGCTCGGCGGGTTCACCACCTTCTCCACCTACGCCGTCGACATCCAGAAGCTGACCGACTCCGGCCACCCCGGCACCGGCCTGGCCTATCTCGCCGCGACCCTGTGCTCGGCGCTCGCGGCGGTGTGGCTCGCCGTGACGGCGGCCCGCCGGGTCCTGAAGTGGAGGCAGCCATGACGAGACTCACCGGCAGTGCCCTGCGCGTGACCGTCTTCATCGGCGAGAACGACACCTGGCACCACAAGCCCCTCTACTCGGAGATCGTGCACCGGGCGCACGCCGCCGGCCTGGCCGGCGCGAGCGTCTTCCGAGGCGTGGAGGGCTTCGGCGCGTCCTCCCTCATCCACACCTCGCGGCTGCTGTCGATGAGCGAGGACCTGCCCGTGGCGATCGTGATCGTCGACACCGAGGAGCGGGTGCGGGCCTTTCTGCCGCAGTTGGACGAGCTGGTCACCGAGGGGCTCGTCATCCTCGACGACTGCGAGGTCATCCGGTATGTCGGCCGCGGACGCCGCGGTGCGGACGAGGGCGGGTCCGTCCCCGGTGATCCAGGTCGACACGGGCGGGAAGGGTGAGAGGTCGTTGTGAACTGGCTGCTGGTGGCCGTGGGAGCCATGGTCGGCGCCCCCTTGCGCTATCTCACCGACCGCGCGGTGCAGTCCCGCCACGACTCGGTCTTCCCCTGGGGCACCTTCGTGGTGAACGCCACCGGCTGCCTGACCCTCGGGCTGCTGACCGGCGCCGTCTCTGCCGGCGCCGCCGGCCCGCATGTGCAGCTGCTGCTGGGCACCGGTCTGTGCGGGGCCCTGACGACGTACTCGACGTTCTCCTACGAGACCCAGAGGCTGACCGAGAGCGGCGCCGGGCTCTACGCTGCCGCCAACGCCGCCGCGAGTGTCGTGGCGGGCCTCGGTGCCGCCTTCGCCGGAGTCTGGATGTCACAGGCCCTGTGGTCGTAGGTCACCGGGACTTCACTTCGGCGTAGTAAGAGTGTCTGCAACGCAAGGACCGTCTACAACACTGTCGACCAACTCTTCCCAGAACTGGATCCCATGAGCGCCATCTCCGTCGGTCAGGCCGTCGTCCTCGGAGTCGTCGAGGGGGTGACCGAGTTCCTCCCCGTGTCCTCCACCGGCCACCTCAAGATCGCCGAGGGGCTCATGGACATCCCGGTCGACGACAACGCCGTGGTCGGGTTCTCCGCCGTCATCCAGGTCGGTGCCATCGCCGCCGTGCTCGTGTACTTCTTCAAGGACATCGTGCGGATCGTCTCCGCCTGGCTGCGCGGCCTGACCAACCGCGAGGAGCGCTACCACCACGACTACAAGTTCGCCTGGTGGGTGATCTACGCGACCATCCCGATCGTCGTGGTGGGCCTCGCGGCCAAGCCCCTGATCGAGGGCCCGCTGGCCTCCCTGTGGGTGGTCGCCGGCTCGCTGATCGTCGGCAGCGGTGTGATGTGGTGCGCGGACCAGATGGGCCGGCACAAGCGCGGCGAGGACGACACGTCCTTCAAGGACGCGATGCTGGTCGGCACCTCGCAGATCCTCGCCCTGCTCTTCCCCGGCTTCTCCCGCTCCGGCGCCACCATGTCCACCGCGCTCATCCTGGACCTGGACCGCGTCGCCGCCACCCGTCTGTCCTTCTTCCTCGGCATCCCGGCCCTCACCGGCGCCGGCCTGTACGAGCTGAAGGACGCCCTGGGCGCGGGCGTGGGCGCCGCGCCGCTCGCGGTCGGCACGATCGTCTCCTTCATCGTGGCCTACGCCTCCATCGCCTGGCTGCTGAAGTTCGTCGCCAAGCACTCCTTCAACGCCTTCGTCCTGTACCGGATCGCCGTCGGCGTGCTGCTGTTCGGCCTGCTGGGCACGGGCACGCTCAGCGCCTGACCGCGCGGAGCGGCGCGGCCCCGGAATCCCCCGGCGCACAACCGAAAACCGAAGAGGAATGCCCTCTTACACTGAGGGAACGGGTTCGGGCACATGCGTGACGTATGGGGGAGACGATCACTGTGGGGCCAGAGGGAGGGCAAGTCCGCATACTCTCCGAGGACGGCGCCGTCTGGGGCGCCGGGGCGCTGGTCGCGCCGGCCGGTGCCGGGCTGTGCGTACTGACCTGCGCGCATGTCGTCACGGCGGCCCTCGGGCTGGACGACGGGGCACGCCCCGAAGCGGGGCAGGGCGCCGGGCATCTGGTCATCGACCTTCCCGGTCGCGGATGGTCGGCGCGTGCGGACGTCCTCGCCCAGGCCTGGTCACCACCCCCGCCGCTCGACAGTCCTCCTCCGGGGGCCTTACTGACCGACCGGGCTGATCTGGCCGTTCTCGCGCTCCACGACGGCGGGCACCGGCTTCCGCGGGGCGCGGGCGCGCTGCCGGTGGCCGCGCACAGTCCCACGGACGGCCGACGGGTCGCGATCGTGGGTTACCCCCGGGGCGCGCCGGCGGGGCTGGTCGCGACGGCGCACCCGACCGGCCGGGGCGGCGCCTGTCCGGACTGGGTGCAGCTGGACGGCCTGCACATGACCGGGGCACCGGTCGAGAGGGGCTTCAGCGGGGCGGGGGTCTGGGACCCGGCCGACCGGCGTCTGGTCGGGATCGTCACCGCGGCCCTCACCGACCGCACGGCGAAGGTCGCCTGGATGCTGCCCGTGGAGGCGGTCACCAGGTTGTGGCCGCCACTGGCGGCCGCCGTCCGCGCCGCCTCCGCCCCGGCCTGCGACCCGCCCTCCGTCGAGGAGCAGTACGAACTGGCCGACGCCCTGCTGGACGTGCCGCAGATCGGGCACGACAGCGGCCGCCTGCTGCGGGCACAGCTGCCGGCCCCCGTCCGGCGCGCGGCGCCGGACCATCCCTGGCCCCGGCAGCACGTGCAGGGACTCGTCCAGAGCTGTGTGGACCACCGCGGCGGCTGTGCCGCACTGCGGGCCGCGGTGCTGGCCCTGGGCGCGGGCTCCAGGTCCGCCGAGCAGGCCGTGGCCGTGCTGGACCGGATCTGCTGTTCGGCGGAACCGGCCGCGGGGGGCCTGGATGACTGAAACGGAGGAGCTGGTCGGGGACGAGCCGCGTGAGCTGCCCAGATACCTGGTGGATGTGGTCGAGGACGCCTGCTCACTGCTGGATCCCGTCTCCCTGGGGCAGGTCATCCGCCGGTTCGGCCGGCGCAGCCGGGCAGCGGTGGACAGCACGGTGCCGAGTGGGCGCCGAGCAGTGCTCGTGCAGCTCATGGAGGAGATGTGCGAGGGGCCGGAGAGGCTGGCTCCGCTGGTGCGCCATCTCGAGGTGCGGGAGGGCAACACCACGGTGATCCAGCGGCTGAAGGCGGCGTACGCGGCCTGGGAGGTCGAGCTGTTCACCACCGAGGAGTGGAACGAGGTCCTCGTGCTGCTCGACGGCGTGCGCGTGCCCGATCTGCGCCGATGGTACGCGGACTTCCTGCACGGCCGGGGGCGTTCGCTCCCGCCGGCGTACTGCACCGAACCCTGGTCCGTCTTCCTGCACGCCGCGACTCTCAACACCCGCCCGGGGGAGAGCCTTCCCTGCTTCCAGGTGCTGCGGCAGCTGGCCCTCGTCGCGGACGGCGAGCAGCACCTCGCGCTCGCCGACTGGGCGGACGCGCACGACTTCGGCCCGGCGCAGCCCGATACCCGCGAGGAGCCGGCCGCGAAGTCCTCCGAGTCACGCCGGACGGATGTGTGGAGCCCCACGAGCTACCTGGTCATCCGATTCCGGCCGCTGCTGGACTCCGAGCGGCCGACGGACGTGCTGCTCTCCTACTGGTGGCGGGTGCAGCCCGGTCACCAGCAGCGGGGCACGGACCGGCGGATCGCCCTGGGGCAGGCCGAGAGCGCCGTGCGGGAACTGATCCATCGCGCGGAGAGCGACTGGGGATATCTGAAGACGGACATCGCGGTCGAGTTCGTCCTTCCGCGTGCTTTGCTGGACCTGCGCGTGGAACGATGGCGCAAGACGGCTTTCCAAGGAGTGGGTGGGGTGTTGGGGGAGGAACATCACGTCGTTCTGCGCAGTCTGGACCGTCACGACCGGCGCGACCTGCACGGCCGCTGGGGCAGCAGATGGCGTGTCTTCAGCGAGGGCAACGCCGGACGTGTCCACTGGTTCCCGGAGGACGGCAGAGCCCACCTGCTGTCCGATCCGCCCCCGGCCGTCGTGGTCCTGAGCGCGGCTCCCGGGAGCGCACGGAGGGCCGCCGGGGCGCATGGACGCACGGACGAGCTCGGTGAGGCGTTGCGGGCAGGGGTCCCCGTGGTGCTCTGGGATCGCAGGGGACCCGCGGACACCGCCTTTCGCGCTCAGTTGCGCGATCTGCTCGCGCGCCATGATCTGCGGGGGTTGCCGGGCGTGGTCAAGGCGTTGCGGATTGCCGCCGCGGACCGCGATCCTGAGGAGAACGCTGTTGTCGGCCGTCATGTGGCGCTGCTGTGGGACGACCCCGACCGTATGCCGGTCGTGCCCGCGCGCAGCAGCCAGGAGGCCGCGCCCACGGTCGTGGAGGAGGGCCGGTGACGCCACCTGACGACACGTCCCTGCCGCATCCGGAGTTCCGGCCACAGGCCGGCGCCTCGGGGCGGCCGCGCTGGTGGATCTACCGCGGCAGCGGTGAGCCGCTGCACGACACGACGCTCGGCGAACTGCTCCCGCCGCCCCCGCCCTGGCGGGCGTTCGACGGAGGTCCCCTGGTGGATCCGCCGCCGGACGACGAGGAGGAGAACGTCCGCCGGCTGGGTGGCCACCAGCCCGCCGGATACGCGCCGCGCGCCGCGCGCACGGAAGCCGACCTGGTCAACGCCGCCCTGCTGCTGCGCCGTCCGCTGCTGGTCAGTGGGCGGCCGGGCACCGGCAAGTCGAGCCTGGCCTACCGGATCAGCCGGGAGTTACGGCTGGGGAGGGTGCTGCGGTGGCACATCACCAGCAGGACGACCCTCCAGCGCGGGCTGTACGAGTACGACGCGATCGGCAGGATCCAGGACACCGCCGCGCTGCGCGCCGCGGCCGGTGAGGCGCCTCGGGGCGAGGACGCACGGACGTCCCCGCCCGACATCGGCGACTACATCCAGCTCGGCCCGCTCGGCACGGCTCTGCTGCCCCACGCGGAGCCGCGCGTCCTGTTGATCGACGAGCTGGACAAGAGCGACCTCGATCTGGCGAACGACCTGTTGAGCGTGTTCGAGGACGGCACGTTCACCATTCCGGAGCTGCGCCGCGCCCGGCGCCGCAATCCCGTCGTCCGGGTGCAGACGGACGATCCGGACGGGGAGGCGGACATCGTCGCAGGCGTGGTCAGGTGCCGTGCCTTCCCGGTGGTCGTGATGACGTCGAACAGTGAACGGGAGTTCCCTCCCGCCTTCCTGCGACGGTGCCTGCTGCTGCAGATGCCCGAGCCGGGCGACGAGGACCTCGCGGCCATGGCGGCCGCCCACTTCGGTGACGGACTGGCCGAGGAACGGGCGGGCACCCTGATCGCCGACTTCCTCAAGCGCAGCCGGGAGCGCGGGGGGCTGTCCATCGACCAATTGCTGAACTCCTTCTATCTGGCCGCCTCACGCCCGTCCGGGGACGACGAAGGGCTGTTGGGCCTCACCGAGGCGATCTGGCACCGACTCGACGGGACGGCACCGCCGGTGAGGCCGGAATGACCCACTCGGCCGACGAACCACCGGTGAGCGGCGTCTCCTGGCTGGACGTCCGGGACGCCGTGTACCTGGCCGCCTGCCAGGACGCGGCGGCACCCTACCGTGACTGGTCACCCCCGCGGACCGGCCGCCGCTCCGCGGGCCGTCGTCGGACGCAGCGTGTCAACGGGACCGGGACCGCATCACCCGTCCCCGAAGGGGAACGACCGGACCCGATGCCGACGGACACCGAGCGGAACGGCACCGCCCCGGACGGCCCCGGTGCCGGACACAACGGCGCCGCGCCGGACCGTACGGGCACCGAGGCGGCCGAACGGGCGTTCCGTCTTCCCGGCGGCGATCCGACGGGGAACACCGAGGGCGGGGACGATCCGCCGCACAGACGGGCCGGACCGGGCGTCCACGGGCCGCTCGAGCCGGAGCCCGCCCATGCCGTGCTACTGCCGCGCGGCGGACTGGCCCTGGCCCGTGCGTTACGGCCGCTGCGGCTGCGTCGCCCGGAACCGGACGCGTGGGAGATGGATGAGGAGGCGACCGCGGACCGGATCGCCGCGGACGGACTGTGGCTGCCGGTCTGCCGGCAGCCCGAGGAGCGCCGGCTGGGTCTCGTCCTGCTGATCGACAGCTCGCCGTCGATGGAGCTGTGGACCGGTACCATCCGTCAGTTACGCGGGGTGCTGGAACAGACGGCGGCGTTCCGGCACATCACCGTGACCTCCGTGGACGTGGCCGCCGCCGGTTCCGCGGTGCGTCGCCATCGCCGCCGGGCGCCCGCCGTCGGCAGCGGGCCGGACGACGTCGTGCTCGTGGTGACGGACGGCTTCGCCCAGGCCTGGCGCAACGGCAACGCGGCGGCGTTCCTCAGCTCGGCCGCCCGCACCTCCCCGACCGCCGTGCTCAGTCTGATGCCGCAGGAGGTCTGGGAGTTCACCCTGCCGACCGCGATGAGGGCGGAGCTGGACACGGTCGCGGCCGCCGCCCCGAACCGGCTGCTGCGCGTCCTGGGCACCAGCGGCCCGGGCATGGGCCTCGGCACGCGAGCGGCGGCCCACGCCGAGCAGGCCGTGCCGGTCCCCGTGCTGGAGATGTCGCCGGGGGCCCTCGGGCGCTGGGCGCGCCTGGTGGCGGCGTCCGGCCGCCGGCACCAGGCTGCCGTGCTTCTCACCAGCCCGCGAGGAGACCTGGGAGTGCTCCGTCAGGAGGCACTGCCTTGGTCGGAGGTCCCGGTGACGCGCGCACGGGACACGGTCAGGAACTTCATGGCCAAGGCGTCACCGACCGCGGTGGCCCTGGCGCGCCGGCTGGCCGCCGCCCCCCTCAACCTTCCGGTCATGCGGCTCATCCAGAGGTCCCTGCCGGGTGCCGAGGCGTGGAACCTCGCCGAGATCGTGTTGTTCGGCCTGCTGCACCGAACCGATCAGCACGTCGACGCCGAGGACGACCGACAGGTCTCCTACGACTTCGACGAAGGGGTCAGGGAGGAGCTGCTGGGCCTCGGCTCCCGGGCCGAGACGATGGGCGTGCTGCGCCAGGTGGCGACGCATCTCGGGCCGCGTCTCGCCACCACGATCGCGGGCGGGGAGCGGCTTGTCGAATGGCGTCCGAACGCCGCGGACCCGCCGGTCACCGCGCGCACCCGCCCGTTCGTGCGCCCCCTGCACTCGGCGCTCTCGGCTCTGGCCGGCCCGTATCTGGCCCGCGCCGGACGTCTCAGGCGGCTGCTGAGCGAACCCGAGAACCCCTCCACACCAGTCGGTGTGACACAGGGTGATGTATCTACTACGGTTGGCGAGCACTCGCCGCCTCCTGTCTCACCCGAGCAGGAGTCCGTCCCGTCGCACCAAGCACCAGGAGGTTCCGTGTCCACCGCGTCGCAGCCCGTCCCGACCGTCACTCGTACGGATGTGCCGCCGCGATTGTGGGGGAGTGTTCCGCAACGGAACCGCAATTTCACGGGACGCGAAGAACTTCTGGAGCAACTGAACAGGCGTCTGAGCGAGGGGACGACGGCCGTGCTTCCCGAGGCCCTGCACGGCATGGGAGGCGTCGGGAAGTCCCAGATCGCCATCGAACACGTGTATCGACACAGTCGCGATTATCGGCTCATCTGGTGGATTCCAGCCGAACAGACCAACCTGATCGTGCAGTCCCTCATCGAACTCGGGGAACAGATGGACCTGCGGGCCGGCGCCGACCGAAGCGCCGTACCGGCTGTCTTGGAGGCCCTGCGGGTCGGAGAACCCTACTCGAACTGGCTCCTGGTCTTCGACAACGCGGAGAACCCGCATGAGGTCAGGCAGTTCTTCCCCAACGACGGGCCCGGGCGAGTGCTGGTCACGTCCCGTAATGCCCAGTGGTCGAGCTTGGCCAATTCCCTAGAGGTCGATGTGTTTGCACGTGAGGAAAGCGTCGCGCTCATCAAACGACGCAGTCCGGAGATTCCTGATGACGCGGCCGACAGACTCGCCGACTCGCTCGGCGACCTGCCCCTGGCCGTGGAGCAGGCCGCGGTGTGGCTGGCGGAGACAGGAATGCCGGTCCACCAGTATCTCGATCTCTTCGAGACGAAGTACGCGGAACTGCTTCAGGTGGATCCGCCCGCCGACTACGACCTTCCGGTCGCCGCCGCCTGGAACGTCTCCCTGGACCGGTTGCGCGAAGATCATCCGGCCGCTCTGCAGTTGCTGCAGGTCTGCGCGTTCTTCGCGCCCGAGCCGATCGACTGGGACTTCTTCTCCGCCGTACGCGGCGTCGCGGCCCCCGAGGCGCTGCGCTCCGCCCTGGACGACCCGATCAAGCTGGCCAGGGCGGTGCGGGAGATCGGGCGCTACGCCCTCGCCCGCATCGACCACCGCAAGTCGACCATCCAGGTCCACCGTCTGGTGCAGCGTGTCCTCATCGAGCAGATGAACAGCCACGAGCGGGCCGAGATGCGCCACTGCGCACACGAGATCCTCGCGCACTCCGACCCGCGCAATCCGCAGCGAGCCAGCACATGGCCCCGCTACTCGGCTCTGCTGCCGCACGTCCGGGCCTCCGGCATGGTCGAGTGCCAGGAGGGCTGGGTCCGTGAGCTCGTGCTCAACGAGGCCCGGTTCCTGCTCGCCCGCAGCGACTACGAGCCGGCGCTGGAAGCCGCGGAGGAAGCCGCCGGGCGCTGGCGGAGCCTGCTGGGCGACGATCACGAGCACGTGATCTCCATCGACCAGGTGCGCGCCGAGGCCCTGCGCTGGCTCGGCCGCTACAGGGATGCCTATCAGGTCCAGTCGGAACTGGTCGAACGCTGCCGTCGCGTGCTGGGCGAGAGCCATGAGGCCACCCAGCGTGCCCTCAGCTTCCTCGCGCTCGTGCTGCGCACCCGCGGGGACTTCTACCGGGCTCGCGAACTGGATCAGCAGGCGTACGAGACGACGCTGCGGGAACTGGGCCCCGACGATCCGGGAACGCTGGATTCCGCGCACAACTACGGCGTGAGCCTGCGCCTGGCAGGGGACCTGGAGCAGGCGCTGCGCCTGGACGAGGACACCTATCAGCGCCGGGTGGAGGTCCTCGGCGACGACCACCTGCTGACCCTCAACACCCTCCACCAGCTCTACATCGACATGCAGGAACTGGGCCGGTTCCAGGCGGCTCTGGAGGGTCAGGAGGCGCTGCGGGAGCGGGCCCTGCAGATGTTCGGCGACGAGTACTCGCTGACGGTGTGGGTCACCCGTGAGCTGTCCGTCACCCGTCGCAAGGCCGGGGACCACCACGGCGCCCTGGAACTGTCGTCCAAGGTCCTTGAGGTGCTGCGGCGCACGCGCGGCGAGAGGTCGCTCGACACGGCCCGCGCCGCGCTCAACCATGCCACCGACCTGCGGCAGACCGGTGATCTGGCCGGTGCGGCGGCGCTCGGCCGGGAGACGATGATGCACACCCGCGATCTGCTGGGCGCGGAGCACCCGCACACCTACGCCACCGTCACGAACCTGGCGGTCACCCTGCGGCTGCTCGGACAGATCGAGGAGTCCCGCGCACTGGACGAGGAGGCGGTGAGCGGACTGAGCCGGGTGCTGAGCGAACGGCACCCGCGCACGATCCTCGCCCGGACCAACCTGGCCAGCGACTACTTCGCGCTGGGCGAGGTGCGCCGGGCCCACGACATCGACGAGGAACTGCTGCGGCAGAGCGTCGAGTCCCGCGGCGAGGACCACCCGTCGACGCTGGCCGTCCGGCTCAATCTGTCCTACGACCTCAAGGGGCTGGGCCAGACCGTGGAGGCCAAGGAGCAATACGAGCGGGCCCTCGCCTCATTCCGCCGCGTGCTGGGTGTCGATCACCAGGCCACCCGGGACGCGGCCAATGGCATCCGGGCCAACTGCGACATCGACGCCCTGAGCGTCTGAGCCCGCGGGCGTGGGGCGCGAGTCCAGCCAGGCCGCCAGTTCCTCGGCGGCCGGCGGGGCCGCGCCCAGGTCCCGGAGCGCGTGGTGCAGGGCCAGCACCAGTTCGGGGCGCTGCCGCAGCAGCCGGGCGGAGCCCGCCCGGTGGGCCAGACCGGCACCGATCCATGCCTGCACCGAGCCGGGCCGGCCGCGGAACCAGTCCAGGGCCGCGTCCGTCTCGCCGGCCACCAGCTGGGCGTCCCCGAGGGTCGCGTCCTTGACGGCGGCCGGGGAAGCGTGCGGCTTCCCCAGTTCCCGTCGCGCGGCGGCGAATGCCTCACCGTCGGTGCACCGCAGGCGAGCCAGCCAGGTGCGGGGCGCCTGACCGCCGGAGGGGTGTGCGGCACGGCTCGCCGCCGGGCGCATCCGGGCCGGGGGCAGGTGCGCGGGCGCCTGCCGGCCCGCCAGCAGCCGGCGGGCCAGGGCGGTGGCCTCCTCGGGATCCACCGCGAGGTGCGCCACCCGCCATGCCGCCTGCTCGTCGTCGTGGGCGAGTTCGGCCAGCCGGCGTGGCGGCGTCGTGACGGGCTCCAGCGGGCCGTGCCGGTGGAAGGACGCGGCGATCCCCTCGACGACGAGCCCGCCCGCGCGGGTCAGCTGCCCGGCGGCGTTCCGCAACTGGGCGAGGGCCGTGCGTACCTGCCGGTGGTGCAGGGCCGACTCGAACTCCGCGCGGTCCTGGTCGGCGGTGCGCTGCGTCAGCCAGAACGACATCACACCCGTGAAGGCGTGGGCGCCGAACAGCAGTCCGCGCAGCGGCCGGGCATCGGCCCGCCAGGGAGCGAAGTAGGTGGGTTCGGGACCCTCGTGGACGGGGACGAACAGCGGGGTGAGGTCGGCGAGGGCGCTCAGGAGCTGGTGGCGGGCCTCGTGGACGAGAATCGCCGCCATGGCCGCCGCGTCCAGCGGCAGGGACATCGTGACCGCGCCGTGCGCGTCGGGGACCGTCGCACTGACGGGCTGGAGCGCGCTCGGGCCGTCCACGGGCACGATGGTGCGCAGGGCGCCGGTCACCAGGCGATGCGCCTCGGGCTGGTCCCGGCGCAGCAGCGCCTCACTGTCGGCGAGCAGCTCGTGCCAGCGCTCCAGCGTCCGCGGCGACAGCGCGACCGGGTCGGCCAGCGAGCGGAAGTCGCGGAACGGACTGAGATGGTCGAGCGTGACGGACCCCTCGCCGTACGGTCCACCGGGGCCGCCGGGGCGGGGCAGCGGATGCCAGCCGTCGGCGGGGCGTGCCGGATCGTCCGGCAGCCGCACGGACCCCTGACCGCCGAAGACGACCGTGCCATGGGGACCGTGTTCGAGCGTCGCCACCGCCCACGGGCCACGGCCCACCGAGTCGGTCACACCCAGCGACGGCAGCCACACCCGTCCGTGATAGGCCGGGATCCGGACGGTGGCACGCACCCCGGCCCGAACGGCGGCCGCACCCGCCAGCGCGGCGAACAGCGACGCCTCCGCCCAGGGCGGCACCCGTGTGCCGGCCGCCGCCGCGCCATGGCGGAGCCTGCGCAGCAGCGGAAACGCCCATGAGCCGACACAGGGATCCTCCAGGACGGCCTCGACGGCCGAGGGATCCTGGCGCTGGACATGGGCGAGGACGTCCCAGGCCGCGGCCGGCCGCGTCGGACCCTCGGCGTCGCGCCGCGCAGTCTTCGCGGGTTCCTCGCGGTGGGCGAGGATCGCGGCCAGGGTGAGCAGGAGCCGGCTGCGCTGGGACGATCGCAGCAGGGCGAGATCGGCGTGACCGACCTGCCCCGTGGCCACCGCGGTGAGCGTCGACAGCGGCAGCCGGAACCTCTCAGGCGCGCTCAACTGTCATGCGGCGCACCGGTGGACGGCCAGGGAGTGATCCCGCACAGGGCGGCCATCCTGCCCTCGCACAGGGGAGCGGGGGAGGCCCCCAGCCCGCCCAGCAGGCCGACCAGCGCGGTCGGCTGCAGAGGCACCTTTCCTAATTCGGCCAGAGGCACGTCCGTCACGTCGATCAGGTCCGACTGCAGGGTCTCAGCCGGTGTCATCGTCTCCGCCATGCCGTCCATGGTGACGGAAGCGCGTGCGGCCGGGAAGAGCGCCAAAAGACAGAATCAGCGGCTGGATGCGCGCTTTCACGCAAGAGAGGGGAGTGAACGCCGTCTTCTCGCTTCACTTGACAGGGAGCGCCCGGCACCCGCACCATCGGCGCGTGAACCTGTCAGACAGCCAGACAGGTGGGCCTGTGCCGCGGCGCGTCAGCGCGATGGAAGCGGTGCTCACCCACCTGCGGGACGCCATCGAGCGCGGTGAGTACGCCATCGGGGACAAGCTCCCCTCCGAGGCGGAGCTGTGCCGCACCCTGGCGGTCTCCCGGCCGGTCCTGCGCGAGGCCCTGCGGGCGCTGCAGACCATGGGCCTGACCGTCTCCAGGACCGGCAAGGGCACCTTCGTCGTCGCCAGTGCGGTGGAGGACCCCACCTTCGGCGACTATGCGGCCAGCGACCTGCTGGAGGTGCGCCGGCACATCGAGATCCCGGTCGCCGGCTACGCGGCGCGGCGCCGCACCCCCGAGGACCTGGACCAGCTGGTCCACCTGCTGGAGCGGATGGAGCAGGAGACCGACACCACCTCATGGGTCGCGCTGGACACCCTCTTCCACCTCTCCGTCGCCCAGGCCGCCCGGAACCCGGTGTTCCGCCGGGTCATCGAGGAGATCCGCGACGCGCTGGCCCGCCAGTCGGCCTTCCTGAACGAGCTCGGCGGCCGGCGCGAGCAGTCCAACCGGGAGCACCGCGCCATCGTCGAGGCCCTCACCGGCGGCAGCGAGCAGGACGCGGTGGCCGCGATGTCCCACCACCTCGACCGCGTCGAGACCACCCTCACCGACATCATGCGCGCCGCGCGCCCCGACGAGCGCACCGACGGCGGAACCGAGGCGTGAGCAGACCCGCCGGCCGCACCCCCAGCCGGGCCGGCACATGAACCCCGCGCAGGCCCACGACACCCACCCACCAGTGATGCAGGCAGTGATGTACAGCAGTTCGCCCGCGGCGGCACCCCTCGTCCGCGACCCCCTCCACGCCCCCGTCGCCCACCTCGTCCGCGGCGGCGTGACCGAGGGCATCCACTACGGCTCCGTCGTCGTCCTCGACGCCGACGGCCGGGCCGGCTTCCAGCTCGGCGACATCGAGGCGGCCTTCTACCCGCGCTCGGCCCTCAAGCCCGTCCAGGCCGTGGCCATGGTGCGGGCCGGCCTCCCGCTCGACGGTGACCTGCTCTCGCTCGCCGCCGCCAGCCACTCCGGCGAGGAACGCCACCTGGCCGGCGCCCGGCGGATCCTCGAACTGGCCGGGCTGGCCGAGGACGACCTGCGCAACGTCCCCGACCTGCCGTTCGACCCGGTGGTCCGGGACACCTGGGTGCGCGAGGGCCGCAGGCCCTCCCGGCTCGCCCAGAACTGCTCCGGCAAGCACGCCGCCATGCTCTACACCTGCGAGCTCAACGGCTGGTCCCCGGACGACTACCTGGACCCGGCCCACCCCCTCCAGCAGGCCGTCGCCGAGACCGTGGAGGACCTCACCGGCCAGCGGATCGCACAGGTCACGGTCGACGGCTGCGGCGCGCCCCTGTTCGCCGTCTCCCTGCACGGCCTCGCCCGCGCCCTCGCCCGTATCACCACCGCCGCCCCCGGCACCCCCGAGGCCCGCGTGGCCGACGCGATGCGCGAGCACGCCGAGATGGCCTCCGGCTCCGGCCGGGACGTGGCCGCGCTGATGCGGGCCGTGCCCGGACTGCTCGCCAAGGACGGCTTCGAGGGCGTCCAGGTCGCCGCGCTGCCGGACGGCAGGGCCGTCGCCGTGAAGATCGCCGACGGTGCGAACCGGGCCCGGATCCCGGTCGCCGCGGCTGCCCTCGTCCGGGCCGGCGTCGACGCGGAGCTGCTCACCGAGTTCGCGGGTGAGCAGCTGCTGGGTGGCGGCGTCCCGGTCGGCCGGGTCCGCCCGGTCCGCGCGCTGGAGCCACTGACCGAGCCGGCCTGCGCCTGATCACACCCGCACCCCTCCTCTCCGGGCTCTGTCGCCACGTCCCTGTCCGCCCGTCCTCCGGGCGGACGAGGGGAAGGGGACGACGAGACCTCGTACTTCCGAAAGAGGCCGCATCCTCATGACCGCCGTCACCCGAAGCGAACACGACCTGCTCGGCGACCGGGACGTTCCCGCCGAGGCGTACTGGGGCATCCACACCCTGCGCGCCACGGAGAACTTTCCCGTCACCGGAACGCCGATCTCCGCCTATCCGCACCTGATCGACGCCCTGGCCGCCGTCAAGGAGGCCGCCGCCCTCGCCAACGAGGAGCTCGGCCTGCTGGATCCGGGCAAGGCCGCCGCCGTCGTCGCCGCCTGCCGGGAGATCCGCTCCGGCAAGCTGCACGACCAGTTCGTGGTCGACGTGATCCAGGGCGGCGCCGGCACCTCCACCAACATGAACGCCAACGAGGTCGTCGCCAACCGCGCCCTGGAACTGCTGGGTCACGCCAAGGGCGAGTACCGGCACCTGCACCCCAACGAGGACGTCAACCTCGGCCAGTCCACCAACGACGTCTACCCGACCGCCGTCAAGATCGCGACCGTGTTCGCGGTGCGCGGGCTGCTCAAGGCGATGGCCGTGCTCCAGGACGCCTTCGCCCGCAAGGCCGTCGAGTTCCGCGACGTACTGAAGATGGGCCGCACCCAGCTGCAGGACGCGGTGCCGATGACGCTCGGCCAGGAGTTCTCCGCGTACGCCGTCATGCTCGACGAGGACCGCAGCCGCCTCGCGGAGGCCGTCGAGCTGATCCACGAGATCAACCTCGGCGCCACCGCGATCGGCACCGGCCTCAACGCGCCCGCCGGATACGCCGAGTCCGCCCGCCGCCACCTGTCCGACATCACCGGACTGCCTCTGGTCACCGCGGCCAACCTGGTCGAGGCCACCCAGGACTGCGGCGCGTTCGTCCAGATGTCCGGTGTGCTCAAGCGGATCGCGGTCAAGCTCTCCAAGAGCTGCAACGACCTGCGGCTGCTCTCCTCCGGGCCGCGCGCCGGCCTCGGCGAGATCAACCTGCCGCCGGTGCAGGCCGGATCGTCCATCATGCCCGGCAAGGTCAACCCGGTGATCCCCGAGGTCGTCAACCAGGTCGCCTTCGAGGTGATCGGCAACGACGTCACCATCACCATGGCCGCCGAGGCCGGACAGCTCCAGCTCAACGCGTTCGAGCCGATCATCCTGCACTCCCTGTCGGAGAGCATCACCCACCTGCGGGCCGCCTGCCTGACGCTCGCCGAGCGCTGCGTCGACGGCATCACCGCCAACACCGAGGCGCTGCGCGCCACCGTCGAGAACTCCATCGGCCTGGTGACCGCCCTCAACCCGCACATCGGCTACACCGCCGCCACCGACATCGCCAAGGAGGCCCTCGCCACCGGCCGCGGGGTGGCCGAACTCGTTCTGGAGAAGGGCCTGCTGCCGGCCGAGCGGCTGGCGGACCTGCTGCGGCCGGAGGTCGTGGCGGGCAGCGGCGCACCTCTGGTCTGAGCCGCGGCGGCGCACCGGGACCGGCCGGAGGCACAATGGTGATCATGGCAGTTCCCCCGTCGTCCACCCCGGCCTTCCAGCCGGTCCTGGAGCGCATCGCCGAGGAGGTCGAGCACACGCCCGGCCGCGGGCGCCCCGCCGACTACATCCCGGCGCTCGCGGCCCGCGACCCGCGCGCCTTCGGCATGGCCGTCGCCGAACTGGACGGCACGGTGTACGGGGTGGGGGACTGGCGGGAGCCGTTCTCGGCGCAGTCCATCACGAAGGTGTTCACCCTCGCGCTCGACCTGGCCCGCGAGGGCGACGAGCTGTGGGAGCACGTGGGCCGCGAGCCCTCGGGCAACCCGTTCAACTCGCTGGTGCAGCTGGAGTACGAGAACGGCATCCCGCGCAACCCGTTCATCAACGCGGGCGCCCTGGTCGTCACCGACCGCCTCCAGACCCGTACCGGGGACGCGGCCGGCGAACTGCTCGCTCTGCTGCGTGCCGAGAGCGGCAACCCGGACCTCGACTTCGACGAGGAGGTCGCCGCCTCCGAGACCGCGCACGGCGACCGCAACGCCGCCCTCGCGCATTTCATGGCGTCCTACGGCAACATCGACAACCCGGTGCCGGTCCTGCTCGACCAGTACTTCCGCCAGTGCTCGATCGCGGCGTCCTGCGCCGACCTGGCCCTGGCCGCCACGTTCCTGGCCCGGCACGGCGTCCGCGCCGACGGCACCCGGCTGCTCAGCCGCAGCCAGGCCAAGCAGGTCAACGCGATCATGCTGACCTGCGGGACCTACGACGCGGCGGGCGACTTCGCCTACCGGGTCGGGCTGCCCGGCAAGAGCGGTGTGGGCGGCGGCATCATCGCGGTGGTCCCCGGCCGGTGCGCGCTGTGCGTGTGGAGTCCCGCTCTGGACGAGCGGGGCAACTCGGTGGCGGGCGTCGCCGCCCTGGACCGCTTCACGACGCTCACCGGCCTGTCGGTGTTCTGAGCCGGCTCAGCCGCGGGTGAGCGGCTTGCCCCTGCGTCGCAGGACGATCACCAGCGCACCCGCGCCCAGCCCGGCCCCGCCTGCGACCGCGCCCGTCGTGGGCCAGTCCCAGTCCGAGGCAGGCCTCGATGCCGCCGCGTGCAGCGCGCCCGCCGAGGGCGCCGCCTGCGCCGTGCGGGCCACCGGGCGCAGCGCGTCCAGGGAGCCCACCGGGTCGACGTGCCCGGAGGCGTCGAATCCCCAGTCGAGCAGTGCGCGCGCCTCCTCGTACACCGCCAGTCCGCCGCCCTGCTGAGGGTGCATCACCGTCACGAGGACGGTGCGCCCGTTCCGGTGGGCCGCGGCGACGAGGGTGTTTCCGGCGTTGGTGGTGTAGCCGTTCTTGATGCCGATCAGGCCGGGGTAGGGCTTCACACCGCTGGCGCCGGTCAGCAGCCGGTTGGTGTTGGCGATCTCGTAGGTCGCGCCGCCCAGTCCGGGGAAGGCGGCCTCGGCCGTGGAGCAGTAGCGCGCGAAGTCCGCGTTGCGCAGTCCGGCCCGCCCGAACACCGCCAGGTCGTACGCCGAGGACACCTGCCCGTCGGCGTCGTAGCCGTCGGGGGAGACGACATGGGTGTCCAGGGCGCCCAGTGTGCGGGCCTTGGCCTGCATCTGCCGGGCCGTGTGCTCCCAGCCGCCGTTCAGCGCGGCGAGCACGTGCACGGCGTCGTTGCCGGAGTTGAGGAACACCCCGCGCCACAGGTCGGCCACCTTGTAGGTGTTGCCCGCGACGACCCCCACCAGACTGCTGCCCTCGCCGATCCCCATCAGCTCGTCGCGGCTGACGGTGTGCCGGACGCCGCCGGGGAAGGCGGGCAGCACGGTCAGCGCGAACAGGGTCTTGAGGGTGCTGGCGGGCGGCAGTTTCACATGCGCGTTGTGCGCGGCGAGCACCTCGCCGGTGCCGGCGTCGGCGACCAGCCAGGACATCGCGGAGACGTCCGGTGTCTCGGGCGCCCCGTCGCGGAGCCGGACATGTGTGCCCTCGCGATTCAGCAGGGCCGGCTGGGGCATCGCCGTCTTCGGCTGCCCCTGGCCGCCCGGGTCCGCTCCGGACCCGCCCACCGCGGCCACCGGTGAGGCCAGCAGCAGCACGCCCGTCGCGCACAGTGCGCAGGCCGACAGGGTCACTCGAGGAGAAAAACCGATCGTCATACCGCAAAGCTAGGAACGAACCGGTGGAGGCGAGACCTTGCCGAGGGCCGAATGGGGACCACCGGCACCCGGATGTCCCAGCGCCCGCCGCCATTCGGGTCGGCGCGGGCACCTGGCCGATGGCACTAGCCACTCGGCAGCGTCGGCTGGACGCGGCGCACGAACGTGGCGTTGTCGGGTGTGTCGCGCAGTCGCTCGAGCAGGGTCTCCAGTCCGGTCCGCCCGTCGCGGTCCCGCAGCACCCGGCGCAGCCCGCGGGTCGCCGTCAACTCGGCCGGGGAGAGGAGGAGTTCCTCGCGGCGGGTGCCGGAGGCCTGGATGTCGACGGCCGGGAAGAGGCGGCGGGAGGCGAGTTCGCGGCTGAGCCTGAGCTCCAGGTTGCCGGTGCTCTTCAGCTCCTCGAAGAAGAGGTCGTCGGCGCGGGAGCCGGTCTCGACCAGCGCGGTGGCGAGGATGGTGAGCGAACCGCCCTCCTCGGCCAGGCGGGCCGCCCCGAACAGCCGCTTGGGGCCGTGCAGCGCGGCGGCGTCGACACCGCCGCTGAGGGTGCGGCCCCCCGCGGCGGCCGCGTTGTTGTGGGCCCGGCACAGCCGGGTCAGGGAGTCCAGGAGCACGACGACGTCCTCGCCGGCCTCCACGCACCGCTTGGCCCGCTCCACGACCAGTTCGGCGAGCGCGATGTGCTGCCCGGCTGTCCGGTCGAACGTCGAGGCGTAGACCTCGCCGCGCACGGAGCGCCGCATGTCGGTGACCTCCTCGGGGCGCTCGTCCAGCAGCACGACCATCAGCCGGCACTCGGGGTGGTTCCCGGCGACGGCGGCCGCGATCTGCTGGATCAGCACCGTCTTGCCGGTCCTGGGCGGCGCCACGATCAGTCCGCGCTGGCCCTTGCCCACGGGCGCGACCAGGTCCGCCACGCGCCCGGTGAGACCGGCCACCGGATGTTCCAGGCGCAGCCGCTCGCGCGGGTGCAGCGGGGTCAGGTCGGCGAAGCGGCGCCGGCCCCCCGGTTCGTCCGGGGCGCGCCCGCCCACGCGCACGATGCCGGTGACGGCGTGCCGGTCGCCGAGCACGCCCTCGACCAGATCGCCCCTGCGCAGTCCGTACCGGCGGACCAGGGCGGCGGGGACCTGGGGGTCGGCGGGGGAGGACAGGCAGTCCGCACCGCGCAGCCTGCCCTTCCCGCTCGCGTCGATGTCCAGGACACCGGTGACGGGCCGGGCGGCCGGTGACGGCCGGCGCTCCACCGGAGGGTGTTCGAGTGTGGTGGTCATGGGGATGGCGGTCCTTTCACGGACGGATGACACGTCAGGCGTGTTGGGGGAACAGGCGTGTGGGCGAAGGGAGAAGCCGCAGGGCGGAGGCTGCTCGGGGCAGGGTCCGCGGCGGCGGGAGAACACCACCTCGGTAGGCCGGACCCGCGAACGCGGGACACACACGACCGACCGGGTGGTGACAGAAGGCCGGTACACCGGACGCGCGATCTGAAGCGGCGGACGGATCGGCTGAAGGGCACGAAAGAATCGAGAACTCGCACCGGCGCCCGCAAGCGGGGCGTACACGCGTGCTGATCGGAATGTACCACGGACCTGTCCGTGGTGCCACGGGTCCGTCCTCACCCCGTCACCCGGCGTGCGCCGGTCTGCGACGGTCTAAGCTGACGCCGATGTTCAGCCCCGAAGGCCCCACGCTCCGCGAGCTCGCCGTGCAGGCGCTGTCCTCCGTCGAGCGGGGCTACGACCTGCTCGCGCCGAAGTTCGACCACACCCCGTTCCGGACCCCGGACGCGGTGCTGGACGCCGTCGGCGCGGTCCTGGACCTGACCGGGCCCTACGACGACGGACTCGACCTGTGCTGCGGCACGGGCGCCGGCCTCGACGTGCTGGCCCGCGTGTGCCGGAGGTCGGTCACCGGGGTCGACTTCAGCGCCGGGATGCTCACCGTCGCCCGGGAACGGCTCCCGGACGCCGGCCCCCGGGCCCGCCTCGTGCGCGCGGACGCCCGCTCCCTGCCCTTCGCCTCAGGCTTCGACCTCGTCGTCAGCTTCGGCGCGTTCGGCCACTTCCTCCCCGCCGAACTGCCCGGACTCTTCGGCGGCGTCCACGCGGCACTGCGGCCCGGCGGCCTGTTCGCGTTCCCGGTCCTCGCCCCGCCCCGACCGCGCTCGACCGCGTTCTGGATGCTGCTCGGCTTCGACGCGGTGATGCGGGTGCGCAACGCCGTGTGGCGGCCGCCGTTCGTCATGTACTACCGCGCCCTGCGCTTCGGGCAGGTGCGGCGGGAGCTGGAGCGCGCGGGCTTCCGGGTGGAGCTGTACGCGCTGCCCGGGTTCGGCCACCGCGCCGACGGCAGCCCCCGGGCCCGGATGATCGCCGCCCGCAGGCCGGCCCCGGCGGACCCTGACGGGCGGGGCGGCCGGGCCCGGAGACGGCGGGTCAGACCGCGGCCGGCAGGGTGAACTCGTAGACGAGGGCGTCCTGGCGGGCGTCCACGATCAGGTCGGTGATCTCCAGCGGGCGCGCGTACTGGTCGTGGACGCGCCGGGTCACCCGTACCGAGGCGCCGTTCCCGAGCCAGGTGATCGAGTCGCGGTGATGCAGGGTCAGGCCGGCCCGGCGCATCCAGTCGTAGGTCCGCCGCAGCTGTGCGGCGCCCGAGCCGTCGGCGCGGTCGCGGTAGCGGGCGAGCTCCTCGACCTCCGCCAGGGCCACGGCGGAGAAGGAGGTCACAGCCGTGCGCAGCCCGGTGCCGTCGGCCGCCGCGGACCGGTAGCGGTGCACCAGGGTCGGCCGGTGCGGGGCGAGGCCGAGCGCCACGGCGTGCTCCGCGGGGGGCGCCTCCCAGGCGACGGTGGCCCGGTCGAAGGCGTCCGGGTCGGCGGTGCGGGCGCCGACCGGGAAGGCCAGCGAGGAGGGGGCCTCGACCGGCAGTCCGGTCAGCGTGGCATGGCTGCCGCGCCGGTCGGTGGAGATCAGCCCGTCGCGGCGCAGCACCTCCAGCGCCTGCCGGACGGTCTCCCGGCTGACCCCGAAGTGCGCGGCCAACTGCCGTTCGCCCGGGAGTCGTTCACCGGGCGGGATGGTGCCGTCGCGCAGCTCTCCGACCAGTTCGCCGGCGACTCTCCAGTACAGCGGCCGTTCCTCGGTGGTTCCTTCCGTCGTCGGATGGGTCCGGGGGGTGGTGCGGGCCATGCCCCGCCTCCTGTTGATGACGTACCGTAGCCGCTCGGGCTCATTGCGCCACCAGATCTACCATTGGTCTAAACCAGTTCGGAAGTGCGGCCGGGCGGTTCGGCCGAAATCCGTCCATGATCCACCCCGGACCGCACCCCGGCGACCTGGACCGCCCGGCCCGGCGCCCGGCTCAGGCGTACGACCGCAGCCAGCGCAGCTTGGCCGCCTCCTGGTAGGGGCCGCCGCCCTCGTGGTCGTTGAAGTCGTACACCTCTATGGTCTTGTCCTCGTGTGCCCAGGCGTTGAACGCGGCGAAAACCGTCGACGGCGGGCAGGTCTGGTCCTCCAGTGCCGCCGAGAAGAGCGCCGGCGCACAGCCCCGGGCGGCGAAGTGGACGCCGTCGAAGTACGACAGGGTGCGCAGCGCCTCCTCGGTGCGCCCGCGGTGGGTCTTGAGGTACAGGCCGATCTCCCGGTACGGGTGGCGGTCGGTCAGCGCCGCCGCACGCGGGTAGTCGCACAGGAACGGCACGTCCGGAGCGATCGCGGCCAGATCCGGCACCAGACCGCCCACCGCGATCGTGATGCCGCCGCCCTGGCTCCCGCCGATCGCCACGGTCCGGGCCGCATCGGTCAGCGGGTGCGAGCGCGCCGCCTCGATCGCGCGCACCGCGTCGGTGAACACCCGGCGGTAGTAGTAGTTCTCCGGCGCGTCGATGCCGCGCGTCATGAAGCCGGGGTACGCCGGTGCGCCGCCCACCGGGTCGGCGGTGCCGCCTCCGCCGCCCCAGGCGCTGCCCTGCCCCCGTGTGTCCATCACGAAGTGCGCCCGGCCCGACGACGCCCACAGCAGGTGCTCGTGCGGCAGGCCGCGTCCGCCGCCGTAGCCGATGAACTCCACGACCAGCGGCAGCGGCCCGTCGACCCGGACGGGCAGCGTCAGCCAGCCCTTGACCGGGTGGCCGCCGAACCCGGCGAAGGTCACGTCGTACACCTTGACCGTGGTCAGTCCCGCGTCGACCAGGTCGAAGCGGGCGTCCAGATCGTGCTCGCGGGCCTCCTGGAGGGTCTTGGACCAGAAGGCGTCGAAGTCCTCCGGCTCGGTGGACTCGCTGCGGTACTCACGGAGTTCGTCGAGAGGAAGGTCGAACAGGGCCATCAACAACCGCCTTCGCACACAGAAAATACCGATAGGTGATCACACCGTACGGCGGTGGTCGGAGGACTCGCCAGGCCCTGTCCACGCAGTGACCGCCCGCGCGCGAGGGCCCGTGCGGGCCGATCGCCGCTGGTCAGAGCAACCGCGCGGACCGGTTTCGTTCGACGGGCCGGACGGCCCGGCGGAGCGGTACCCGGGCAGGCGGTCGGGTCACCTGTACGCGACCGGCCGTGTGGAAGCCCGGTGAGCGGGCCGCAGAGCCCGGCCCCCGTCAGCCGAAGCGCTCGATCCGGATACGGTCCACGGGCAGGCCCGCGGCGACGAGCAACCGCGAGGCGTGCTCCGCGAAGCCGTTGGACCCGCACACGTACGCCTCCCAGCCGCCCGCGGGCGGCCCCGCCACCAGCGGCGCCAGATGCGCGGCCGACAGCCGCCCCACCGGCACGCCCTCGGGTGCGTGGCGCGTGAACACCGGCGTGGTCTCCGGACCGAACTCCCGCGCGTAGATGAGCTCTTCGGGGTCGCGCGCGGACACCAGCAGCCGCAGCGGCACGGTCAGCCCCCGAGCCCGGCGGTGGCGCACCATCGACATCAGCGGCACGACGCCGGAGCCCGCGCCGAGCAGCAGCGCCGGCCGGTCGCCGGGCCAGGCGAAGAAGCCGCTCAGCGGGCCGCGCACCTCCACCCGGTCGCCGGGGCGGGCCACGGTGTGGAACCAGCCGGAGACCTCGCCGCCCTCGACGTGGTCCAGGGTCAGTTCGATGTGCCCGGAGTCGTCGGGCGCCGAGGCGATCGAGTAGTGGCGCTGCGCCGAGTAGCCGTCGGGCGCGGTCAGCCGCAGCTTCAGGTGCTGCCCGGGCAGGTGCCCCGGCCACGCCGGCACCGCCAGGCGGAAGGTCGCGGCGCGCGGGGTCTCCCGCCGGATCTCGGTGAGGGTCGCGGTCTGCCATCGGGCGGCCGCCTGCTCGCTCACGGCGATACGGCCGGGCACGGCGAACCGGGTCGGGGGCGCGAAGGTTTCAGTCACCGGAGTACCGCTGCTCCTCCCAGGGGTTGCCCCGGGCGTGGTAGCCGTTCTGCTCCCAGAAGCCCGGCTCGTCGTGGTCGAGGACGCGCAGGCCCGCGATCCACTTGGCGCTCTTCCAGAAGTACAGGTGCGGCACCAGCAGCCGCGCCGGACCGCCGTGCTCGGCGGGCAGCGGTGCGCCGTCGTACGCGAACGCGATCCAGGCGCGCCCGCCCCGCAGGTCCGCGAGCGGGAGGTTCGTGGTGTACCCGCTGTGCGAGTAGGCCACGGCGTGCGTGGCGCCGGCGACGGGCCGTACCGCGTCGAGGAACACGTCCAGCGACACGCCCTCGAACCGCACCCCGAACTTCGACCAGCCGGTCACGCAGTGGATGTCGCCCTCGTACGCGGACGCCGGCAGCTGCCGTGCCTGCTCCCAGTCCCAGCTGCGGGGCTCGGCGACCATGCCGTCGACGCGGAACGTCCAGTCCGAGGGCGCGATGCCGGGCGTGACCTCGGCGGACAGCACCGGCCAGTCGTCGGCGGCGTCGTACTGCCCGGGCGGCAGTCCGGGGTCGGCGACGCGCGGACGCCCGGTGAATCCTCGGGTGACGTTCATGGTGCTCCACCGTACGTGTTCGCCGGAGCGGCCCGGGACCGGCCCTGGGTCAGGGCAGTCCTAGATCCTGTCCTTCGGCGCCAGGGGCCACGCGTTGTAGCGGGTGAGATACGCCGCGAACCGCTGAAGGTCCTCCTCCGGCCAGTCCGCCAGCCGCTCCCGGAAGGCCGCCCGGCGGCTCTCGGTGACCTGGGCGAGGATCTCCCGGCCGGCGTCCGTCAGATGCAGCACCTGCACCCGGTGGTCCTCGGTGTCCAGGCGCCGCTCGATGAGGCCCACCCGCTCCAGAGCGGTCACCTGCCGGCTGACCGTGGACTTGTCCAGCGCGTAGTGCGCCGCCAGGTCGGTGGCGCGGCAGCCGCCCCGCTCCTCCAGATGCCCGAGCAGGGTGTAGGACACCAGCGACAGCTCGGGGTGCATGCGCCCCGCCGAGGCCCGGGCCCGGCGCGCGAAGACCGTCATCTCGCGGTGGATCGTCTCCACGGCCGTCTCGCCCTCGCGCTCGCTCTCGGCCGCTGTCACGGAACACCTCCCTGCCGCTCTGGTTGCATAGTACAACTGGCTGGTCGGGCCGTGGCCGCCGGCCGTCGCCGGGGGGAGAGCGAAGGAACCGTCGGCGCCCGCGGGTTGGGGTAGGGTGACCAGCGGTCGCGGACGGTCCCGACCGTGGGAAGCCGAGGGGGTGAGACCCATCATCGCTGTGTCAGCTCGGGTGCTCTCTCCGCACGACCGCGCGGGTCACCGCCGATAGGTGACCGGGGGAGCGTCCGTCGGCTCCCGAAAGGTCCCGGCTCTCCATGCCCGAACGTTCCACTCCGCGTTCTGCTTCTCCTTCCGTTCCGGCTCCGTCGTCTCCTTCCGCCGCCGGCGCCTTCCCGCCGGAGTCCCGTGCCGCGGTCGTCACCGCGCTGCGCACGGCCGGCTGTGTGTTCGCCGAGGACGAGGCGGAGCTGATCCTCGCGGCCGCCCGCACACCCGGCGAACTCACCGCACTGGTGGACCGGCGCGCGTCCGGGCTGCCGCTCGAACAGGTCCTCGGCTGGGCCGAGTTCCGCGGCCTGCGCGTGCTCGTGGAGCCGGGTGTCTTCGTGCCCCGGCGCCGTACCGAGTTCCTGGTCGAGCAGGCCGTCGCCCGGGCCCCGGACGCCCGCGTCGTCGTGGACCTGTGCTGCGGGTCCGGCGCGGTGGGCGCCGCGCTGGCCGCCGCGCTCGGCCCGGCCGAACTGCACGCCGCCGACATCGACCCGGCCGCGGTGCGCTGCGCCCGGCGCAACATCGGTCCCCTCGGCGGCCGGGTCCACCTAGGCGACCTGTTCCAGGCGCTGCCGGCCGGGCTGCGCGGCCGGGTCGACATCCTCGCCGCCAACGTCCCCTACGTCCCCACCGCCGAGGTCGGGCTCCTGCCGTCCGAGGCCCGGGACCACGAACCGCCGGTCGCCCTGGACGGCGGCGCCGACGGCCTCGACGTGCTGCGCCGTGTCACCGCCGGAGCCCCCGCCTGGCTCGCCCCCGGCGGCCGCCTCCTCGTCGAGACGAGCGAACGCCAGACCCCGGCCGCCGTGGAGGCCTTCACCAGGGCCGGCCTGACCCCGCGCCTGGCCGTGTCGCCGGAGCTCTACGCGAACGTGGTCATCGGCACGAAGCCATAAGGGGTGTCTCGCCGATCACGCCGGGCTCGCGGTGGCCGGCGCCGCACCTCGCCGCGTTGTCGTCGGTCACCGATGCTCCGCATCGACTCCCTCCTCCGCCCCGCGATGCTCCCCCACTGCCTGAACGGCGTGGGAGGTACCCCCACCGCCGGCCACCGGTCCCCGATCCGGCCTGATCGACGAGACACTGCCCAGGTGTCTGACCCGGCTCGTCGGAAACCCCGGTCCCGCCGTCAGGCGGTCGGGGCATCCGGCGGCGGGAGCGTCTGCGCGCGGGCCACCAGGAGGGCCACGTCGTCGTGGTTGTCCGGCTGGTGCAGCGTGCGCAGCAGCATGTCGCAGAGGTCCTCCAAGGGGCACCCCGGATCGCCGAGCAGCGTCAGCAGCGACTCCAGGCGCTGGTCCAGCGGATCCCGCCGGGTCTCCACGAGTCCGTCGGTGTACAGCACCAGCTGGTCGCCCGGCTCCAGATCGACGGTGGTGGTCGAGAACGCCACCCCGCCGACGCCCAGCGGCACCCCGGTGGGCAGGTCGAGCAGCTCCGGGGGCCGGCCCGGCCGGACCCGGGCCGGGGGCAGATGCCCGGCGTTGGCGATCCGGCACTGCCGCAGATGCGGGTCGTGGACGGCGTACAGGCAGGTGGCGATGGACTGGTCCAGGCCGTCGGTGATCCGGTCCAGGTGCTCCAGGAGCCGCGCGGGGTCCAGGTCGAGCGAGGCCAGGGCCTTGGTGGCGGTGCGCAGCCGGCCCATCGTGGCGGCGGCGCTGATGCCGCTGCCCATGACGTCCCCGACGACCAGCGCCGTCTTGTCGCCCTCCAGCGGGATCACGTCGAACCAGTCACCGCCCACCTCGATCGTGGCGCTCGCCGGCTGGTATCGGGAGGCGACCTCGAGCCCGCCCGTGACGGAGGGGTGGTGGGGCAGCAGGCTGCGCTGGAGGGTGAGGGCGGTGTCGCGGGCGTTCTGGTACCAGCGGGCGTTGTCGATCTGCACGGCCGCGCGCGCGGCCAGCTCCCGGGCGAGCAGGACGTCGTCCTCGCTGAACGGCTCGGGGTTCCGCGTGCGTTTGAGGTCCAGCGCGCCCAGCACCTCGCCGCGCGCGATCAGCGGCACGGCCAGATACGAGTGCACGCCCACGCGGCCCAGCAGGACGGCCGCCTCCGGGGACCGGGCGATGCGCGCCAGGTCCTCGTCCTTCACATGCCGCACCAGCGCCGGGCGTCCGGTGCGGACACACTGGGTGACCAGCCGCTCGGGGCCGTAACGGGCGATCTGGCCCGGCGGGTCGGCGGCCTCCAGGGCGTCGGCGGCATGCTCCGCCCGGACGGCCAGAGCCCGGATCACCGCCGGCTCGGTGGGGCCCAGGCTGCTGCGCCGGCCCCCGACGACCGCCTCCAGCAGGTCCACGGCCGCCACGTCCGCCAGCTCGGGAACGGCCACGTCCGCCAGCTCCCGGGCGGTCCGGTCCAGGTCCAGGGTGGTGCCGATCCGGGCCGAGGCGTCGGCGATCAGGGCCAGGCGCCGGCGCGCCGCCTCCGCCTCGATGCCGGCCCGGTACTGCTCGGTGATGTCCACGCTCGACACGGCCACGCCGAGCACCGTGCCGACGGCGTCCTCCAGCCGGTACAGCGAGACCGACCAGGCGTGGTCCTCCTCGGGATCGGCGGGTGTCCGGCCGACGGCGAAGACGTCGACGAGGGGTTGGCCGCTCTCCAGCACCCGCAGCGCCGCGGTCTGCAGCGTGGCGGCGTCCACCTGTGGCAGCACCTCGGCGATGGTCCGGCCGATGTGCGCCTCGGCCGGGAGCCCGTCCATGCGCTCCAGGGCCGGGTTGACCGAGACGTACCGCAGCCGGGTGTCCAGGACGGCGAGCCCGATCGGGGACTGCGAGACGATCCGCGCCGACAGCGCCACGTCCCGCTCCAGCCGGCGCACGGTCGTCTGGTCGGCGGCGAGCCCGAGCGCGTAGACGTCGCCGCGGTCGTCCAGCAGCCGCATGTTGCGGAACTCCACCAGGCGGGTGCTGCCGTCCTTGTGCCGTATGGGGAAGGCGCCCGCCCAGCCCTGGCCGGTCCGCAGGACGTCGGCGAACAGCTTGATCACCAGGTCCAGGTGCTCCTCGTGGACCATCAGCCGGCCGGCGAGCTGCCCGAGCGCCTCCTGCGCCGAGTAGCCGAAGAGTTCCTCCGCCTGGGGGCTCCACAGCACGATGCGCCCCTGGGCGTCGAGGACCACCGAGGCCACGCCCAGCACGTCGAGCAGCCCGCTCGGCCCCACCGGAGCGCCGAACGGCTCCTGGCCCTCGGCCGAGGCAGCCCCGGCTGCAGTCATCGCACGCACCGCCTTCGCCCGTCCACGCGGCCCGCCGTGCTCGGTGCCGACACCCCCTGTTGTACCGCGCCCACGCTCACCTCTCCGAGGGTCCGTCGCCTCTTTCCACCATCCCTCACCACCCGGGTGGTCGTCCCGCCGAGTCGCCCGTAAGGGCCGACGGGGCCGCACGCTGCGCGGTGTCCGAGATGTCCCGCGCGGATGAGGTCCGTGACGGGGAACGCCGCCGATGGTGCTCCGCCGGTGGTGCTCTGCCGGGAGGTGGTGCTTTGCTGAGGGGTGGGGGTGGAGCGCGGTTTCGGGGGAACCCTGTGCGGCAGTCGCAGGAAGCCTGTGCGGCAGTCGCAGCGCGGCCACGAGAGGAGCGATCACGATGGTCAGTGAGCCCGAGCACCCCGAATCCGTCTCGGTGGAGCTGAGCGGATGCAGCAAGGAAGACGCCCGGACCGTGTTCGACGCCCTGCGCGCCTGCTTCTCGTCCGACCGGCGCGCGGACGACGTGCCCCGCGACTACCACGAGGTACGCCCGACGGTGTGGCTCGGCACCTTCGACGTCGCCGAGCCCCGCGGGACATGCGATCCCGCGCACCTCGGGGCGTCCGTCACGGCCGACGCGCAGGGCGGCTACTGGGCGATCGACCGGTTCCGCACGACCCTGGACTCCCTGTTCACCGTCCAGGACCTGTGCACGGCGTCCGGCGACCAGGAACGCGAGCTGCACGTACGCCTGGAGAGTCGCTGATCCGGGCCGCGGCCGTCCGAATCCGGGACGGCGGCGGTCGTACGGCCACCGGAGTGAACCGTCCGCCGGTGGCCGAGCCCGCACCCCGGTTGTGCAACTAGTTGCATAAACGCCTCGGCGTCCTCTACAAATGCGGTGACGACACCGCGCACGGAGGGCCCGATGAGCCGTTACCCGCACCTGCTGAGCCCGCTCGATCTGGGCTTCACCACCCTGCCCAACCGCGTCCTGATGGGCTCCATGCACATCGGCCTGGAGGAGGCCGAGCGCGGCTTCGAGCGGATGGCGGAGTTCTATGCCGCCCGGGCGCGCGGCGGAGTGGGCCTCATCGTCACCGGCGGCATCGCCCCCAACGACGAGGGCCGGCCGTACGAGGGCGGCGCGAAGCTGACCACGGACGAGGAGGCCGGGCAGCACCGGGTCGTCACCGACGCCGTGCACCGCGAGGGCGGCCGGATCGCGTTGCAGATCCTGCACTTCGGCCGCTACGCCTACCACCACGACCTGGTCGCACCGAGCCCGCTCCAGGCACCCATCAGCCCCTTCGCCCCCCGCGAGCTCACCGACGCCGACATCGAGCGGACCATCGACGACTACGCCCGCACCGCCCGACTCGCCCGGCAGGCGGGCTACGACGGCGTCGAGATCATGGGCTCCGAGGGCTACCTGATCAACGAGTTCGTCGCGGCCCCGACCAACCACCGCACCGACCGCTGGGGCGGCTCCTACGACAACCGCATGCGCTTCCCGGTCGAGATCGTCCGCCGGGTGCGCGAGGCGGTCGGCGAGGACTTCATCATCGTCTACCGGCTGTCCATGCTGGACCTGGTGCCCGGCGGCTCCTCCCTGGAGGAGGTGATCACGCTCGCCAAGGCCGTCGAGGCGGCAGGCGCGACCATCATCAACACGGGCATCGGCTGGCACGAGGCCCGCATCCCCACCATAGCCACCTCCGTGCCGCGCGGCGCCTACACCTGGGTGACGAAGAAGCTGATGGGCGCGGTCTCGGTCCCGCTCGTCACCACCAACCGCATCAACACTCCGGAACTCGCCGAGCAGCTGCTCGCCGAGGGCCGCGCCGACATGGTCTCCATGGCCCGCCCGATGCTCGCCGACCCCGACTTCGTGGCCAAGGCCGCCGCCGGCCGGCCGGAGGCCATCAACACCTGCATCGGCTGCAACCAGGCCTGCCTCGACCACACCTTCAGCGGGCAGATCACCTCCTGCCTGGTCAATCCGCGCGCCTGCCACGAGACCGAGCTGGTGCTCTCGCCCACCCGACGGCGCAAGCGTGTCGCCGTCGTCGGCGCCGGTCCCGCCGGGCTGGCCTGCGCGGTGAGCGCCGCCGAACGCGGCCACGACGTCACGCTCTTCGACGCCGCGCACGAGATCGGCGGCCAGCTGAACGTCGCCCGCAAGGTCCCCGGCAAGCAGGAGTTCGACGAGACCCTGCGCTACTTCCGCCACCAGCTCGACGCGCACGGTGTGGACGTACGCCTCAATACCTGGGTCAGCGCCGGCGACCTCACCGACCACGACGAGGTGGTCGTCGCCACCGGGGTCACCCCGCGCACCCCGGAGATCCCCGGCGTGGACCATCCGCGCGTCCTCGGCTACCTCGACGTGCTGCGCGACGGCGCCCCCGTCGGCGACCGGGTGGCGATCCTGGGTGCGGGCGGCATCGGATTCGACGTCGCCGAGTTCCTGACCGACGGCGGCGACAGGATGAGCGAGGACCCCGCCGCGTACTTCCGTGCCTGGGGCGTCGACACCGACTACCGCGCCCCCGGCGGCCTCGCCGCGCCCGAGCGGCCCGCCCCGCCGCGCACCGTCCACCTGCTCCAGCGCAAGACCAGCAAGGTCGGTGCGGGCCTCGGCAAGACGACCGGCTGGATCCACCGCACCGAGCTCAAGCACCGCGGCGTCACCATGCTCCCGGGCGTGCGCTACGACGGGATCGACGACAGCGGGCTGCACATCACCGTCGACGGCGCGAGCACCGTCCTGGAGGTGGACACCGTCGTGCTGTGCACCGGACAGGAGCCGCGGCGCGACCTGTACGACGAGCTGGTCGCCGCCGGACGCCGCGCCCACCTCATCGGTGGCGCGGACGTGGCCGCCGAACTGGACGCCAAGCGCGCGATCAAGCAGGGCACGGAGGTGGCGGCGGCCCTGTAGGGGCGCGCCGGGGCAGGGCCGGCCCGTCCCTAGGATGACCCCATGTCACTCCCGCACGCGATGCTCACCGCCCTGCTCGAGAAGCCGTCGTCGGGGCTCGAGCTGACGCGCCGCTTCGACAAGTCGATCGGCTACTTCTGGTCGGCCACGCATCAGCAGATCTACCGGGAGCTGGGGAAGCTGGAGGCGGACGGCCTGATCCGCGCCCTGCCGGCGGACCAGCCGGCCCGGGGGCAGCGCAAGAGCTACGAGGTACTGCCGGCGGGCCGGGCCGAACTGGCCCGCTGGACGGCGGCTTCCCAGGAGCCCAAGCCGCTGCGCGACGCCCTGCTGCTGCGGCTGCGCGCGGCGGCCGTGGTCGGCACGGCGGGGCTCGAGGACGATCTCAGGCGCCACCTTCAGCTGCACGAGCGGCAGTTGGCGGAGTACCAGGAGATCGAGAAGCGCGACTTCCCGCCCGGGAAGGACAGCCCCCAGGACCGGTTGCAGCACCTGGTCCTGCGGGCCGGGATCGACCTGGAGACCTTCTGGACCGGGTGGCTCAGGCACGCGCTGGAGGAGTTCGCCGAACTGCCGGGCACGGATCCGGCCTGAGACGACCGCGTCGCCCCGCGTCGCCCCGCGTCGACCGTGTCCCCTCCCGGCCTCCGGCGGCCCGCCGCTCACAGCGGGTACGGCTTCGAACGGCGGCGCAGCACCCACCCGGTGGCGATCATCGCGGCCCCGACCAGCGCCCCGCCCATGGCGAGCACCATGGTGCCGTCGGCCTCGACACGGCTGCTCGGACGGTCCAGCAGACCGCGCGACGGCGTGGAGGCGGCGGGGGCGGAGGAGGTCGCCGGCTTCGAGGGGGCGGAGACGACGACGGACTGGGTGCCCGCCGTCATGTCGTCGGCGCACACCACGATCACGGTGTACGTGCCCGGGCGCACGTCCCGCCAGACCGCCGACTGGCCGGCGGTCGTCCCGGCGAGCGCCGCCCGGCGTCCTTCGGCGAAGCCGGTCTCGCCGGCGCTGAGCAGCGAGGCCGTGCCCCACGCGCCGTTGACCGGGGTGCACGAGCTGGTGCTCACCGTCACCGTGGAGCCGCTGGTGCTCGCGGAGATCCCCGGCCCGGCCACAGCCGTTCCGGCGGCGATCTGGAACGTGAGGGCGGCGGCCGCGGCGACGGGCCACGGGCCGCCGCGCAGGAGGGATCGATCGCGCATGGACTCTCCTCCGGCGGCACGGTCGGCGGACCGTCCCGAGTACCGCCGCGGACGAAGAGGTGCCCGTGCCGCCTCCGAGGCAGCCCATCCCCCGTGACGGCCCGCCGCACGCGTACCCCACCCACGCGGCCGACGGCCGAACGGCCGAGCGAGTCGAGAGGGCCTAGGAGTGTCGCCGGCCGGTGGTCACCGTGCGGGTGGGCGAGAAGCCGCCCCAGGTGCCGTCGGGGAGTTTGGCGCGGATGCGCACCCGGTGGCTGATCCCGGCGTCGCGGCCCAGGTAGAAGCTGTACGACGCCTTCTCGCGCGGTGCGGTGCCGCCCCGGACGAGGGAGGTGGCCGGGCGTCCGTCCAGCACTATCTGATACTCCGTCACCACGCCGTCCGTGCGCGGCGGGACCCAGGCCAGGTCGAGGTAGCAGGCGCCGTCCGTGCGGTGCGTGCCGGCGCGGAAGGAGGTGGGCGCGGTGCCCCGGCCGTCGTCGGAGCCCGGCGCGGTGGTGAGCCGCACGGGGGCGCTCGCGGGGGAGAGGTTGTCGGCGGCGTCGCGGGCCCGGACGGTGAAGGAGTAGCGGGTGCGCGGCCGCAGCCCGGTGACCACGGTCGCCGTCTGGCTCCCGCCCACGCTGTGGATCTTCGTGGTCCCCTGGTAGATGTCGTAGGAGGCCACGCCCCGGTCGTCCGTCGAGGCGGACCAGGACAACTGCACGGCCCGGCTGCCCGCCACCCGGCCCCGAGGGGCGAGCGGGCGGGTGGGGGCCGAGTGGTCCGCCGCGACCGCGGCGGGTGTCCTCGCCCGCACCTCCCGGCTGCGCGGCCCCAGCCTGCCGCGGTTGTCCCGCGCCCGCACGGTGAAGACGTAGGTCGTCGCGGGGCTGAGCCGGGGGACGTCCACCATGTGCTCGGACGCCGGTACGTCCTTGACCTTCGTGGTGCCGCGATACACCTGGTAGCCGCGGATGCCCGACGTGGAGGTGACCGCGTTCCACATGACGTGCACGCTGGTCGCACTGCCGGCCGTGGCGGTCACTCCGGTCGGTGCCCCGGGGCCGTCGCCCTCCCCGTCGTCCGCGGCGCTCCGGCCGCAGGCCGCGAGCAGTACCAGCGCACCGCACACGGCCACGACAGGCCCGGGAACACGGCCAGGGCGGGAAACGAGGTCGGGAACGCGTCGCACGAGGTCTGCCTCCCGGTCAACTGCGGTGCGCACGGCCGGGACACCGCTCGATCCAATGGTCCGGACCAATATGCCGCGTCGGCCGGAGGGCATCAAGGGGGGCGTCGTTGCCGCCGTTCCCGGGGAGTTACGTATGCTGAAACCTCACCCCGGCCGAACTGCCCGGAGCAGAAGGGGAGTTCGTGCCGTGGGCGCGGACCGCTGTCGTCGCTGATACCGCGCCGGTGCGGGCGACCGGGGGCCGGGCCGGCGCGGCCTCGGCCCCCGGCCGTCCGGCAAGTGCTGCGGGCGACGCCCCGTCCGGTCACCTCACGTGGGCGCACGATGAATTCACCCCATTTCAGAATGAATGTCAGTCCGTGTCCCCGAGGAGAGGGTTCCGCATGGTGCGTGTCCAGTCGCTGACGCTCGTCGCGGCGAGCGCCGCCCTGCTGGCTCCGACGACACCGCCCACCGCCACCGTGCCGCACCGCCGACCTGCTGGCAAGGCACGCGGCTGCGCGCCGGTCTCCCGCGGCCGCTACCGTCCCGACGCCGGCCGGCCCGCCACCATCCCGGTATGCGGCCTGCGCGGAGCCGTCTTCTGGAAGTCCGACATGGACATCGACCGCGACGGGCGGCCCACCCGCCGCTGCAGCCGCCGCACCGACCCGGGGTTCTCGCCCGCCGCGGCCTGCGCGCAGTCCGACGGCCGCCGTCCGGACGCCGAGCGCCTGCCCTGCATCGTCCTGCCCGCCCCCAGCCGTGTCGGGAACCACCGTGCCCACGGCCTGGGCGGCGGCTCGGTCGCGGCCGTCGTCCACCGGGGCCGGGTGCGTTACGCGGCCGTCGGCGACACCGGCCACCGGGACATCATCGGCGAGGCCTCCTACCCCACCGCCCGGCGGCTCGGCATCCCCGCCGACCCGCGCGCCGGCGGCACCCGCTCGGGCGTGACCTGCATCGTCTTCGAGCACTCCAAGGCGAAGCACATCGAGAACCACGCCGCCGCCGTGGCGGAGGGCGAACGCCTGGCCCGGAAACTGGTGCACGGCGACAGCCCACGCCCCCGATGACCGGCGCACGCGCCCGGGCCAGCCGCCCTTCGCACTCGCCCGTCACACCTTCCGGTAGGCGTACGCGTCCGCGGCCGCAGCCTCCACCGCGTCCAGATCCGCTCCCGTGGCCGCCGTGACGACCGCGGCGACCGCACCCTCGACGAACGGTGCGTCGACGAGGCGGGTGCGGTCCGGCAGCTCGTCGCCCTCGGCGAGCAGCGCCTTCACGGTGAGCACCGCGCTGCCGAGATCGGTGAGCACCGCGACCCCGGCCCCCCGGTCCACGGAGGCGGCCGCGGCGGCGACCAGCTCGGCGCTCGTACCGACCCCGCCGCCCTCTCGGCCGCCCGCCGGGGCCACCGGCACCGCCTCGGCCCCGCCCGCCAGCTCCTTCGCCAGCGCCGCCACCGACGCGGCCACCTCCGCGCTGTGCGACACCAGCACGATCCCGACCAGCTTGTCGTCGCCCATGTCAGGCCTCCGCCGCCTCGGCCAGCCCCGCGATCAGCAGCGCGGACGAGGTGGCCCCCGGGTCCTGGTGGCCGATGCTGCGCTCGCCCAGATAGCTCGCCCTGCCCTTGCGGGCCTGCAACGGCGTGGTCGCCTCGGCCCCCCGCTCGGCGGCGGTGCGCGCCGCCACGAAACCCTCACCGAGCGCGTCCACCGCCGGCACCAGCGCGTCGACCATGGTCTTGTCGCCCGGCGCCGCGCCGCCCAGCGTCATGACCCCCTCCACACCGGCCCGCAGCGCCTCGGCGAGCTGCTCCTCGCTCACCTCCGGGGCGTCCCCGAGCGCCTTGCCGGTCCGGCGCAGCAGCGTCCCGTACAGAGGGCCGGAGGCCCCGCCGACCGTCGAGATCAGCTGGCGCCCGGCCAGGACCAGGATCGCGCCCGGCGTGTCAGCCGCGTCCTTCTCCAGCGCGGCCCGCACGGCCGTGAACCCGCGCTGCAGATTGCTGCCGTGGTCGGCGTCCCCGATGGGCGAGTCGAGGGCGGTGAGCCGTTCCGCCTCGCGGTCGACGGACGCGGCGGTCGCCGCCATCCAGCGGCGGAAGAAATCGGCGTCGAGCACTGGAACTCCCTTGCGTGGCCGGTGCGATGGGTGGAGTCGGGGGAGGGGGCCGGGTCACACGCCCCAGCGCAGACCCGGCGTGTTCACCGGCGCGTCCCACAGCCGCAGCAGCTCCTCGTCGATCTGGCACAGGGTGACGGAGGCACCGGCCATGTCGAGGGAGGTCACATAGTTGCCGACCAGCGTGCGGGCGACCGGCACCCCGCGCTCGGCGAGGACCCGGTGCACCTCCGCGTTGAAGCCGTACAGCTCCAGCAGCGGGGTGGCGCCCATGCCGTTGACCAGCAGCAGCACGGGATTGCTCGGGCTCAGGTCCTCCAGGACCGCGTTGACCGCGAAGTCGGCGATCTCCCCCGAGGTCATCATCGGCCGCCGCTCCCGGCCCGGCTCGCCATGGATGCCGATGCCCAGCTCCAGCTCACCGGGCGGCAGATCGAAGGTGGGGCTGCCCTTGGCCGGGGTGGTGCAGGCGCTGAGCGCCACTCCGAAGCTGCGCGAGCTCTCGTTGACCTGCCGTGCGATCGACTCCACCCGCTCCAGCGGCTGCCCCTCGTCGGCCGCCGCGCCCGCGATCTTCTCCACGAACAGGGTGGCGCCGGTGCCGCGCCGCCCGGCCGTGTACAGGCTGTCGGTCACCGCCACGTCATCGTTGACGAGCACCTTGGCGACCTGGATGCCCTCGTCCTCGGCCAGTTCGGCCGCCATGTCGAAGTTGAGCACGTCACCGGTGTAGTTCTTCACGACGAACAACACGCCCGCGCCGCTGTCCACGGCCGCCGCGGCCCGCACCATCTGGTCGGGCACCGGCGAGGTGAAGACCTCCCCGGGACAGGCCGCCGACAGCATCCCGGGACCCACGAACCCGCCGTGCAGCGGCTCGTGCCCCGACCCGCCACCGGACACCAGGGCGACCTTCCCCGCCACGGGGGCGTCCCGCCGTACGATCACCCGGTTCTCGACGTCGACCGCCAGCCCGGGATGAGCGGCCGCCATCCCGCGCAACGCGTCCGCGACGACGGTCTCGGCGACGTTGATCAGCATCTTCATGGGTACCTCCTGGTGAGACTAGCAGGTGGGCCCTTGACCTGCATTTCCCCAGGTCACGAGGGCTAGGGTCAGTTATCGATCTTTGCGGTCGGTGGCGGCTCCGATCGGGCTCCGGCGGTACTGATGCCGACTCGATGCCGACCTTGGTGACGGGTCTTCAAGTGCGTGCCGTCGTCCTCAGCGGCTCGGTTCACAAGCTGATGTCGGCAGTATCGACCTTGCGGCCGGGAAAGGTCACGCGAACGGCCTGCCCGACCCTCACCCGACGACTTACCGGACGCGGGCCGCATCGCCCTTCACAACGGTGGGGGTGCGCCCACGTTCTCGTCCTCCGGGCCGAGCGGAAGGGACACTCGTCGCAGCGGTAGCCGGTCGGCCGCGGGCAGGCGGTACCGCCGTTGCTCCGGCGCGGTGCAGCGTCGGTCAGCCGGATGAGAGGAGTGCCGTTCGGGTAGGCGCCGGGCAGCCCCGGACGCCCGAGGGTTCCGCATGTGGCGTGCGCAGTTCGGGCGGAGGCCGCTGAGGCCGACGACGCCGACCGGCTCGTAGTCCTGCAGACCCAGCCGATCGAGGAGACTTCGGGAGCGGCGTCGGCGCCGTGGACGTTCTGCAGGGGACGCCGGTGAGGGTGACAGCCTGGGCCGGGAAGCCGATGTCGAAGGCCGGCGGGGTGCAGCCTCCCTGGCGGCCCGCGTCACTGCGACCGCGGGCTGGGTGGCAGGCGGACGTCAGTCGAGCGCCTCGGCTCCCTCGGGACGCTCGCCAGGGTCCGTACGGATCGAAGCGCGCAGCGTGGGGGCGTCTTCAGCGGCGTATGCGTATCGGTGCAACAGCCACAGGCCGTAAGCGACGTGGAAGACGTACACGCCCCCCTGCCACCAGTCCGGGGCCGCGCCGGGGGAGCGGATCTGGAAGAAGTCGTCGAGGGCGTGGACAACGACCAGCGGCCACACGGAGCCGATCGCGTAGCGCAGGCCGGCGCAGGTGAAGCCGAAGAGGGTGGCGGAGAGCATCTGCCACAACGTGTCGTTCAACTGCGCGCCGAAGAACAGGTAGTTCTGGAGGTGCCCGGCGCCGAAGAGGACGGCGACGCCGACGGCCGCCCGCATCACGCCGAGCGGAGTGAGGGTCTGCTGGACCAGGCCGCGGCTGTGGATTTCCTCGTTCACCCCGACCCACAGCAGCGAGACCAGCCCGCTTCGAGCAGCTGCATGCGAGCCTGTCGCCGGGCAAGCAGAACGAGCTGAAGGAGCGGCAGTCGGCGCTGGTGATGCCGGACGGCGAGGATGACGGAGCGCCGCCGAACAGGACGACGGTGGATCTGGCCGGAGGAACCGCGATCGTCCGGATGCCGCGTCCCCTTCGGTAGGAACGCGGCGCTCGGCCTCGCGGCGGGAGGCCACTGCCGTTCTGCCCGGCCGGAGTCCCGGGGCGCAGGCGGTCAGGGCCGGTAGACCATCCCCGGCTCGGGCCGGGCCGGGGCGAGCAGCTGGGACACCGTGACGATGGTGTAGCCGCGGTCCTCGAGTGCCTTGATGATCCCGGGGACGGCGGGCACGGTCCCCTTGTGCAGGTCGTGCAGGAGGATGATGCCGTCGCGGTGGGTCTGCTCGAGCACCCGCTTGGTGATCAGGGCCGTGTCGGTCGTCTCGTAGTCCTTGGCCGTGACGCTCCACAGCACTTGCGCCAGCCCCAGGTCCTTGCAGATGTTCGCGACCTTGCGGCTGGTGCGGCCCTGCGGCGGCCGCATCAGGACGGGCTTGGTGCCGGTGACCTTCTCGATGGCGTCCTGGGTGTGGGTCAGTTCCGCACGGGCGTCGTCCGCGTCGATCTGCGTCAGGACCGGGTGCGTCCAGGTGTGGTTGCCGATCTCGTGCCCCTCGTCGGCGATACGGCGCAGGATCTCGGGGTACTCGGCGATGTGACCCCGGCCCTGCACGAAGAACGTCGCGTGCAGATGCTGCTGCTTCAGGATGTCGAGCAGCCTGGGGGTCGTGAGACTGGGGCCGCCGTCGAAGGTGAGGGCCACGCACTTCGCCTTGCGGCAGTCGACGGGGCCCGCCACCGTGCCGGATGCCTTGCCGCGGGCGGCTCGCGGCGAGGTGTGGTCGTACGTCGTGACCGTCAGGGCCACGATCAGAGCGACGGCCGCGGTCAGGATGACGGCCGTCGCGAGGGCGATGAGGACGCGAGGCCGTCTTATTCGGGTGCGCAGCGGCATGGGGGGACCTTCCCTGGACCGGATGACTGTCGACGCTCATTACTGACGGGCTTTTCGGCCCCTGGGTTGCCCCGCCGGCATGTGATCCACATCGGGCACGAGATCCCGGATGCCGATTCGCCGCTGCGCATACCACCGCGGTTCTCGGAGCGCCGCCCCGGCGTTCGGCACGGCCGGCCACGGCCGCCTACGCTGGAGGTGTGGCTCGTTCCAACGACGAGGTCGCCGCGCTGTTCGCCGAATACGCGGACCTGATCTCGATCACCGGAGGAGACGCGTACAGGGCGCGCGTCTACGAGAAGGCCGCCCGGTCGGTGGGCGGCTACCACGCCGACGTGGCCACGCTCGACGTCAAGGGCCTGCAGGAGATCCCCAACGTCGGCAAGTCGATCGCGGAGAAGATCGCCGAGTACTTCCGCGACGGCAAGGTGTCCGCGGTGGAGGAACTCCGGGCGAAGATCCCCGCCGGTGTGCGGCGGCTGACGGCGATCCCCACCCTCGGCCCGAGGAAGGCCTGCGTCCTGCACGAGGAGCTGGGCATCTCCTCGGTCGACGAGTTGGCCGACGCCATCCACGCCGAGCGGCTGCGCGATCTGAAGGGCTTCGGGCCCAAGACCGAGGAGAACATCCTCCACGGCATCGAGCTGTTGCAGTCCGCCGAGGACCGTGTGCTGCTCGACGTGGCCCTGGACCTCGCCGACGACGTGGTCGCCGAGCTGTCCCGGGTGACCGGCTGCCGGCGGTGCACCTACGCCGGTTCACTGCGCCGCTTCCGCGAGACGATCGGCGACATCGACGTGCTCGCCGCCGCGACCAGGCCCAAGCCGCTGATGCGGGTCCTCACCGAGCTGCCGTACGTCTCGGAGGTCATCGCCCACGGTGAGAAGAAGACCTCGATCCGCACCACCAAGGGCCTCTCCGTCGACCTCCGCGTCGTACCACCGGACTCGTGGGGCGCGGCGCTTCAGTACTTCACCGGCTCCAAGGCGCACAACATCCGCACCCGCGAACTGGCCGTGCACCAGAAACTGAAGCTGTCCGAGTACGGGCTGTTCGACGCCGAGAGCGACGAGAAGATCGTCTCCGAGACGGAGGAGGAGGTCTACGCGCGGCTCGGCCTGCCGTGGATCCATCCGGCGCTGCGCGAGGACCGCGGGGAGATCGAGGCCGGACTCCACGGCGAGTTGCCCGAGCTGATCGAGGAGTCCGACATCCGTGGTGACCTGCACACCCACACCGACCTCACCGACGGCCTGGCCCCGCTGGAGGAGATGGTCGCGGCGGCCGCCGAACGCGGCTACGCCTACTACGCGGTGACCGACCACGGGCCCACCCTGTACATGCAGCGCATGACCGACGAGCGGATGCTCGCCCAGCGCGAGCAGGTCCGCGAGCTGGACGGCGCCTACGGCAAGCGGGGCCGGCGCAGCCGGGGCGGCGGCATGCGGCTGCTGCACGGGGCGGAGCTGAACATCGACCCCGAGGGGGAGGTGGACTGGCCGGAGGAGTTCCTGGCCGGCTTCGATCTGTGCGTCGCCTCGGTGCACTCGCACTTCAACCAGGGCCGCGAGGAGCTGACCCGGCGGCTGGTGCGGGCCTGCGAGAACCCGTACGTCAACATCATCGGCCACCCCACCACCCGGATCATCGGCAAGCGGCCGGGCCTGGACGCCGATCTGGACGAGGTCTTCGCCGCGTGCGCGCGCACCGGTACGGCGCTGGAGATCAACGCCCACCCGGACCGCCTGGACCTGCGCGACGAGGACATCCTGCGGGCCAGACGGCACGGCGTGAAGTTCGCCGTCGACAGCGACGCCCACTCCACCCTGCACCTGGCGAACATGCGCTACGGCGTGGGCACGGCCCAGCGCGGCTGGCTCACCGGGGACGACGTCATCAACACCTGGTCGGAGGCGCGGCTGCGGCGCTTCCTGGACAAGGGCCGCACCGGGCGGCGGTCCGGGACCTGAGCCCGGTCAGGTGATCACGTGGCGGCCCCGCCGGCCCGGGCGCGGGAGGCCTCGATCTCGGCGTACGCCCGTTCCCGGCTCTCCCAGTGAGAGCCCTCGACGCTCTTGCCGGGCTCCAGGTCCTTGTACACCTCGAAGAAGTGGGTGATCTCCAGCCGGTCGAAGTCGGGGACGTCACCGATGTCCTGCAGGCTCGCGAACCGGGGGTCGTGCGCCGGCACACAGAGGATCTTCTCGTCCGGGCCCTGCTCGTCCTTCATGCAGAACATGCCCACCGCCCGGCACTCGATGGTGCACCCCGGGAAGGTCGGCTCGCCGACGATCACCAGGGCGTCGAGAGGATCGCCGTCCCGTCCCAGGGTGTGGTCGATGTAGCCGTAGTCGGCCGGGTACTTGGTGGAGGTGAACAGCAGCCGGTCCAGCCGGATGCGGTGCAGTTCATGGTCCATCTCGTACTTGTTGCGGGACCCCTGGGGGATCTCCACGATCACGTCGAACTCCACGGTGTCCTCCTGGCGCTGCGTCGGGCCACGTCACCGGCTGACGCTGCGGTGAGACCCGTCGCCGGCGTGCCCGGCGCACACCTCCAGTGTGCTCCCGCGAGCGCCGTCACCGAGCGGGTCCGCCGCGTCCCCCGCCGGGCCGGCGTGCAGGTCGAGCGTCCAGTTCTGGCCGACGAGGTCGTGACCGAAGCTGTGATGGGGCTGCTCGTCGACGAGGGTGAAGCCGTGGCCCTGGTAGATCCTGCGCGCGGACACCAGCACGTCGTTGGTCCACAGCGTCACCTGCCGGTAGCCGGCCTCGCGGGCGAAGTCCAGGCACTCCCCGACGAGGCGGCTGCCGACGCCCAGGCCCCTGGCGGCCGGGGTGACGAGCAGGATGCGCAGCTTGGCCACGCCCGGCTCGTCACCGGCCACCAGGAAGACGCATCCCGCGCGTTCGCCGTCGACCTCGGCGATCCAGCCGGCCTCCCCGGCCGGGTCGTGCCCGTCGGCGTAGTCGGCGACGATCCGGGCCACCAGGACCTCGAAGTCGGTGTTCCAGCCGAACTGCTCGTCGTAGACCTCGCCGTGCGCCATCACCACCCAGCCCAGGTCGCCGGGACGGTCGGCGCGGCGCACGGTGACGTGCGGCCGGTTGTCCTGCTGCGGCATGGTCGCTTCCCTCCACCCACTGACACAACTGTTTCAGTAACGCTACGCTAGCTCCATGCCCGAGGGAACGACAGCCCCGTCCGCCCGGCAGGTCGAGCTGCTGGAGGCCGCCTACACGTACGTGCTCGACCACGGCCTGGCCGATCTGTCGCTGCGCCCGCTGGCCACGGCCATCGGCTCCAGCCCCCGGGTGCTGATGTTCCTCTTCGGCAACAAGGACGGTCTGGTGCGGGCGCTGCTGGCGCGCGCCCGCACCGACGAGCTGGCGATCCTGGACCGCCTCGGGCAGGCCGAGCAGCCCGGGAGGTCCGGGCAGCCCATCGGACTGGTTCCGGCGGTCGAACGGGTGTGGGAGTGGCTTGCCGGCGAGGAGCACCGCCCGCTGCTGCGGCTGTGGGCCGAGGCGTACGCCCGGTCCCTCGTCGAGCCCGGCGGGGCGTGGGCCGGTTTCGCCCGTGCCACCGTCGACGACTGGCTCGCGGTCCTGGCCGCCTGCCAGCCGCTGCCGGAGCGGGACTCCGAGACCGGCGCCGTCCGCCGCACGCTGGCCCTGGCGGTGCTCCGCGGCGCCCTGCTCGACCTCCTCGCCTCCGACGACGAACCCCGGGTCGGTGCCGCGGTACGACACCAGCTCGCCCTGCTGCGCGGCTGACGCGGCAGGGCGAAGGGCGGGGGAGGGCAGGACAGCGTCAGTGGTGGGGTGAGGCGGATGCCCGGCCGGTGGGGGTGAGGGTCAGCGTCTGCTCGGCCGCGGTGCGCGAACCCCCGACGCGGCTGCCGCCGGTGTCGCTCCAGTAGCGGGCCGGTGTGGTCTCGGCGAGCCGCCGCGCGTCGGGCGACAGCCCGATCACCAGGCCGCTGTAGCGGTTGACCAGCCGGTACGTTCCGGTGGGAGTGCCGTCGGCGGTGGTGCCGGGGATCACCCACCACTGCTGACCGACGGAGGGCCCGCCGGCGCGGGCGGCGGTCACGGTGGGCCTGGTGCCCCAGGCGCGCTGCGCGGTGGCGGAGGAGCCGACGCCCAGGAGGCCGCCGGTGGCGGCGTTGGCGATGCGGTACGAGCCGTCGCCGTTGCCGGTGAAGATCCATGACTGGAGGGCGGAGCCGGTGGCCCTGGCCGTGGAGGTGGTGGCGGAGCCGCCGGGGACCTGGGCGAGGACGCGGCCGCCGCCGCTGGTGACGCGGTACGTCCGGCGCGGGTCGACCGGCGTGGCGGGCGCGGAGGTTCCGATCGTGACGTCGACGTACTCGCTCGCCGAGCCGCCCGAGCAGCCGAAGGAGCAGTAGGAACGGAACGACTTGCCCACGATGGTGGAGGAGGTCCGGTTGGCGGGGTCCAGGAACCAGCGGTACCAGGAGGCGTTGGTGTGGCCGCCCGTGTCCCCGATCAGCCGCCACTTCTGCGCGGCGAGGTCGTCGGTGGCGTAGAACTGCTGCGGAGCGTTCCCGCTCTGGTCCACGGCCTGCGGCTCGCCGATGTAGAGCCCCAGATGGGCGTCGTAGGTGACGTCCATGACGAACAGGGGTGACGTCGGGGGCATCTCGCCCGCGGCCACCTGCTGGCTCACCGTGCCGCTGTTCGCCGGGTCGTACTCCTGCCCCGGCGGGGTGTAGCCGGTGGGGTGCGCGGCGTCGGCGGGCACCATGTTGCTCTCCTCGCCGCCCGTGCCGGGCTGCGACCAGGAGCCGTCGTACCACTTCCGCCACGAACCCGGCGCCATCTTGCCGGAGATCGGGGCGCGGGCCACATGCGCGTGGAAGGCCTTCCAGCCGCCGCCCTTCTCCACGATCCGCGAGCCGTAGAAGACGTAGAAGTAGCCGGAGGCGGTGTCCACGAACAGGCGCGGGTCGCCGTCGCCGTAGTGGTACGTCTGCTGCGGGAACGCGGTGGTGTCGCCGCGCCGCGTGCTGTAGGGCGAGGTGATCACGTGGTCCTCGATGGTCCAGGTCCGGCCCTGGTCCTTCGAGACGGCGTAGTCGATGGCGTCGTAGTGGAGCCCGTCGCCGAACGGCTGCGGGGTGAACTCGTTGTGCACCAGGCCGTACCAGTCGCCGGTGTCCGGGTCGACCCACACACCCGCCAGGTCGCAGTAGTTCTTCTGCGCGTAGCCCGAGCCGGCCGGGGCGTAGGTGGCCGTCAGGCCGGTGGGGCTGTTGTTGCACCGCGAGGTGGTGTCGTTGTTCCGGTCGTCGGGATCGGCCGGGTTCACCGCGTCGCTCAGCCGGGCGTCACGGGTGGCGGTGTCGAAGTCCCTGCCGGTGAAGAAGGTCCACTGCCGGCTGTCGTTCGCGCCGTAGAGGGCGTGGGACTGCTGGAAGTGGAAGGTGCCGTCCTTGTCGATGTACGGGGCGGCCGGGGTGTCGTCCGGATGGGTCCAGGAACCCTTCGCGCCGACGGTGACGGTGTACGTGGGGCCGGCGGCGGTCGTCGCGGGGGCGGCGGCCGCCGTACCGCCGCCGAGCACGGCCGGCGCCGTGGCGACGACCGCGGCGACCAGCGCGCCGGCCAGTCTTCTCCGTGGAGTTGACGGTGGAGTTGACACAGGTGCTCCTTACTCGTGACGGGCGGCGCCGGGATGCGCCGCCCCCTGGGTGTGGTGCCTGTGCGGTTCCTGTGGGGTACGGGGGGTCAGTCGAAGGTCTCGACGTACTCCTCGGGCGGTCCGAGGACGGGACGGTCGAGCAGGGCGAGGCGGTCGCCGAACCGTTCGAGCTCCAGGACGGTGAGTGTGTTCTCACCGGCGCGCAGCAGCGGGCCGGGCACGTAGAGCGTGCGCTGCGGACCGATCTCCCAGTAGCGGCCGAGAAGGGTGTCGTTGACCCACACGAAGCCCTTGCCGAAGCCGGGCAGGGCCAGGAAGGCGTCGGCCGGCTCGGCCGGCACCAGCCGGGCGGTGGCGAAGCCCGCGCCGCCACCGGGGGGTGCCGCCGCCACGGCGCGGGCGGTGTCCTGCGGCCCCCACTCGTCCAGCGGCAGCCGGTACATGCTCCAGCCGTGCACCAGCCGGCGGCCCACGCGCACCCCGCCGAGGATGCCCTTGGCCTGCCCGAGCAACGGGCCGTAGTTGATCCGGCCCTGGTTCTCCACCAGCATCTCCAGCCGGACGCGGGCGCCCGTGCCGGGCACGGTGAACGACGCGGTCTCCCGGTCCAGTACGGCGACGGGGGCGCCGTCGACGAACACCTGGGCGCGATCGTGCAGGCCGGTGACGGTCAGCTCGTGGCGGCCCGGCGGCAGCAGTGGTTCGGCGGCGTACAGGACCAGACCGGAGGCCTGGCCGAGCTTCTCGAAGCTCAGCGGCACAGGCGCCAGGACCGGCTCCGCGGCCGAGCGCAGCGCGGGCAGCAGCGCGGCCCGCCGGGTGACCTCGAGGGTGCGGGGCGCCAGCAGCGGAGGATCGGCCGGTGGCGCGGGGATCCTCGCGTCCGGGCCGCCGTACGCGGCCAGTTTCTCCCGCAGGGCGAAGAACTTCGGGGTGAGCGCGCCGTGTTCGGCGATCGGCGCGTCCGAGTCGTAGCTGGTGACGGTCGGCTGAAGGCGTTCACCGTCGTGGTTGGCGCCGGCCCACAGCCCGAAGTTGGTGCCGCCGTGCGCCATGTACAGGCTCACCGAGCCGCCCGCGCCGAGGATCTGGCCCACGGTCTCGGCCGCGCCCGCGGCGGACCGGACGTGGTGCTTCTCCCCCCAGTGGTCGAACCAGCCGCTCCAGAACTCCGCGCAGAAGAACGGCTCGTGCGGGCGGCGCGAGCGCAGCAGCGCCGCCGCCTCGGCCGGCCGTGAGCCGAGCGTGGCCGCGGCGAACTCCCCGGGCACGGTGCCGCCGTCCTGCATCGGCGGCGTCGGCCCGTCGGCCGTGTACAGCAGTTCGGTGACGCCCCGCTCGACCAGGGCGTCGCGCACCCAGCGGACGTAGGCGTGGTCGTCACCGTAACTGCCGTACTCGTTCTCGATCTGCACGGCCACGACCGGTCCGCCCCGGCCGGCCTGGAGCTCGGCGACGCGCGGGATCAGCGCGTCGAACCAGCGCCCCACCGCGTCCAGGAACGGGCCGTGGCAGGTGCGCGGCAGCATGCCCGGGGTGCCGGTCAGCCACGCGGGCAGCCCGCCGTTGTCCCACTCGGCGCAGATGTACGGTCCCGGGCGCACGATGACGTCCAGTGCCGTCTCCTGCGCCAGCCGGACGAAGCGCGTCAGGTCGCGTGGGCCGTCGAAGCGGACATCGCCCGCGGAGCGCTCGTGGAAGTTCCACGGGACGTAGGTGTCCACGGTGTTCAGGCCGAGCGCCGCCAGCCGCCGCAAACGGTCGGCCCACTGCTCTGGACGGACCCGGAAGTAGTGCAGCGAACCGGACAGCACCCGGTGCGGCCGTCCGGCGCGCAGCAGCATGCCGCCGGAGCGGGTCAGCAGGGACCGCGCGGGGTCCGCCGGCTTTCCCCCGGCCCCCGAAGGATCCGCGGGGAACTCCGGGATGTGATCGATGCCGTCCCGCCGGGGGACGTGGCTCTTCACGGCTCCTCCTGGATGGTGGGCGCGGGCCGACGGGCGCAACTATGGCAGAGGATGTTATCGATGCCAACAGGCGGAGCGCAGGCAGGACGGAGCCCGAGGGAGCAGCGGAAGCGCCGGGTTTGTGGGCGATATCATCGAGCCCGGTACGAGGAAGGAACCCATGGCGAAGCAGAAGGGCGCCGAGGGGCGGCCGCCGGGGATGACCGATGTGGCGCGGGTCGCCGGAGTGTCGGCGCAGACCGTGTCACGCGTGCTGTCCGGGCACCCCAACGTGCGGGAGAAGACACGTGCCACGGTCCTGGCCGCGGTCGAGCAGCTCGGCTACCGGCGCAACAACGCGGCCCGCATGCTCTCCTCGGGACGCAGCCGCACCATCGGCGTGGTGACCCTCCGGACCACCTTCTACTCCCGGGCCGCCGTCACCTCGGGCATCGAGCGCGCGGCCCAGGCCGCCGGGTACACGGTCAGCACCGCGACCACCGCCTCGCTCGACACCTCGGCCATCGAGGCAGCCCTGTCCCGGCTGGCCGACCAGGGAGTCGAGGGGATCATCCTGTCGGTGCCGCTGACCCACAGCAGTCCGCGGATCGAGCAGTTCACCCGGGCCGTCCCCACCATCACCATCGACGGGTCGCGCACCGACGCCACCGAGGTGGTGGCCGTCGACCAGGCGCTGGCCGCCCGGCTGGCCACCCGCCACCTGCTGGACCTGGGCCATGAGACCGTCTGGCACCTCGCCGGTCCCGAGGAGTGGCTGGAGGCGGCGGCCCGGCGCGACGGCTGGCGCACCGCGCTCGAGGAGGCCGGCCGGCCGGTGCCACCGCCCCTGGAGGGCGACTGGTCGCCCTCCTCGGGGTACCGGGGCGGACTGGTCCTGGCCCGGATCCCCGAGGTGACGGCGGTGTTCGTCGCCAGCGACGAGATGGCGTTCGGCGTGATCAGGGCCCTGCACGAGCAGGGCCGGCGGGTGCCTCAGGACATCTCCGTGGTCGGCGTCGACGACATCGAGCTGGCCGAGTACTGCTCGCCGTCGCTGACCACCGTCGCCCAGCCGTTCGGGCAGATGGGCGCGCTCGCCGTGGCCCATCTGCTGCGGCACATCGCCGACCCCGGAGCGCTGCCGGAACCGGCCTCGGTGGAGCCGCGGCTCGTCGTCCGCGCGAGCACCGCACCGGCCGGTGGCCCGGCCCCACGGCGCGAGAGGCCGTAGGCGGCGTCTCGCCGATCAGACCGGGCTCGCGGTGGCCGGCGCCGCACCCCGCCGCGTTGTCGTCGGTCGCCGATGCTCCACGTCGACTCCCTCCTCCGCCGTGCGATGCTCCCCCGACTGCCTGAACGGCGTGGGAGATACCCCCATCACCGGCCACCGCTCCCTGATCCGGCCTGATCGACGAGACACCCCCCAGGGCCGGTACCGGCCGCCGTGTCCGTGGGTCAGGCACGTCCGCGCGTCAGGCGCAGTGGAACTTCGCGTCCGCCCAGTCGCCGTGGTCACCGGACTTCGTGCCGTCGGTGTCGGTGACCACCAGGCGGACGTGCCGGGCCCCGGTCAGCGTCACATTCACCGGGACCGGGTCGGACTTGCCGCTGACGGTGGGGGAGGACCACAGTGTCCTGCCGTCGGCGACGACCGAGAAGGACACGCCGCCGTAGCCGTTGATCTCGTCGTCGATGCCGACCGTGGCGGTGAGCGAGGAGCACTGCCCGCCGAGCCAGAACTCGATGTCGGAGCCGGCGTGCGCGCCGATGCCCTTGGCGTAGGAGGTGCCGTTGAGGGTGAGCGGATGGCCGTCGCCGGCGGCCGACTCCCCGTTGCTGCGGTCGCGTTCGGGCGGCCCCCAGCCGTTGGTGGCGTTCAGCCAGGGCAGATCACCGGCCCAGGCCTCCCCCTCGGGCGGGGCCGGCATGGTACGCAGCGCGGCCCGTTGCGCGGCGACGTGATATCTGCCAGCGGATGTAGTCCCAGCTGCCCGACTGGTCGCCGGTCGTCAAGCGATCCGCCGCACCTCGAACCCTCCACGGCCGTCGAACCGCACGCCGTACACCGCGTCGAAGCCGTCACCGGGCGCGGGGCGGCGCAGCCGTCCGTGCGTCGCGTGGATGCCGACGTCCGGGACCCGTTCGCGGCCCGTGCGCAGCGCGTTGCGGCGCAGTGAACCCGCCAGATCCGGGGGGAACCAGTAGGCGATGACCGTGGCGCCGTGCGCGTGCCCGGCGTCCACCAGGGGGCGCCACTCCTCCGGGGAGGGGTTGTTGTTGTCGACGGCCACCGAGCGGCCCGCGGCCAGGGCCCCTTCGACCAGCCGCATCTGCCGGGCCTGCTTGCGGCGCGCGCCACGGGGGAAGAGGTCCTTGCTCACCAGCTCGAACCGGTCCGCGAGCCGGGAGCGGTAGAACGTGGACTTGCCCGACGCCTGCAACCCCACCAGCACCGCCAGCTCGGTCACCGTGCTCAGCTCCCCGGCCCGCGCGCCCCGCTCAGTCCTCGGCCTCCAGGCCCCGCTCAGTCCTCGGCCTTCCGCTCCGTAAGACTCCAGGCGTACTGGAGCCAGTCCGCCACTGTCACCGCACCCATCCCCGCGCACACCAGGCGGGCGGCCCGGGGCGCGCAGGCGTACCCCCCGGTCAGGGTGGCGGCCACCCAGACGGAGACGCAGAACGGGCACGACACCAGATCACCGACGGCGCGCCGGACGACGCCGTCGCCGCGCGGCTCGTCCATGACCTCGCCCGCCGTGGTGTCGGCCCGGCGACGGGTGAAGGGGGCGCGCAGAAAGCTGGTGACCTTGTCCTTGGTCAGCAGCCGGGACGCCTTGAACGTGGCCGCGCCCAGCAGCGCCACGTCCCACGGCGGAACCTGGTCGGGCAGGCGTACGCCGCTCCGCCGGGCCCCCACGGCGAACAGTGCCGCGCCCGTCGCGAAGGTCGCCGCGAGCACGGCGTACCCGCCGAGGGGCACGGTGCCCTGGTCGTCGTAGGACCGCTCTGCGGCCGTCATGGCGCGCTTCCTCTCCAGTGACGTGCGGATGGACGGGATCCGGTGAGGTCCGGGGGCGGGGCGGGCAACGGTTCGAGTGCCCCGGCCCGAGTCCCTCGTGTGCCCTGGCCCGAGTGCCCCGTACACCTTGGACGACACGCCCACGGGCGGCGGCCGGCCCGGCGCGGCCGGCGGCCGTTCACCCGCGGCCGCCCTTCACCCACGCGTCCGCTGCGGGGGCTCCTCCGGGTCCTCTGGTTCCCCTGGTTGCTCGGGCTCGCCGGCGTTCCTGGGTTCCCCGAGTTCTCCGAATTCCGTGGGCTCCTCGGGGGCCTCCCCATGCTTGAGCAGGTGTCCCGTCCGGTCGCAGAAGACATGACCGACCAGCGCACCGCCGTAGACGACGAACCCGGCGCCGATGAGCCAGGACTCCACCACCAGGATGGTGCCGATGGAGCCGTAGCTGACCGCGTTGGTGACGATGAGCGGCGTGAACACCAGGTAGGAGAAGGCCCGCAGGCCCACCAGGCCGGCCATGGTGGCGACGGCACCGGGCAGCAGCAGCCGCCATCGCACCTGGTGGCCGAGGAGGAAGCGCGGCCCCCACCAGAAGAACAGCACACCGATCGCCACGCTCAGCAGCATGCGGTGGTTCCCGGCGAGCACGGTGCGGGTCTGCACCTGAACGTACAGGTAGACCATGAGGACGCCCAGCCAGACGGCCTGCCGCCAGATCCGGTGCCACGGCCCGGCGGGCAGCCGCCACACACGCTCGTAGGCGTTCTGGACGCCGGCGGCGAAGGACAGGCCGAACACCGCGAGCAGGACCGCGCCCCACACGCTGGTGGTGCCGGTCACCTCGCGCGGTGGGCTGAAGACGTCGGAGAGCACTTCGGCGGACCGGCCGGACAGGTCCATGCCGTCCACCAGCCAGAGCGCGAAACCGCTGTGGCGCAGGGGGTCCGCCGCGGCGACGACGATCAGCAGCGGAGCCAGGGTGATCAGGGCCAGAGTGGCGAACCCCAGCGCCCGGTGCATGAGTTCCAGCCGCTTGCCCCGCCGGTGGAGTTCAACGGCCCACGACGGGCGCGTCCTTCGGCGTGACATGGTGACGGCGCCTCCTTCCGGTGCCGCGGGTGACCGCGCGGGGCGCGTGAAACCAGCCCGTGTCCATCATCGCGACCCGACCGGCCGGGCGCAGCCCGACGGGCCGTCGGCGGCGGCGGCTTGAGCAGGACCTCGCCGGGTACCCGCGGCGCATGACGGCGGACAGAAGGAGCGCGCGGGGGCCGCGCGGGGCGCGGGTGCGTCGGACGAGTCCGGGACCTGGACGACCCGGACAGGCGCTGCTGCGGTGGACCACCACCACCGACACCGGCCGGTTCCTCGACGAAAGACTCGGCAGGATCCACTTCTGGACGCTGTTCGTCGGCTTCCAGGCCACGTTCCTCGTCCAGCACTGGCTCGGCGAGCTGGGCATGCCGCGCCGCTACGCCGACTATCTGGCCGCCGACGGCTTCACCCTGCTCAACACGGTCAGTTCCATCGGCGCCTTTCTGCTGGGGCTGTCCACGCTGCCGTTCCTCTACAACGTCTGGACGTCTGCCCGGCACGGCCGCACGGCCGGTACCGACGACCCCTGGGGTTACGGCCGCTCCCTGGAGTGGGCCACCTCCTGCCCGCCGCCGCGCCACAACTTCACCGCACTGCCCCGCATCCGGTCGGAGTCCCCGGCGTTCGACCTGCACCACCCGGACGTCGTCCGGCGGGAGCGGCAAGCAACGGACAGCCGAGCGAACAACCGAGCGAACGGCAGAGCGAACGGCAAAGCGAACGGCAAGCGGCAGACCGCGAACTGACGGAGGGGAGGAGCGTGTCGTGAGAACGGAGGTCCGGCTCTTCACCGGTGTGGCGCTGTTCTTCGCCGTGACCGCCGCGGACTACGGCCGGTGGTCCGCCGAGCCCGCGGGCACCGCGGCCCTGGCCTTGGCCGCCGTCATGGCCGCTCTGGTCGCGTTCTTCCTGCGGGTGCGGCACCGCAGGGACGGCCCGCGTGCCGAGGACCGCCCCGACGCCGAGGTGATCGACGCCGCCGGACCGGTGGGCTTCTTCTCCCCGCACAGCCCCTGGCCGGTCGTCGTCGCGCTCGGCACGGCCGTGCTCGCGCTGGGTGTCGTCTACGGCCTGTGGCTCGCACTGCTCGGCTTCGGCGTGCTCGGGTGCGGGGTGCTCGGCATGGTGTTCCAATATCCGGACCCGGAGCCGGACCCGCGCCTTTGACTTACGCAACGGCACGGGCGCACGAGTGAATACTCGTGCGCCCGTGCCGGAAGGGAAACCAGCTGTCACCCGCTCCTCATGTGCGGTCGCCCTTGGGCTTGCCGGGCTGGTCCGGGGTGCCGTGCGGGGGCGGGCCGAACGGCTGCGGGGAGGTCGCGGGGCTCACCTGGGAACCCGCCTGCCCCTGGGTCTGCTCGGGGCGCAGCGCCGTGGGGTCGCCCGGGGTGGGCTGGGCGCCCGACCGCAGCTGCTCGAGACGGGCGGTCAGCACCTCGGTCGCCGGAACGCGGTCGGCGTGGGTGCGCTCGTAGGCGAGCAGCTCCTCGACCTCCTCGGCGGACAGCGAGCGCACGCGGCTCTCCAGGGCGCCGAGGGGAAGATGGTCGTAGTCGGGCAGGGGCAGGGTACTGCGGCCGGGATCATCGGCCATGGATCTCACTTCCCTCTGTGCGACGGCCTCACATGGAGACGAGACGGTCGGCGGGGTCGGCGGCCACCGGGGCCCAGCCGGTACGGCGTCGGACTCATGTCGCGCGAGTACCCGTGCCCACCACCACGAACCGACTCACCGGGAACGACCGGACGGCGGGCCGGGTTGGCGAAAGGACGCCCCGCGAGGGGACGGACTCGGCCCACCCGAATCGTCCGGCCTCACGAGCGGGCCTGACGGGTGCGAGAACGGTTTTCCTTGCGGATCGCCTCCAGCAGCTCACCCTTGGACATGTGCGAGCGCCCCTCGATGTGGAGCTCCTTCGCCATGTCGTACAGGTGTTCCTTGGACGCACTCTCGTCGACGCCCTCGCCGCTGCGCCCGCCCTGGCCGCGGGGCCGGGCCGACTGGGGGTCCGAGGGGCCCTTGCGGCCGCCCTCCTTGCGCTCCCAGTGGTCGCCGACCTTCTCGTACTTGTGCTTGAGCGCGCCGTACGCCACGCGGTGCGCCCGCTCGCCCTCGCCGTACTCCTCCACCGCCGAGTCGTGGGCCTTGATCCAGGTGCGCTGGGCGTCCTCGGGGGAGCGCTCCAGTGTCGACGGCAGTTCCTGTCGTCCGGGCACTGAATCCACCTCCGTCCTGCTTGATCTCCGGGCCGGTCGAGTGCCCTGCACGAGGCACGGAAAACGGGGCGGAGCCCTTGGGAACAGCGGGTTTGGCGGGTAGGGCACCGGCTACCCGCCGAGTGTGACTACGCCATCTACGCCACCATCGACGACTTCGCAACAGGAACTCATACGGTTCCTCGAGGACCGGTTCGCCTGTGCGCAGGCGTGCACGGAGTGTGCGCGGGCCAGCGCCCTGCGGGCGAGCCTGGTGGACCCGGGTGGGAGCGAGGAGCAGGAACTCCTGCGGCGCATGGGAATCATGTGCGCGGAGGTCTGCGACACGACCTGCCGGGTGCTGTCCGAGCAGAACAGCCAGGACGAGGCCGCCCTCCGCACCCAGCTGGACTGGTGTGTGAGCGTCTGTCTGGAGAGCGCGCACGTCTTCGACCGGCACCCCGGCGCCGAGCAGGCCGCAGGCGCCTGCCGGACCTGCGCCAAGGCCTGCGGGGAGTTCATCGCGATCCTGAACTGAACCGGGCGCCGACCGGGTCGGCGCCATCGACGCGCTGTCGATGTACCGAGGGGGACGCACCGCCGGCCCCCGTCACCGTGCGGTACCGGCCCGGATGGCATGCTCTTGCCACGCCTCGGTGCTCCTCCGAGGGGCGCCGGCTCCGAACGGCGTATCACGAGCACGTCGTGCCGCGTTCAGGGGGCGTGCCGTCGAGGAGGTAGGTGTCGACGGTCCTGGTCGCGCAACGGCTGTAGGGATAGGAGCCGTGGCCCTCGGCCCGCACCGTCAGCAGGACGCCGACCTTTTCGCCCAGCTCGCGCACCATGTGCTTGGCGCCCTCGTACGGGGTTGTCGAGTCGCCGGTGTTGGCGACGACGACGATCGGGGGAGCGCCGTCAGCGCTGACGTCGGGGGTGGCGCGCTCGCCTTTGAACGGCCAGTCGTAGCAGAGGTAGACGAAGGAGGACCAGGCCTTTCCGAAGACGGGCGAGGCCGCCTCGGTCTTCTTGATCATTTCCTCGGCCTCGGTGAATCCGGGGCGCAGGTTGGAGTCGGCGCAGGTGATCGCGACGTAGGCGGACACGCTGTTGTCGCCCGAGACCCCACCGCGGTCGCCGACGCCGGCCCGGGCCCGGGCGCCCGGGGCGTGGTCGTAGGCCTTCTCCAGCAACTTCCCGCCGGTGCCCCGCTCCATCACCTCGCTGAGCGCCTTGACCAGTGGCGGCCGGCCTTGCTTGCCGAGGTCCAGGAAGTTCGCGATGGCGTGAGCGGCGAGATCCGCGTCGAGTTTCTCGCCGCCGCCGGTGGGAGCGGGCTTCTTCTCGAGCTTGTCCAGCAGCTCGATGACGCGCTGGCCGGCCTGCTCGGGGTCGTTGCCGGTGGGGCAGTCGTCGTAGGTCTTCGCGCAGTGTCGGGTGAAACGGTCGAAGGCGAGCTGGACGGCCTTGACCTGGCTGATGTTGTCCTGCAGGAGGTCCAGCGTCGGGTCGACGGGGGCCTCGAGCACGAGTCTGCCCACGTTCTTCGGGAACAGGTGGGCGTAGACGCCGCCCAGCTCGGTGCCGTAGGAGACGCCGAAGTAGTTCAGCTTCTCGTCACCGAGGAGATAGCGCATCAGGTCCAGGTCGCGCGCCGTCTGTGAGGTGCCGACGTACGGCAGGAGCCGACCGGAGTGCTTCTCGCAGGCGTCGCCGCTCTCGAACTCCTTCTCCCCGCAGCTGACGGGGGCGGTCCTGCCGACACCTCGCGGATCGAAGCTGACCAGGTCGTAGCGCTCGCCCAGCGAGGTGTAGTCGTCCGCGAACCTGGGGAGCCCCGTGACGCCGGACTCGCCAGGGCCTCCGAAGTTGAAGAGGAGGGAGCCGATCCGCTTGCGCTCCGGTCCGGTGGCCCGCTTCCGGATCAAGGCGACGTCGATCGTGTCGCGGTCGGGCCGCCGGTAGTCCAGCGGCGCCTTCATGGTGGCGCACTCCCATCCGTCGCCGGGTGCGTCACCGCCGCCCCGCGCCTCGGACGGTGCCGGGCAGGAGGCCCAGTCGAGCCGCTGGCCGGTGGTGAACACCGCGGGCAGTCCCGGTGGCGGATCGGTCGCCTTGACCTCGGCCCGGCGGGTTGCCCCACCGCCCTGGCCCGACGCGGACGGACCCGGGCCCGGACCCCCCATGGCGTGGCACCCGGCCCCCGCGGCCACCGCGACGGCGAGGATCAGCAGGGCCGGGGCAGCGTGGCGACGCAGAGCGGCGGGCACCCCGTCAAGCCGCGAGCGACCACCGAACCCGTCCGCCCTCCTACGACAAGCCCGGGCCGAACGCCCCGAGATCCAGATCCGCGCCCGCATCCGCGAGTCCCCCTGCCCCCTGACACCACAACCACGTGCCGCTCGAACCTCGATGGCACCGACCCACTGATCGTCAATGATCGACGGCAATTGGACAAGCCGCGCCGTCACCGGGCAGCCGCGTGCGACCGGGTCCTTCATCCGGCCTGAGCCCGAAGGGCCCGTCGCCGGCCGGCTTTCCGCCCGCCCCGGGGCCCCGCTGCGCCTCGGCCGGACCGCCGCATCGCGGCACCGGGCGGAAGCGGCGTGGAGCAGACTCGCACCGGCGGGCGCCGGCCTCCGGCCCGACCCGCTTCGTCCGCGACCGGGGTACACGCCCCCAGTACGCCCAAGCAGGACCAGCCGTCGGCGGCACGCCGAAGCTGTTCAGACATCCGTCGCCCAACGCGGAAGCCTCATCCGGCACAGAGGAGCATCCATGCGGTACCGCAAGCTCGGCAGCCCGAGCCGCTACGCGGTCAGCGGTGCTGGACGCCCGGCTGGGCGCCGGGGGCCAGGGTCGGTTCGGTGACCGGGGCGTCGCCGAGGGCCTGGGTGACGGCGCTCAGAGGCGTCGATCTGCTGGGCGATCTGCGCCGCGGACAGGCCCTGGTCGGCCGGGTCGTCCGACATCGGGAAGTAGACCTTGGTGGCCAGGATGTAGGAGTCACGGGGGCGGGAGGAGAGGATCTCGCCCCGTGCCGTCTCGGCGGCGCCTTGGCCGTAGACGTTGGCGGTGGCGAAGAAGTTGACGCCTGCCTCGAAGGCCGCCTCGGTGCAGGCGCGGGTCGCGTCCGCCTCGATGCCGCCGGAGTAGGTGAGCCAGGACCCGAGCGAGATTCCGGCTCATCTTCGCTCCGAAGGGGCAGGACCGCTCGTAGGAGAGGGATAGCCTGCCCAGGTGGAGACCATACGCACGGGTTCGGGTGCGGGGGCGAGCATGGGTGATCCCGGGCTGTTCGGGCCGCGGTCGGTGACGTGGCAGATGCACGGTGATCCGATGATGTGGGTGGCCGGGATCAGGGCGCTGTATCTGCAGGCACTGCACCCACGTGCCGTGCGCGGGGTGATGGAGAACTCCGACTTCCGGCGGGACGCGTGGGGGCGGCTGAGGCGCACCGCGAACTTCGTCGGGACGACGACGTACGGGACGGCCGAGGCCGCCGAGCGGGCGGGTGTACGGGTGCGCCGGATGCACCGCATGCTGTCGGCGACCGATCCCGGGACGGGGGAGCGGTACCGCCTCGACGCTCCCGACCTGCTGCTGTGGGTGCACTGCGCCGAGATCGACTCCTATCTGCACGTGCTGCGCCGCTCGGGCTTCCCGCTGACCGACGCCCAGGCCGACCGCTACATCGCCGAACACCGCGTCAGCGCCCGCCTGGTCGGCCTCGACCCGGACGGGGTGCCCGCGAGCCGGGCGGACCTGGCGGACTATTTCGACGGGGTACGTCCTGAGCTCGCCGCGGGAGCCGACGCCCGCGCCGTGGACGACTTCCTGCTCCGCCCGCCGACGCATCCGCTGCTCGTCCCGGCGCGCGAGGTGCTGTGGCGGCGCGTGGCGCATCTGGCGTACGCCGCCCTGCCACCGTACGCCCACGAGCTGTACGGCAGAGCGGCCCCCGCGCCCCACGTCGTGACGCGCCGGCTGCGGGCGACCGGCACCCTGCTGCGCAGCGTTCCCGCACGTCTGCGCTGGCAACTCCCGCCCAAACACATCCTGCGCGCCATGGCCAGGCTCGGCCCCGAGGCCCGTCCGGCACCGTACAAAGCCGGACGATAGCGCGCCATACTGGGCGAGGGTCTCCCTTGTGGATCAGACCGACGCCGGGGCACGGCCCCCGGGCGCGGTCCGCGGGGCGGGCCCGGCCGGGAGGGAGGCGGGGCACACGGTGGCACACGGCGACGGGGGCGGCGGCGCGAGATGGCGGACACCAGGCTGATCCAGGGCCGGTACCGGCTGCTCGACCCGATCGGGCGGGGCGGCATGGGCGAGGTGTGGCGGGCGCGGGACGAGTCGCTGGGCCGGCACGTCGCCGTCAAGTGCCTCAAGCCGCTCGGCCCGCACCACGACCAGTCCTTCACCCGCGTGCTGCGCGAGCGGTTCCGGCGCGAGGCGAGGGTGGCCGCCGCACTCCAGCACCGCGGGGTGACCGTCGTGCACGACTTCGGCGAGTCCGACGGCGTGCTCTACCTGGTGATGGAGCTGCTGGACGGGCGCGACCTCAGCCGGCTCCTTCAGGACAACGAGCACCGCCCGCTGGCCGTCACCGACGTCCTCGAGATCGCCGAACAGGTCGCCGCCGCCCTCGCCTACACCCACCGGCAGGGCATCGTGCACCGGGACCTGAAACCGGCGAACATCGTGCGCCTCGCCGACGGCACCGTGAAGATCTGCGACTTCGGCATCGCCCGCCTCGGCCACGACATCGGCTTCACCGCCCGGCTGACCGGCACCGGCATCGCCATGGGCACCCCGCACTACATGTCGCCGGAGCAGATCGGCGGCAGCGAGGTCGACCAGCGCAGCGACCTGTACTCGCTGGGCTGCGTGCTGTACGAGATCGCCACCGGCGCCCCGCCGTTCGACCTCGACGACGCCTGGGCGGTCCTCGTCGGTCACCGCGACACCCCGCCCGCGCCGCCCCGCCGCCACCGCGCCGACCTCCCCGAGTACCTGGAGCAGATCATCCTCGACCTGCTCGCCAAGCTTCCCGAGCAACGGCCTCACGACGCCCACGAGTTGACGCGTCGTCTCCTCGCCGGCCGGGCGGCCCCGCCGTACGAGCCCACGATGGTCACCGCGCACCCGCGGCCGGGCCCGCCCGTACCGACGGGCCGCGAGGCCGGCCGGCTGCCGTCCTGGACGCGCGACATCTCCACCGGTCACAAGGCGGCCGGTCCGGGACCGCACAGCACACCCCCGGACGCGGCGGCGGGTCTGTCCGGCGCGTGGACCGCGCACCCCGCCGTACCGGGCGCGCGCCGTGCCGAGCACCTCGCCACGGACGCCCGGCCGGGAGCCGTACCGGTCCCCGCGCCGGGCGCCGTGCCGGCCTCCGGGCCGGGTGCCGTGCCCGCCGCCGTGCCCGACCGGCGGCGCACCCCGCCCCCGGCGGCCGTCGAGGCCCGCGACG
>NZ_JAVACL010000029.1:0-110645 GCF_032658145.1 Streptomyces sp. MK7
CGTGCCCGGTCTCGACACCTCCACCGCCGCCCTCGTGGCCGCGTACCGCACACTCAGGAAGTGAACTGACATGGCATCGATGCAGTTGGGCCTGATCGGCCTGGGCAAGATGGGCGGCAACATGCGCGAGCGCCTGCGCAACGCCGGCCACACCGTGGTCGGCTACGACCGCAACCCCGAAGTGTCCGACGTCCCCAGCATGGTGGACCTCGTCGACCAGCTCCCCCAGCCTCGCATGGTCTGGGTGATGGTCCCCGCCGGCGGCGCCACCCAGCACGTCATCGACCAGCTGGCGACCCTGCTCAAGCCCGGCGACCTCGTCGTGGACGGCGGCAACTCCCGCTGGACGGACGACGTCAAGCACGCCAAGCAGCTGCACGCGCGAGGCATCGGCTTCGTCGACGCGGGCGTCTCCGGCGGTGTGTGGGGCCTGGAGAACGGCTACGCGCTCATGGTGGGCGGCGACAAGGAGCACGTCGACCAGCTCAAGCCGATCTTCGACGCGCTCAAGCCCGAGGGCCCGTACGGGTACGTCCACGCGGGCAAGGTGGGTGCCGGGCACTTCGCGAAGATGGTCCACAACGGCATCGAGTACGCGATGATGCAGGCCTACGCCGAGGGCTGGGAGCTCCTGGAGAAGGTCGACTCCGTGGACAACGTCCGCGAGGTCTTCCGCTCCTGGCAGCAGGGCACCGTCATCCGCTCCTGGCTGCTGGACCTCGCCGTCGACGCCCTCGACGACGACCAGCACCTGGAGAAGCTGCGCGGCTACGCGGAGGACTCCGGCGAGGGCCGGTGGACCGTCGAGGCCGCCATCGACAACGCCGTGCCGCTGCCCGCGATCACCGCCTCCCTCTTCGCCCGGTTCTCCTCCCGCCAGGAGGACTCCCCGCAGATGAAGATGGTCGCGGCCCTGCGCAACCAGTTCGGCGGCCACGCCGTGGAGGTGGCGAAGAAGGACTGATGCGCTCGGCCGCGCGGTGCGCACGGCCGAACTGGCGGGCCTGACCGGGGCGGTACCGGAAGCGGACCTGCACGAGTGGGACTACGGCGGCTACGCGGGCGTGACCACGGCCGACATCCACCGCACCCGGCCCGGCTGGGATCTGTGGACCGACAGGGTGCCGCCGGACGACGACGGCCGACCCGGCGAGTCACCACAGGAGGTCGGTCGGCGGGCGGACCGGGTGCTCGCCCGGCTCGACGTCACGCTCGCGCAGGACGCCCGTGACCTCGTCCTGGTGGCGCGCACGCCCACTTCCTGCGGGTGCTGATGGCCCGCCGGCTGGGTCTGCCGCCCACGGACGGGCGGCTGTTCCAGCTCGCGACGGGCACGCTCAGCCGGCTGTCGACGGAGCACGACCGGCCGGTGATCGCCGAGTGGAACACCCGGCCCTGACCGCCGCTGCCCCGGCCCTGACCGCCTTGAGGCGGCCCGGGCCGGGGCATTGCCACCTCGCTCGCGAGGTACTGGAAGGCCTCGCACAACAATTCGTCTTCACCGGTGGAACCGTCGTGTCCGTCCTCGTGGAACCCGGCGACGGCGGACGGGACGGCCGCTCACCCGTGCAGTGAGCGGTAGGCCGACACCGCCCCCGGGTGGAGCGCGATGCTGCCCGTGCCGATCAGACTGCGGACGTCGAGGAACTGTGCTCCGACGGCGTTGTCGGGGACGAGGTCGGTGGCGCGGAGGACCAGCAGGCGTGTGAGGGCGCCGGCCACGGCGGGATCCAGGTCCGGGCGGCACACCAGGAGGTTCGACACTCCGATGGTGGTGACGCCGCCCGACTCCCGGTAGGCGCTCTGCGGGAAGGTCACCTGCTCCAGGCCCGCGTCGGCAAGGGAGCCGTCGCCACCGCCGAGCCGGGGCAGCAGGCCCGCCAGTGGCAGGAACCGCAGACCAAGGTCCGTGTCGAGATTCGAGAGCGTGGGCAGCGGTACCCCACCCGCTACGAGCAGGCCGTCAATGGTTCCGGCCCGCACGGCGTCCGCCGCGGCGGCCAGCCGAAGGTGCCGTACGGAGACGTCCTTGCCCGTGGAGAGACCCGCCGCGTCCAGCAGCCGTTCGCCCAGGACGGCCGCTCCTGATCCGAAGGCTCCGAGCGAGACGCTGTGCCCGGCCAGGTCGGTCACCGATTCCACGGAGGAGTCCGCGCGGACGGCGAGCTGGAGGTAGGTCTCGTAGACCCTGCCGATCGCGCGCAGCGGCACCGGACGCGGAAAGAGGCCGGTGCCCTGTGCGGCCCGTGCGGTGTCGGTCAGGACGAGCGCGAGGTCGGCCTCACCGTCGCGCAGCAGCTCGATGTTGGTGACGCTGCCCGCGGTGGTGTGAATGCGGCAGCTCAGTCCGGGGTGGGCACGTTCGAGCTCGTCGGCGACGCGGCGCCCGAAGGCCGCGTAGAACGCCGTCGGCTCACCGGTCGCCAGGCGCAGGGCGCCGCTCAGCTCAGGGTTCTGCCGCGAGGCGTCGCTCAGGAGCGCGCCGCCGAGTGCGGCGACGGCCGCCGAGCCGGTCGCGGCCCGCAGGACGGTACGGCGATCGACGGGACGGCTCACGACGCACCCCCGCAGGTCGGCACACCCGGCAGGAGAGCCCGGGCCCGCAGCCCGTGCGGCCGGACGGGGGACAGTTCCAGGCGGCCTCCGCGGCCCGCCAGCAGCTGTTCGGCGATGGCCAGGCCCAGACCCGTGCCCGTCGTACCCCCTGGGCGGGCCGCACGCCAGAATCTCGTCGTCGCCTGGGAGATCTCCTCCTGTGTCAGGCCGGGACCGTCGTCCGCCACCGTGAGGACCACGTGATCGCCCTCCGCGGTACAGCTGAGGACGATCGTGGCGTCCGGCCCCGCGTACTTGATGGCGTTGTCCAGGAGAATGTCCGTGACCTGGGCGAGTTCCCCCTGCGTACAGGCAGCCGTCAGGGGCCCTGCGGCCTCGGTGGTCAGGTGGACTCCGGCGCGCCGGGCGACGGGTTCCCACCGCCGGTACTGGGTCCGGGCGGTCTCGGCCGCGTCGCAGTAGGCGTCCGCGCCGTCGCTCACCGCCAGTTCCCCGGCTCGGTGTTCGGCGGTGGCAAGGGCCAGCATGTCGTCCAGCAAGGTCTCCAGGCGGTCGAGTTCGGTGGTGACGCCGGCGTACGTGCGGTCGGCGGACGCCGGCAGATGGGAACGCAGGGCGTCGACGCGGAGCCGGAGCGCTGCCATGGGGTTGCGCATCTGGTGGGAGGTGTCGGCGACGAGCCGGCGCTGCTGCTCCAGAGCCGCGGTGACGATGCCGGCCATGCGGTTGAAGCCGATGGCCAGCTGGCGCAGTTCCGGGGGACCGCCGGCGCTGGTCTGCTCGTGCGGTAGTCCCGCGGCGAGCCGGCCGACGGCGCGGTCGAGGCGGCGCAGCGGGCTGACCACCCAGCGGGTGGCGGCACGGGCGAGGGCCGTGCAGGCGACGGCGACGAGGGCCGTGCCGGCCAGGACCACGGCCCAGCGCCGGGTGATGTCGTCGGCCGCGGTCCCCACCGAGGCGCGCAGCACGACGGCACCGGTGACCTGCGTGCCGGTGCCCGCGGGTTCGGCGAACATCCGGTTCCCGCGTGACCAGGGACGGAGCGTGCCCTTGGGGTGCGCCGTCTGGTTGCGCAAGGCCGCGTCGACCAGCCGGGAGACGGCGGGGTCGGCGGCGAGCATGCCACCGGTCTGGACGACGGCGCCGCGGCGTGCGTCGGTGACGACGAGGGCTTCGCCGTACAGCTGGGTGTAACGGTGTGCCTCGGCTTTGAGCCCGGAGGTGTCCCCGGTCGCGGCCGCCTGGTTCATGAGGGACGCGAAGCGGTCGAGGTCGGCGCTGCGGGCGAGTACCAGCTGCTGGGTGCGGTCCGAGGCGGTGAACAGCAGCAGAGGCACGGCGAAGGCGGCCACCGCGAGGGTTCCGAACACCAGCAGCACGGCCTGGACCCGGGTACGCACGCGCCGGCTCCTCAGTCCCCGAAGCGGTAGCCGAAGCCGCGGATGGTGGTGAGCAGCTCCGGGCGTCGCAGCTTGGCGCGCAGCTGCGTGAGGTGGACGTCCAGGGAGCGGGACACGGCGTGGTGGGCGTGGCCCCACACCTCGTCCAGGACCTGCTCGCGGCTGACGGCTGTGCCCGTCCGCGCGGCCAGCACAGCGAGGATGTCGAACTCCTTCGTGGTCAGCTCGACCTCCACCCCGTCCACCCGGACGCGGCGCGCACTGAGATCGACCTCGACGTCTCCGACACAGACCGTGCGTACCGCCGCGGCAGCGCGCGCCGGGGACCGTCGGGTGACGGCCTCGATACGGGCCAGCAGTTCGGTGAGACGGACGGGCTTGACCACGTAGTCATCGGCCCCGAGGCGCAGTCCGCGCACCACGGACCGCTCGTCGCCGCGGGCGGTGAGCACCACCACGGGCAGGTGGCTGACCGCTCGCAGTTCGCGCAGCACGTCCAGGCCGTCGGCATCGGGCAGGCCCAGGTCGAGCAGCAGCAGATCGGCGCTGCGGTGGTAGGTCAGGACGTCCTTGCCGTGCCGGACCCTCCGGGTGTCGTGGTCATGGTCGTACAGGACCTCCACCAGCGCGGCGGCGACCCCGTCGTCGTCCTCGGCCAGCAGTATCTGCATCCCGCACACCTCCCTTCAGCGGCGTCCGCCCTTTCGGCTCTCGGCGGCGTCGGTCTTGGACACGGCCTCTGCGGGGTTTCCGCCCGAAGACGGTCGTCGGCGTAGCCACGGACGGACGCCCAGGTCCCGTGCGGCCGCACGCCGCGGCCCCTGGGCAGGCATACGAACCGGCTCCGACCGGCGCACGCCACGGCCCCAACTTAGACCACGACCGGGGGCGGGTTCTGTGTGCCGGGACACACAGGCGCAGGTCAGCGAGGACCGGGAATGTTAAGGGGACGTTAGTTCCGTGTCCGGTCCTCTCGTGCCGCCGTACCCGGCGGCACGAGGCTGCAGCGGTCGACGACGACGCCGGACGACGGGAAACACTCAATGATCATCGATGTCCACGGTCACTACACGACCGCGCCGCCGGCCCTGGCGGCGTGGCGCGACCGGCAGATCGCAGGGCTCACCGACCCCGCCGCCGCGCCCGCCCGCGCGGACCTGCGGATCAGCGACGAAGAGCTGCGTGAGACCATCGAGCAGAACCAGTTGCGGCTGATGGACGAACGCGGAATCGGCCTGACGGTCATCTCGCCCCGCGCCTCCTTCCTGGCGCACCACATCGCGGACTTCCGGACATCGTCCGAGTGGGCGGCCATCTGCAATGAACTCTGCTACCGCATCAGCCAGTTGTTCCCGGAGCGCTTCGCGCCCGCCGCGATGCTCCCGCAGTCGCCCCGGCGTCGACCCGGCCACCTGCATCCCCGAACTCACGCGCTGTGTGGAGGAGTACGGCGCCGTCGCGCTGAACCTCAACCCCGACCCCTCCGGCGGCCACTGGACCGCCCCGCCCCTCACGGACCGCTCGTGGTACCCGCTCTGCGAGAAGATGGTCGAATACGACATCCCGGCGATGATCCACGTCAGTACCAGCGTCAACCCGGCCTTCCACACGACCGGCGCTCACTATCTCAACGCCGACACCACGGCGTTCATGCAGCTCGTACAGGGTGACCTGTTCGCGGACTTCCCCACACTGCGCCTGGTCATCCCGCACGGTGGCGGTGCGGTGCCGTACCACTGGGGCCGGTTCCGGGGGCTGGCGATGGCTCTCGGCAAGCCGCCGCTGGAGGAGCACGTCCTGGGCAACGTCTTCTTCGACACCTGCGTCTACCACCAGCCCGGCTCCGACCTGCTCTTCGAGGTGGTCCCCACCAGGAACATTCTCTTCGCCTCGGAGATGATCGGCGCCGTCCGCGGCGTCGACCCGGGCACCGACGGCCACTTCGACGACACCGGTCGCTACGCCGAGGCGGCCAAGCTGCCGACGGAGGACCTGGCCGCCATCCAGGAGCACAACGTACGGGCCGTGTACCCGCGCCTGGACGCGCTGCTGCAGCGGCAGGGCCGCTGACCCGCGGCGCCAACCGCCCCCCCCGGCGCCCTTCGCGCTTTTCTGCATCCCCCTTTGTCCATCCCGTCCGTCCGCCTGCCGGCGGACGCCCCCTGGAGAACGCATGACCGACCGGACCCCCCTCTCTCCCAAGACTCCCGGCTGGCTGGACTGGTACCAGAACCCCTCCAGGCCCACCTTCCGGCTGCCGCCGGGCGCCGTCGACGCGCACTGTCATGTCTTCGGTCCCCAGGCCGACTTCGCCTTCGCGCCGGAGCGCAGGTACACGCCTTGCGACGCCGGCAAGGAGGAGCTGTTCGCGCTCCGCGACCACCTGGGCGTCGCCCGCAACGTCATCGTGCAGGCAACCTGCCACGGCGCGGACAACTCCGCGATGGTGGACGCCGTACGGGCGTCCGAAGGCAGAGCGCGCGGCATCGCGACCGTACGGCCGGACGTCGGCGAGAGCGAGCTGCGGGAACTGGACGCCGCCGGTGTACGCGGGGTGCGGTTCAACTTCGTGCGGCGTCTCGTCGACGCCTCACCCCAGGACGACCTGCGCCTGATCGCGAAGAAGATCGCCCCGCTGGGCTGGCACATCGTCCTCTACTTCGAGAGCGCCGACCTGCCGGACCTGGAGGACTTCTTCACCTCGCTGCCCACCGCGCTGGTGGTGGACCACATGGGTCGGCCGGACGTGACACGGCCGGTGGACGGGCCGGAGTTCAGCCGTTTCCTGCGCTTCGTCGAGAACAACGACGTCTGGGTGAAGGTCACCTGCCCCGAGCGCCTCAGCGTGACCGGGCCCGCCGCCCTGGACGGCGAACGGCGCCCTTACACGGACGTCGTGCCCTTCGGCCGCCGCATCGTGGACGAGTTCCCGAACCGAGTGCTGTGGGGCACGGACTGGCCCCACCCCAACCTCACGGACCACATGCCCGACGACGGGCTCCTGGTCGATTACCTGCCACAGGTGGCGGTCACGGCCGAACAGCGGCACAAGCTGCTCGTCGACAACCCGATGCACCTGTACTGGCCCGGCGAAGCGGCCTGACCCCCCTTTCCGCGACCACCGCCTCGAGGCTCCGGTCCCCGGGCCGCCCGGCCACGGCCGCGATCGGGCCCCGCTCCGACCGCCTCCCCCCTGCGACCGCTACACCACTCCGACCGCTTCGACTGTGACAAGGGCGTCCCCATGCACCACTCCGCGGCACCGCACTCCAATGCGCTGAACCGGCTGAACAGACTGCCGATCTCCCGGTTCCACAAGGTCACCCTGCTGGCCGTGTCCTTCGCCTACTTCTTCGAGTTCGCGGACATCAACACCTTCGCGACGACCGCCCCCAAGCTGATCCACCTGTGGGGTGTGACGATCGACCAGATCGCCTACGTCACCTCGCTGTCGTTCGTCGGCATGTTCATCGGGTCGGTCGTCGCCGGTGCCATCGCCGACCGGTGGGGCCGCAAACGGGCGTTGCTCCTGACCACACTGTGGTTCGGCGCGTTCTCGTTCGCGTCGGTGTTCTCCTGGGACATCGTCTCCCTGGGCGTGTTCCGCGTCCTGACGTCGGCGGGACTGGCCGCGATGACCGTCGTCGCGGTCATCTACGTCAATGAGATGTATCCGGCCGCCGTGCGCGGCAAGTTCCAGGCGTACGCCATCGTCATCGGCATCGTCGGCACCCCGGCCACCAACCTCGTCGCCAGCGGTGTGGTGCCGCTGAGCGACTGGTCGTGGCGGCTGATCTACCTGTGGGGAGCACTCGGCGTTCTGCTCGTGCTGTTCACCAAGCGGCTGAAGGAATCGCCTCGTTGGTACGAGAGCCGTGGGCAGTATGCCGAGGCGGACGAGGTCCTGCAGGAGATCGAGGCGGCCGTCGCCGCGGAGAAGGGCCCGCTGCCCGAGCCGCTGCCGCCCGTGCAGGAGGCGCCGGCGACGCGCGCCCCGCTGCGGCTGCTGCTGCAGAAGAAGTACCTGTTCCCGACGCTGCTGCTCACGGTGGTGTGGGTGACGCAGACGATCGGCTTCTTCGGCTACTCGAGCTGGGCGCCCACCCTGCTCGCCAAGGAGGGCTTCAGCGTCGAGAAGTCGGTCTTCTACGTGGCGCTCACGACGGTCGGTGCGCCGCTGGGCTCCTACCTGGCGTCACTGGTCACCGACCGCTTCGAGCGCAAGTGGTGCCTGGCCGCTTTCGGCACGGTCATCGCGCTGTGCGGTCTGCTGTACGGGCTCACGTTCAACCCGGTGCTGATCATCGTCTTCGGCTTCCTGGTGAACCTGTTCGAGCGCGGCTACACGGCACTCGGTTACGCCTATTCCCCCGAGCTGTTCGACACGCGGAGCCGCTCGCTGGGCACCGGCATCTCCTACGGCCTCGGCCGGCTGTCGAACGCCGCGGGCCCGCTGATCGTCGCTGCCATCTACCAGAGCAGTGGCTACCGGAGCGTCTTCTATTTCATCGCCGGAACCTGGCTGGTCGGCGCGATCGTCCTGGCCGTGTTCGGCCGTCGCACCCGTCAGAGCCGCGTGGTCGTCCAGCAAGAGCAGCACGAGGCCGTGGGAACACCGTGACCCCGATCCCATCGTCGTCGCCAGCCGGATGGAGCAGATCGAGCAGGCACTCGCCGCACGCCCCTCGGCAGGGACCGTCCCCGCGGGGGCGACTTCTACGCGGGGCCGACCTCCCCGCTCGGCGGTCCCTTCCGGTCCGCGGCGGCGAGTTCACGGGAGACCGGTAGACGGCCGTGCAGGATGAGGCTGACGAGCTGGTCGACCACCGCCTCGTCCGGCGCGACGCGGTTCACCGCGGCCAGGTACACGACCGTTCCGGAGTAGATGTCGACCATCAGTGACGTATCGGTGTCCGGCGGCAGCCGGCCTGCGAGGCGGGCCCGCTCCAGCAGGTTCACGACAGAGGCGCGGCGGGGTTCGATGAGCTCGGCGAAGGCACCGGTGCCGGTGGGATCCTCGATCACGTCGGCGAGAAGCGCCGGAAGGATCAGGCACGTGGGCATGGCGGAGACGAGGTCGACGACGAGACGGACGGCGGTGCGCAGGTCGGCTTCCAGATCGCCGGTCTCGTGGAGCGGAGGCAGGGGCACCTCCCCACTGAGGGCCTCGATCACGAGTGCGGCCTTGTTGGGCCACCACCGGTAGATGGTGGCCTTGCTGACTCCGGCCCGCCGGGCGATGCCTTCGAAGGCGAGCCGCTGGTATCCGACCTCGCCGAGGAGGTCTTTCGTGGCTCTGAGCACGGCCCTGTGAGGCTCCTGGCGGCGCCGCCGCGAGTCATGACTGATGCGGTCGGGCTCGTCGCACTCGGGAATCAAGGGGTTCGGACGGCCGTCCTGCGACCTGGGAGCGTCCACGGCATGCCTCCCTGTGTGAGCCTCTGACACCCCCGTTGACTTTGCCCACGGAACGAGTCAATGTTGACGAAACGGGGCGTTTCGTACCGTAAAGCCTCGCCTTGTACTCAATAGTAGATCCGCAAGCCCGCCCGGAAAGCACTGTGGCGTCGTTCGGCACCTCCGGGCGGGTGGGTCACCGCGCGCCGGACCCGCGCGCAGGATCTGACGCGTGCGGGCGTTCCCCTTGAGCGCCCGAGCTTCCTGTTTCGACCCCCGGAAGGGGGCGCTTGAAATGCGCGCGACCAAGAGCAAGATGCGGCGCATAGCCGCTGTGGTGTGCACGGCTCCCATCTTCGCCATCGCGGCCGGAGCCGGCGCTGCCAGCGCGGCCGCTCTCCCCTCGTCGACCCATGTCGCTTCGGCTCCCTCCTACCGGGGAGATCGCTGTGACGGCTGGGGCTGGGGCTGGGGGGACGACTGCTACTACGGCTACTACGGCGACGGCTGGGGCTGGGGCCACGGCTACGGCGGTGACCACGGCTACGGCGGCGACCACGGCTACGGCGGCGACCACGGCGGCTACGGTGGCGACCACGGCTACGGTGGTGACCACGGCGGCTACGGTGGCGGTGATCACGGCGGCGGGCATGGTTACTGACCCTCCAGCGCAGTGAGCCCCGATCAACGTGCGGCAGTTGTGTGAGTGCTGTGTCCGGATGCCCGGCCGACTCGGGCATCCGGACCGGTCCGGAGCGGCAGGTGTCCCGTTCGACCGGTCGCCGGGCGGTGTTCGGCGATGAGGATCGTGTGTGTGGGAGCGGGGCCTGCCGGGCTGTACTTCGCGATCTCGGCCAAGTTGCGCGATGCCGGGCACGAGATCAGGGTGTACGACCGCGACCCGCCCGCGGCCACCTACGGCTGGGGCGTCGTGTACTGGGACGACCTGCTGGACGTCCTCTATCGCAACGACCCGGAAAGCGCCCGGGAAGTCACCGCCAGGTCCGTGCTGTGGCAGGACCAGGAGGTGCGGGTGCACGGTTCCGGCGGCGAACAGACGGCGTACTTCGGGGGTTACGGATACAGCATCAGCCGATCCGCATTGCTCGAAGTCCTGGCCCGGCGTGCCGCCCAACTCGGAGTCGATGTCCGGTACGGCCAACGTGTCGCCGATGCCTCGACGCTTCCCGAGGCCGACCTTCTCGTCGCCGCCGACGGCGCGAACAGCCGGATCCGTGGACAGAGCGCCGCGTTCGGAACGCGCATCGAGGTCGGTCTCAACCCTTACACCTGGCTCGGCACGGACCAGGCGTTCCGCAGTTTCGTGTTCGACTTCGAGCGGACGCCGGCCGGATGGATCTGGTTTCACGCCTATCCGTCGGTCGCGGGAATCAGCACCTGCATCGTCGAATGCTCACCGCAGACCTGGCACGGTCTGGGACTCGACGTACCGGCCCACGGCCAGGGAATGCGACTGCTGGAGGACATCTTCCGACGCGCACTCGACGGCCACCGCCTGATCAGCCGATCACGGGATGCGTCGCCGTATTGGCAGCGCTTCGCACACGTGACCAACAAGACCTGGTACGAGGGCACGACGGTACTCGTCGGCGACGCCGCCCACACCACCCACTTCACGCTGGGCTCGGGCACCAGACTGGCGATCATCGACGCGATCGTCCTCGCACACAGCCTGCAGCAATACCTCGATGTGGAGGACGCGCTGCGGGAGTACGACCACCACCGCCGCGCGGAGCTCCATCCGGTGCAGGCGGCCGCGCGTACCAGCATGGCGTGGTTCGAGCACCTGGACCAGTACGCCGACCGCGATGCCGTGGCCTTCGCGCACGCCATGTCCGTACGCCACGGTGGTCAGAACCCCTGGCATCATCAACTCCACCTTGCCAGCCAGATCGCTGCCGTTCGCACGACACGGCGCGCCTTCGCCACCGGCCGGCGCTGGTACCTCGCCCGCCGGCGCGGCGAAGGGAGGGACAACCAGCCACGTCGGTCCGGCCCGGACGGGTAGGCCACCACCGGCTCCCGCGCGGCGGCGGTCCGTCAGCGTGCTGGGCGCCGGGCGTGCTGGGCCGCCAGCCGTACGGGCGCGTTCGGGGCGCCGTACCCCCGGTAGCCGGGGTCCCGCTGGACGAGTTCGAAGAAGACCCGGCCGACGGTCTCGGTGTAGCAGTGCCGGAAGGCGCCGCCCGCGTCGCGGTCGTAGAGGATGCCGAGGCCGCGGTAGGTCTCCAGTTCCTCGTCGGCCAGCTCGAACCGTGCCGCCAGGTCGTCGTAGTAGTTCGCGGGCACGGGCAGCAGCCGGCCGCCGGCCTGCCGGAAGCGGCGAGCGGCGGCGACCACGTCGTCCGTGGCCAGCGCGAGGTGCTGGGCGTGGACAGTGTCGTCGGAGGGTGCGGCGCCGACCCCGAGGGCAATACGGACACTGCCGTCGGGGTTGGTGACGGCGCGGCTGCGCAGCAGCCCGTAGGGGTCGGCGACGTCGACACTCTCCTGGGCGTCCAGCCCGAGGACGCTGCGGTGGAAGAGGGCCGCCTCGTCGAACTGGTGCCAGGGCTGGGTGAGGGCGAGGTGGTCGATGCGCTCCGCTCCCGGGGCGGCGGGCGCGGCGGCGGTGTCCTCGAAGTCGGCCCGCCAGCTGGGCAGGTCCGGCCGGTCGGTGGCGCAGAAGAACAGTTCGGTGCCGTCGGGGGCCGCCACCGCGTCGAGCGGTGCGTCCTCGGGGGCGCGGCGGCGCGGCAGCACGGGGGCCAGCAGGGCCTCGGCGCGCCGGGCGGCGGCGGCCGGGTCGGGTGACTCCAGGCCGATCGCGGCGAGCTGGGTGCCGTCCCGGCGTACGGCCCCGGCGGTGTTGACGAGGATCCTGGCCTCGCCCCGCTGCCACAGGTCCACGGGCTTGGCGCGGTGGCGCGCAGTGCGGGCGAAGCCCAGCGCGCCCAGCACGGCCTCGACCGGCTCGGTGTCCGGGGTGACCAGTTCGGCGAAGGCGATGCCGGTGGGGACGACGGGCGCGGGAAGGTCCACCGCGCCGACGGCCTCCTGGAGGACGAGCAGCGAGCGGTGCGCGTCGACGGCCGTGGGGCCGGCCTCGGCCTGCCGGAAGACGTCGTTGAAGACCTCCAGGGAGAGCGGGCCGCCGTAGCCGGTGCGCAGCACGTGCCGCAGGAGCCCGGCGATGTCGAAGCCGCCCTGCCCGGGGAAGCAGCGGTGGTGGCGGCTCCACTGGAGCACGTCCATCGCCAGCCGTGGGGCGTCGGCGAGCTGCAGGAAGAAGATCTTCTCGCCGGGGATGTCCTCGATGCCCTTGGGGTCCGAGCCCCGCGAGAGGATGTGGAAGCTGTCCAGGCAGGTGCCGAGCGCCGGGTGACCGGCCGTCTCGACGATGTGCCAGGCGTGGTCGTAGGTGCTGACGTGCCGGCCCCAGGCGAGCGCCTCGTAGGCGACCCGGATCCCGAAGTCCTGGGCGAGGTCGGCGAGCCGGCTCAGCTGCTCGGCGGCCAGGGCGTCGTCGTCCAGGGCCGACGGGGAGACGCTGGAGCAGACGAGCACGGTGTCCGCGCCCAGCCGGCGCATCAGCTCGAACTTGTGCCGGGCCCGGCGCAGGTTGCGCGCGAACTCGGCCGGGGGCACCGCCTCGATGTCCCGCATCGGCTGGTACAGCTCGATGGTGAGGCCGAGGTCGGCGCAGCGGGCGCGGATCTCCTCGGGGGTACGGGGGCCGGCGAGCAGATCGTTCTCGAAGATCTCCACCCCGTCGAAACCCGCCCGGGAGGCGGCCGTGAGCTTCTCGGTGAGCGAACCGCTCAGCGAGACGGTGGCGATGGACGTACGCACCTGGGTACCTCTTTCTCCTGCTCTCCGGCTCCTCTGTTCCTGGCGCTTCCTACTGCCGCGCCGCGATCGCGTCGCCGACGGCGTCGGCGTCGGCGTCGGCCGCATCGGCGTCGGCGGCATCGGCCGTGCCGGCGATGTGGGCGATGTCGGCGAGCATCCGGGCGCTGTCGGGTTCCCGCCCGGTGAACAGGCGGAACGCGTCCGCGGCCTGGAACGCGGCCATGCCGCCGCCGTCGAGCGTGGGGCAGCCGGCCGCGCGGGCGGTGCGCAGCAACTCGGTCTCGAGCGGGCGGTAGACGACCTCGGCGACCCACAGGCCGGGGTGCAGCAGGCCGGCGGGGAGGGGCATCCCGGGGTGGGCGGCCATGCCGGTGGGGGTCGCGTGGACGAGACCGTCGGCCAGGGCCGACAGGTCCGCCAGCGCCTCCGGGGCCGCGGCGGCCGCCCGGCCGGCACCGAAGTGGGCGTCGAGGGAGTCGGCCAGGGCGGCGGCCCGCTCGGGGAGCGCGTCGACGACGGTGACCCGCTCGGCCCCCAGCGTCAGCAGGGCGTGCGCGACGGCGGCTCCCGCACCGCCCGCGCCGAGCTGCACCACGCGCTCCAGCGGGGCGTCGGGCAGGCCGCGCGCGAAGGACGCGGCGAAGCCGGTGACGTCCGTGTTGTGGCCGATGGCCCGGCCGCCCTCGAAGACCACGGTGTTGACCGCGCCGAGCGCGGCGGCCTGCGGGGCGAGGTCGTCCAGGTGCTCGAGGACGAGCTGCTTGCAGGGGTGGGTGATGTTGAGCCCGTCGAAGCCCACGTCGCGCGCGGAGCGCAGCAGGTCGCCCACAGCCTCGGGCGGCAGCCCGAGGGCGTCGATGTCGATGAGCCGGTAGACCAGGCGCAGCCCCTGCCGGTCCGCCTCCCGCTCGTGCAGTGCCGGACTGAACGACGGGCCGATGCCGGAACCGATCAGTCCGACGAGATACGACTCCTTGGCCACCGGGGAACCTCCTGAGCGGGCGAGCGCCGATGCCGAATCATCGAGCCCACCAATGTACGAACCAGTACGTTAGCTATATCAGCCACAGAGGCCCCGGGGAAGACCCCTCCTGGGCCGCGTGCCCCTGCTTCTACAATCACGAGCCAGAGCACAGGCCCCGCACCCCGCTTCCGAAGGAACGTGATGACGAGCGTCGACGAACCGGCACGAACAGGCGGGCGCACCCGTGACGCCGCCCGCACCCGGGCCGAGATCCTCGACGTGGCCACGCAGGAGTTCGCCCGGGCCGGCTACGACGGCGCCCGGGTGGACGAGATCGCCGCCCTGACCCGCACCACGAAGCGGATGATCTACTACTACTTCGGCGGCAAGGAGCAACTGTTCACGGCCGTTCTGGAGCGGGCGTACGGGGTGATCCGCGAGGCCGAGCAGCGACTGGACGTGGAGCATCTGGACCCGGTCGCGGCCATCCGGCGACTGGCCGAACTGACCTTCGACCACCACGAGCGGCACCCGGACTTCATCCGCCTGGTGAGCATCGAGAACATCCACGGGGCGGAGCACATCGCCGCCTCGGAGAAGCTCGGGAAGATCGGCTCCCCGGCCCTGGACGTGATCCGCCGGATCCTGGCGGCCGGGCAGGAGTCGGGCCTGTTCACGGCCGACGTGGACGCCGTCGACCTGCACGCGATGATCAGCTCGTTCTGCTTCTTCCGGGTCGCCAACCGGTCCACCTTCGGCGCCCTGTTCGGCCGCGACCTGGTCGATCCGGCCCGGCGCGAGCACTACCGCACCATGCTCGGCGACATGGTGATCGCCTACCTCACGGCGGAGCGCGCCGCGGACTGAGTCCGCACCCCACCCCTTGACACGGCGGAAACACGAGCGCAACATCCCACCCACCGCTACTAACTACCCAGTGGGTTAATTAGCCGGGATCCGGCCCCTCTCCCGCACTCTCGCTTTCCGCTCACTCCGCCTAGGGTGGAGTCCCCCCGAAGGAGCCCGCCGTGTCCGTCCCCGCCCCGCCCCACGACCCTGCCGCTCCGCCCGGTCAGCCGGGAAAGGCCGCCGCGGCCGCCTGGATCGGCAGTGCCCTCGAGTACTACGACTTCTTCATCTACGGCAGCGCCGCGGCGCTGATCTTCCCGAAGGTCTTCTTCGACTCCTCCGACCCGGCCACCGCGACCCTGCTGTCGCTGGCCACCTTCGGCGTCGCGTACGCGGCCCGCCCGGTCGGCGCGCTGTTCCTCGGCCACTTCGGCGACCGGCTGGGCCGCAAGAAGATCATGGTCTTCACGCTGCTGCTGATGGGCCTGTCGACGTTCCTGATCGGCTGTCTGCCCACCCGCGCCGAGGTGGGCGGCGTGGCCCCGGTCCTGCTGGTGCTGTGCCGGGTGCTGCAAGGGGTGTCCGCGGCGGGCGAGCAGGCCAGTGCCAGTTCGATGAGTCTGGAGCACGCGCCCGACGGCCGGCGCGGCTTCTTCACCAGCTTCACGCTCAGCGGCACCCAGGGCGGACAGCTGATCGCCACGCTGGTGTTCCTCCCGGTCGCCGCGCTGCCCGAGCACCAGTTGCTCTCCTGGGGCTGGCGCGTGCCGTTCTGGGCGAGCGTCGTGGTCGCCGTCGTCGGCTACGTCATCCGGCGCAGGCTGGCCGAGACGCCGGCGTTCGCGCAGCAGGCGGCCCGCGAGGGGGTCGCGAAACTTCCGCTGGCGGTGCTGATGCGCGAGCACTGGGCGGATGTGCTGCGGGTGGTCGCGGGCGCCCTCATCGCCTCGGTGAGCACCATCTTCACGGTGTGGTCGCTGGCGTACGCGACCAGCGACGCGGTCGGCATGTCCCGCTCGTCGATGCTGTGGGTCGGCGCGCTCGCCAACCTGGTCGCGCTGGCCGCCATCCCGCTGTGGGCCACGCTGTCGGACCGGATCGGCCGGCGCCCGGTGTACCTGATCGGGGCGGCGGGCAGCGCGGTGGCGATGTTCCTGTACCTGTGGGCGATCTCCACGGGCTCCTACCCGCTGACGCTGGTCCTCGGGATCGTCGCCTTCGGTGTGGTCTACAGCGCCGCCAACGGCGTGTGGCCGGCCTTCTACGGCGAGATGTTCTCCACCCGGGTGCGCCTGTCGGGCATGGCGGTCGGCACCCAGATCGGTTTCGCGGTGGCCGGGTTCGCGGTCACCTTCGCCGCCGAGATCGCGGGCCCCGGCGGCACCGACTGGTCTGCGGTGGCCCTGTTCACGGCGGCTCTGTGCGTCCCTCCGGTGATCGCCGCCCTCTCGGCCCGCGAGACCCACCGGATTCCCACGGCGCGCCTCGGCGAGCGCGGGCTCCGGCGTGAGTCACGGCCGGAGACGGTCTCGGCCTGACCCGCACCGCACCACAACGAACAGTCCGGCACCCACGGCCCGTTTCAGGGCCGTGGGTGCCGGGGCTCGTACAGGGCGAGTTCGCCGCCGCCGGGCAGCCGCAGGGCCGTCACCCGGCCCCACCGCGCTTCCTGGACCGGGCGGGTGAACTGGACACCCTTCGCGGTGAGTTCCGCGGTCGTCGCGTCGAGGTCGTCGCACATCAGCATCAGCTCGTGCGCCGGCTCGTCCTCGGTCGGGTGGCAGGCGACCTCGGCGGGCGGCGCCGCGAAGATCAGCCAGCCGTGCCCGGCGTCGACGTACGACCAGCCCAGTACGTCCCGGAGGAAGGCCCGGTCGGCCTCCGCGTCCCGGGTGTGGATCACCAGATGTGCCCCAGTGATCATGCTTCACCTCTCCTGTCGTCGGGCAGCACGGCCGCGTCGAGAAGCGGACCCAGCTCTCGGGCCACGGTGGTCAGCGGGCGTACGTCGCCCTCGGCGCGGGCCATGATGATCGCACCCTCCAGGGAGCTGATCATGAGCGTGGCCAGCGGCTCCGCCCGTTCGGCCGGTACGCCCAGCTCCGTCAGAGCCTCGGCGACGGGGCCGCGCCAGGTCGTGAACGCGGCGGCGGCGGCCTCCCGGGTCGCGTCGGAGGCGGCACAGTCGACGGTGGCCGCGGCGACCGGACAGCCGCCCAGGACGCCGGCCGTCTCGTACTCGTCGGTCCACTGCCGCACCATCGCGGCGAACAGTGCGCTCGGCGTCGGCTCGGCGAGGTCCGCCATGAAACGGGCGACGCGCCCGCCGGCGTACCGGCCCGCCCAGGCCACGGCCTCGCCGACCAGTTGTTCCTTGCCACCCGGGAAGTAGTGCTGCAGCGATCCGCGCGGCGCGTTCGCGTGCTCGGCGACGTCCCGCATGCCGGTCGCGCCCACGCCGTCGTGCCGGATCAGCTGGGCCGCGCTGAAGACCATCCGCTCCCGCGGCCCGCGCTGGACCCCCGCCATCGTCGACCTCCTCCACCAGGATTTCCGCCCTCCAGCCTATGACGTGCGTCATAGGCGCGGCTACTATGACCGCTGTCATGGAAAGGTCTCGACCCCAGGGCGGTGTCTCGTGAACGTCGGCTTCATCGGTCTCGGCGTGATGGGCACGCCCATGGCGCTCCGGCTGGTCCGCTCCGGCACTCCCCTGGTCGTGTGGAACCGCACGGCCGCCCGCACGGCCCCCCTGCGCGCGGCCGGCGCGGAGGTGGCCTCGGACCCCGGCGAGCTCTTCGCCCGCGCGGACGTGGTGTTCCTGATGCTGGCGGACGACCTCGCGATCGACGCCACCCTCGGCCGCGGCGGCCCGGACTTCGCCGCGCTGGTCGCCGGCAGGACGGTCGTCCACATGGGCACGACCTCGCCCGAGTACTCACGCGCGCTGGAGGCGGACGTCCGGGCGGCGGGCGGCAGCTACGTCGAGGCGCCCGTCTCCGGTTCCCGCGTCCCGGCGGAGAACGGCGAGCTGGTCGCGATGCTGGCCGGGGACGAGCCGGCCGTGCGCCGCGTACGACCCTTGCTCGCCCCCTTGTGCGCCGAGACGTTCGTGTGCGGCCCGGCGCCCAGCGCACTGCTGATGAAGCTGTCGGTGAACCTGTTCCTGATCACGCTGGTGACCGGATTCACCGAGGCGTTCCACTTCGCCGAACGGCAGGGACTGGACCGCCGGCTGTTCCTCGACGTGCTGGACGCCGGCCCGATGGCCAGCCCGGTCTCGCGGATGAAGGCACCCAAGCTGCTGACCGGGGACTTCTCCGTGCAGGCGGCGGCACTCGACGTGCTGAAGAACAACCGGCTGATCGTCGAGGCCGCCCGCAAGGCCGGCATCGCCTCCCCGCTGCTCGACGTGTGCCACGCCCTGTTCGAGGAGACGGTCTCGCTCGGACACGGCGACGAGGACATGGTGGCGGTCCTCCGGGCGATCCGGGCACGGACGCAGGCATAGGGCCGCCCGGTCAGCCGTCGTCGGCACCCTTCAGCCGTCGTTGGCACCCTTCGGGATGCCGTACGCCCGCTCCACCTTCAGCCGCAGCACCAGCCGCCGGTCTCGGACCATGGTCTCGCGGTAGTCGTCCCAGTCGGGATGCTCGCCCAGCACGTCCCGGTACAGGCGGATCAGCTCCTCCACGGTGTCGTCGTGCGGGTCCCTGGCCACCGGCGACAGCTCGGCGGTGCCCTCGGCGACCGTGTACGCCCGCCGGTCCGGACCGGTGACGTGGTAGGAGGCACGCGGGTCGCGGCGCAGGTTGCGGGTCTTGGCGCGGTCGTCGGTGATCGAGACGCGGATGACGCGCTCGTCCGGGTCGTAGGCGTGGCTGACGTTCGACAGCTGGGGGCGGCCGTCGCGCTTGAGGGTGACCAGCACCCCGCCGTGGCCCTCGGCGAGCAGGGCGAGCAGCGCGTCCGGCACGGGGTCGTGCGTCGTGTCCTGAGTCATACGTTCCTCAACTCTCGCGGAAGAGCTTCCCATTCCCGGTGTCACCCTCCCGGAGTCACCCCGGAGGCGCGATGCGGGCCCGTATGAGCAGACACTGTCTACGCCCGCTGGTAGACAGTGTTTATGAGCGACCACGGGAACAACGAGCACGAAGACGACAAGCACGGCGCCGACGGGCACGAGAACCGACCGAAGGGGCTGCGGGAGCGCCTGGTCGACGCCGGGGTGGAGCTCGTGGCCGCGGAGGGCTCCCAGGCCCTGACCCTGCGGGAGATCGCCCGCCGGGCGGGCGTCTCGCACGGGGCGCCGCGCCGCTGGTTCCCCACCCACCTGGAGCTGCTCTCCGCCATCGCGCGCCGCGGCTTCGGCGAGCTGGCCGAACGGGCCGCGGCGGCGATCGGCGACGGCGGGGAGAGCCCGCGCGCCCAGCTGACCGCACTGGCCGGGGTCTACCTGGAGTTCGCGCTGGGCAACCGCGGCATGTACGAGCTGATGTTCCGCCATGACCTGCTGGAGAGCGGGCATCTGGGACTGCGGGACACCAGCCTGCCGCTCTTCGGCGTGCTGGTCGACCTGGTCGGCCGGGCCCGCCCGGGCGCCGACGCCCGTACGGTCGCCGCCTCCCTGTGGGCCAACCTGCACGGCATCGCCCAGCTGTGGTGCTGGGGCAGTCTCCAACTCGCCACCGACGCCGACGACTTCACGCCGCTGCTGCGTACCGCCCTGGACGCGCACCTCGGCCCGGAGAGCGGCCGGTGAACCAACGGCGGGCGGCGGCACTCGCCTGATGGTGCTCGCGGCGGCCGTGTGCTGCCCGGGCGTGCGCATGCCTCGGGCGCCGACGGGCGCGGTCCCAGGCCGTCGACGGGCGTGGTTCGCTGGGCCGTTTTCGTGTTCTCGCGCGACCATGAGGCCTGAGCGCACCCTCGGACGGGTAGGCAGCGGTGGTCCGCGTGCGACACGGGGACAGGACCGACCGGACAGGGCCGGAGGAGAGCGATGGCACAGCTGCGACAGGAGGTCGAGCCGGGCGAGGCCGGGCTGGATCCGAAGGCGCTCGACCGTCTCGACGGGTATCTGGCCCGCTTCGTCGACGAGGGCCGCCTGCCCGGCTACCTGGTGGCGCTCGCGCGCGGCGGCCGGGTCGCCCACCTGACCACGTACGGCCGGCGGGACGTGGCGGCCGGGCTGCCCGTCGAGAGCGACACCGTGTGGCGGATCTACTCCATGACCAAGCCGGTGACCGCCGTCGCCGTACTGCAACTGGTGGAGGAGGGCAGACTGTCCCTGGACGACCCGCTGGAACGGCATCTCCCGGCCTTCGCCGGCCCCCGGGTGTACGTCGGCGGCTCGGGCGACGACGTGACGACCCGCCCCGCCGCCGGGCCCGTCCTCATACGCCATCTGCTCACCCACACCGCGGGTCTGACGTTCGGCTTCTATCACTCCCACCCCGTCGACGCCCTCTACCGCGCCGCCGGTCTGGCGTCGTCGGTGCCGCCGGGGGCCGACCTGGCGGAGACGGCGGACGTGTACGCGCGCCTGCCTCTGCAGTTCGACCCGGGCACGCAGTGGAACTACTCCGTGGCCAGCAACGTCCTCGGCCGGGTCGTCGAGGTGGTGTCCGGGCAGCCGCTCGACCTGTTCTTCACCGAGCGGATCCTCGGTCCGCTCGGCATGACCGACACCCGCTTCCACGTCTCCGGCGAACAGGCCGACCGGTTGGCCGAGTTGTACGGGCAGACCGACGACGAGGCCGCCATCGAGCCGATCCCCGGCCTGCCCCTCGACGGCCGCCCCCGCTTCCTCTCGGGCAGCGGCGGCCTGGTGTCGACCGCGTACGACTGGCACCGCTTCATGGAACTGCTGCGCCGCCGTGGCGAACTGGACGGCACCCGGCTGCTCTCCCCCGGCACGGTCGACCTGATGACCCGCAACCACCTCCCCGGCGGCGCAGACCTGCGGTCCTACGGCAGCCGCCCCGCCCACGACGAACCCGGCAACGACGGCGTGGGCTTCGGCTTCAACGTCTCCGTCGTCGTCGACCCCGCCCGCACCCAGGCGCCGTCCGGCCTCGGCACCTTCGGCTGGAGCGGGGCGGCGACCACGACCTTCTGGGTCGATCCGGGGCGCGACCTGACCTTCCAGTTCATGACCCAGCTCCGCCCGAGGACCTCCCTGCGGATCTATCCGGAGCTGAGGCGGCTGGTGCACGAGGCGGTCACCGGCTGAGGCTGCGGGTTCCCGGCCTCGGGACGGCCGCCGGGCCCGAAGACACCCTCCCGCCTCAGGAGAGGTGGGCCACCGCGTCCAGATGGGGCAGGTTGTGGTCCATGCGTTCCCGCTTGGTGCGCAGATAGGTGATGTTGTTCTCGCACGGCGGGATCAGCAGCGGAACCTGCTCGGCGACCTGGATGCCGTGCCGTACCAACGCCTCGCGCTTGCGCGGGTTGTTGGACATCAGGCGCACCGAGCCCACCCCCAGGTCGTGCAGGATCCCGGCGGCGACACCGTAGTCGCGGGCGTCGACGGGCAGGCCGAGGGCGAGGTTCGCCTCCACCGTGTCCAGGCCCTCCGCCTGCAGCGCCATCGCCCGCAGCTTGGCCAGCAGTCCGATGCCCCGGCCCTCGTGGCCCCTCAAGTACACGACGATCCCGCTGCCTTCGGCGACGACGGCACGCAGCGCGGCGGCGAGCTGGTCGCCGCACTCGCAGTGCTGGGAGGCGAAGGCATCCCCGGTCAGGCACTCGGAGTGCAGCCGGACCAGGACGCGCTCGGTGCCGATGTCGCCGTGGACCAGGGCCACCTGTTCGTCCCCGCGGTCGTGGTCCAGGTAGCCGATCGCCTGGAATTTCCCGTAGACAGTGGGCAGCGGGGCATTCACGACGCGTTCCACACCCGTGCGCCGTGCGGACTTCCGTGAGGACTTCTTGCCGAGTACGCCGAGGTTTTCTGTCATGATCTGGATCCTAAGCAGAGACGAAAGGCCGGGAAACTATGAGTGGTTCGGAAACACGGCCGACGGCACCTGGTGCGGGTGGCCTGTTGCCGGCGGACACCACGGAAGACGTACGGAATCGGGGGGCGGGCCGCTCACCGGAGGTGGCCGTGCTGCCGGTGGGGAGTTTCGAGCAGCACGGCGCGTTCCTGCCGCTGGCCACCGACACTCTGGTCGCCTGTGCCATCGCCCGGGAGATCGCCGACGCGTACCCGGTGCACCTGCTGCCGCCGGTGACGATCTCCTGCTCGCACGAGCACGCGGCCTGGCCGGGGACCGTCAGCATCTCTTCGGTGACCCTTCATTCGGTGGTGCGGGACATCGCGGACTCACTGCGCCGCTCCGGCGTCGAGGCCCTGGTGGTCGTCAACGGCCACGGCGGGAACTACGTGCTGGGCAACGTGGTCCAGGAGGCCTCCGCGCGCGGCGAGCGCATGGCGCTCTTCCCGGCCGCGGAGGACTGGGAAACCGCCCGGGAACGGGCCGGTGTCCGTACCTCGTTGCTCACCGACATGCATGCGGGGGAAATCGAGACCTCCATTCTTCTGCACGCTCATCCCGAAATGGTCCGGGCCGGTTACGAAAAGGCCGACTTCGTCGCGGACGACCGACGCCATCTGCTGACCTCCGGAATGTCCGCCTATACCGAATCGGGCGTCATCGGCCGTCCTTCCCTGGGGGCTCCGGAAAAGGGCAAGGAACTGCTGGCGAGCCTCGCGGATTCCTTCGCACCGTATTTCTCGCTGCTGACGTCGGCGGGCGCCGCCGGCGAGTAGGCGCCGGTGCGGCGGCGGGCCACCAGGACGAGCGCGCCCGGCAGGCTCGCCACGAAGCTCAGCACCCCGTACACCACCGCCACGGCCACTCCGGTGCTCGCCCCCAGTCCGGCGGCGCCGAACGCCCACGCGGTGACGCCCTCCCGAGGCCCGAACCCGCCTACGTTCAGCGGCAGTCCCATGGCGGCCAGCGCGAGCACCGCCAGCGGCAGCAGCACGGACACCGGGGCGGTGCAGCCGGCGACCCGGGCGGCGACCACGAACGTCGCGAAGTGCCCGGCGAGCACGACGGCGGAGGACAGGACCACACCCGGCCCGTTACGGCGGGACAGCAGCCCCGCACGCGCCTCGCCGAGCATCCGCTCCAGGGCGCGCCCGCGGCGGGAGGGCGCCGCCCGGTTCATCCGCAGCGCGAGCAGCACCGCGAGCGCCCCGACCACGGCGAGTGCGACGAGCGGTGCGAGGTGCAGGGCCTGGGCCCGGACCGGGGAGGGCAGGGTCAGCAGCATCGCCGTACCCGTGACGGCGAGCGCGAGCTGCCCCGCCACCCGTTCCAGGACCACGGCCCGCACCCCGCGGCCGAGGTCACCGGCGCTCTGACCGTGCCGCACCGCCCGGTGCACATCGCCCAGGACACCGCCGGGCAGGGCCGCGTTCAGGAACAGCGCACGGTAGTAGTCGGCGACGGCCGCGCCGAGCGGCAGCCGGATGTGCAGGCCGCGGGCCACCAACTGCCAGCGCCAGGCGCTGCACACGGTGGTGACCAGCCCGATCGCGAGTGCCGCGGTCAGCGAGGGCGCGTCGAGCCGGCGCAGCCCCTGAAGGAGCACTCCGGTGCCCAGCCGCCACAGCAGCACGGCGAGGATCACGACACCGGTGACGGTGCCGACGTGGGCGCGCAGGGCGCGGGCCCGGGGGCGGGACAGAAGGGCGGGCCGCCGGGACGAGGGCGCTGCGGGCGGGGGCGGGGGTGGTGCGGTTCGTACGTCCACCGTCTGGGCGCTCATGCGTCACCGCCCGTGGACCCCGGCAGCGCGAGCAGGTCGCTGTGGTGGACGACCACCCGCAACTCCCCCGCCGCACAGGCCTCCAGACGCTCGGCGAGGAAACGGTCGGCGCGCGGCCTCAGTCCGGGGCGCTGCTCGACGGCCGCGCCGACCCAGCCGCGCAGCCACTGGGCGGTCAGTTCGCGCTGATCGGGTCCGAGCCGCCAGGGGCTCGGACACACGCGTACGGTGGCGCCGCTCGCGGCGAAGGCCTCGCAGGCCGCCGTCACCGCGTCCGGGCCGAGCAGTCCGCTGCGGCGCTGGTGGGCGTTGAACGCCTCGGTGAGTTCGGCGTCCAGCGGGTCGGCCGGGGTCAGCTCGACCCTGCCGACCACGGACAGGGTGAGCAGCGCGGGGCAGCCCGCCCCGGCGCAGGCGGCGGCGAGGGCGCCGACCTCGTCACGGGTGAGGACGTCCAGCAGCGCCGACGCCGTCACCAGGGAGGCGCCGGCCAGGGTGTCCGGGGTCAGCCGGGCGACGTCGCCGCGTCGTGTCTCCACGGTGATCCGGCTGCCGTCGGCGGCGGTGCCCGCGGCGCCCACGGCGGCGAAGTGCAGCAGGTAGGGGTCGCGGTCGTGCAGGATCCAGTGCTGGGCGCCGTCCAGGCGGGGGGCGAGCCAGCGGCCCATCGATCCGGTGCCGCAGCCCAGGTCGTGCACGACGAGCCCGCCGTGCGGGTCCGGCCGGCCGGCGAGCCGGGTCCGCAGCGGATCGAGCAGCTCCGTGGCCCGTGCCGCCGCGTCGGCCGCCTCCCGCAGCCGCAGCCACTCGGGCGCGTACCGGGACGGCTCCTCGGGCGTGTGCTGGGCCGCCGGCTCCCCGGGCCCGTGCTGGGCCGCCGGCTCCTCGGGCGTGTCCGCCCGCAGACGCACGGTGGCCCGCTCGCCGGGCCGGGGGGCGGGACCCGCGCCGGGGATCACCGTGTCGGACCCGGGTGTGCGGTCCTTTCCCGGGGTCGCCGATCCGGGGCCGGCGGACAGCGCGGTCGTCTTCCTCATGCCGCCCTCCGGGGTTCCTCGGGGAGCCGGGCGAGGACGCCGGCCAGGCTGCGGGCGGTGGTCGCCCAGCCGTCGAGGGCGGCGCGGCGGCCCCGGGCGGCGGCCTTGAGCCGGCGGCGCACGTCGGCCTCGCCGAACCAGCCGCGCAGCTCCGCGGCGAGGGCGAGGGGGTCCTCCGGCGGGACGAGGATGCCGGGCACCCCGCCGTCGGGGGCGCGGCCGACCGCCTCGGGGACGCCGCCGACGTCCGTCGCCAGCACGGGAATGCCGCGCGCGAGCGCCTCGGTGACCGCCATGCCGTAGGTCTCGGCGTAGGAGGCGAGGACCATCAGGTCGGCGGCGGCGTAGCGGGCGTCGAGGTCGGCGCCGGCCCGCGGTCCGACGAGGTGGAAGCGGTCCTGGAGGCCGTGCCCGGCGATGAGGTCGCGCAGCCGGGCGACGTAGGCGGGGTCCTGGGTCAGGGCGCCGACGCACTCGCAGCTCCACGGCAGGTCCGTGACCGCGGCCAGGGCCTCGACCAGCCGGTGCTGCCCCTTGCGCGGAGTCACGGCGGCGACGCACAGCAGCCGAGAGACACCGTCGGTGCCGGGGGCGAGGGGCGCGATGTCGGCGCCCGGCGCGGCGACGTGGACCCGGTCGGGGACGAGCCCGTGGTGGGAGACGAGACGGCGGACCGCCCAGTCGCTGGTGGCGACGACGGCGGGCACGGCGCGCAGCACCTGCCGCTCCCGCACGTCCAGTTCGGCGGCCACGGCGGGCTCGAGCCCGGTCTCGTCGCCGAGCGGGAGATGGACGAGGACGGCCAGGCACAGCCGTTCGGCCTCGGGTACGACGATCTCGGGGACGCCGCAGGCGACGAGCCCGTCCAGGAGGACGACGGAGCCGTCCGGCAACTCCCGCAGGACGCGGGCGAGCTCGGTGCGGGCCCGGGCGCCCGGCAGCGGCCATTCGCCGTACACGGGGTGCGGCCGGACCTGCCAGCCGAAGCCGGGCAGGTCGAGGCTGACGCGGCGGTCGTAGGCGTTGCCGCCGCTCGGTGTCGCCGGGTCGTCGACACCGCCCGGCAGAACGAAGTGCACGGTGCGCAGGGACATGGGGGTGATCCCGACGTGATGGCGGCCCGAGCGCGGCGCGGGCACGAAGGTGAGGGACGAAGGGCGGTGCACGGTCGTGTCGGTCACAGGGCACGCTCGTAACTCGCCCAGGCGACGTGCGACTCGTGCAGGGTCACGGTGAGGCCGGCCAGTGACTTGGCGCCCTCGCCCAGGGCGCCCTTGTGGATCCGTTCGGCGAGCCGGTCGGCGATGACCTTGGCCAGGTATTCCGTGGAGGTGTTGATCCCGGAGAAGTCGGGTTCGTTGTCGAGGTTGCGGTAGTTCAGCTCGCTCACGACCGCACCCAGCTCCTGGGTGGCCAGCCCGATGTCGACGACGATGTTGTCGTCGTCCAGCTGCTCGCGCCGGAACGTGGCGTCCACGAGGAAGGTGGCTCCGTGCAGTCGCTGCGCGGGCCCGAACACCTCGCCGCGGAAGCTGTGGGCGATCATGATGTGATCACGGACGGTGATGCTGAACAACGAACGACCCTCCAGGTACGGCACGTCTGGTCCCTCGGCCGATCCCTGCCGGGGGATGCCGAGTAGTACGGCTCTTGGCTTCCCGTTGTTCAGTCCTCCCGCACCGACTTCGCTCGGGTTTTCTCAGGTCAGGCACTCGTGTCGTACCGGATCCGGTGGCACAGCGCCGGTATCCGCCCGGAGGCGAGCTCCGGCATGACCTCTGGCAGTTCCTCGAAGGCCGACTCCCCGGTGACGAGGGCGTCCAGCTCCGGGGCGGCGAGCAGGTCGAGGGCGAGGGCGAGCCGGTCGGCGTAGGTACGGTTGCCGCGGCGGGCCGGGGAGACGGTGCCGACCTGGCTGCTGCGGATGACCAGCCGGCGGGAGTGGAACGCCTCGCCGAGCGGCAGAGAGACCCTGCGGTCGCCGTACCAGCTCAGTTCGATGACCGTGCCCTCGGCGGTGAGCAGTTCCAGGGCACGGGCCAGGCCCTGCTCCGTGGCGCTGGCATGCACCACGAGGTCGCACTCCCCGAGCGCCTCCCCGGGCAGGGCGAAGCCGACACCGAGGGCCTCGGCGACCTTGGCGCGGGCGGGATCGGCGTCCACCAGTTGGACGCGCACACCGGGGAACCGGGCCAGCAGCGCGGCCACCGAGCAGCCGACCATCCCGCCACCGACCACGGCGATCCGGTCGCCGACCAGGGGCGCGGCGTCCCACAGGGCGTTGACGGCGGTCTCGACGGTGCCCGCGAGCACGGCCCGCCCGGCCGGAACGGAGTCCGGTACGGGGGTCACGGCGGCGGCCGGGACGACGTAGCGGGTCTGGTGCGGGTAGAGGCAGAAAACGGTACGCCCGACCAGCTCGCCCGGGCCCTCCTCCACCACCCCCACGCTCAGGTAGCCGTACTTCACCGGCCCGGGGAAGTCGCCCTCCTGGAACGGCGCCCGCATGGCCTCGTACTGGCCGGCGGGCACCCCGCCCCGGAACACCAGCGTCTCCGTGCCCCGGCTGATCCCCGAGTACAGCGCCCGGACGACGACCTCGCCCTCGCCGGGCTCCGGAAGACGCATGTCACGCACCTCGCCCCGGCCTGGCGAACGGAGCCAGAACGCACGTGCGGAACGGTTCATGGGCGGCCTCCTGAACGATCGGGAAGTTGTTCACGTACGGAGATGTGCACAGGCCGCGCACAGTACGCGGCGTTGATCGACTCTGTCACTCGGCCGGAGGGTGTGCGGTGGCCCTGAACAACACGTACGACGCAAGGTCAGGCCTCAGGCCGGCCCAGCAGGAGACCGCGGTGGGAGCGGGCGTGCAGATCCTGCTCCTGGCCCTGCTCGGCACGGCGATCGGCATGGGCCCGGCGGGCTGGGTGACCGGCCTGGTCTTCGCGATCGCCACCTGGGCGGTGCTCTCCCGGGCGCTGCACCGGTCGCGGCTCAGCTCCTTCGGCGCGGCCAACCGGGTGACACTCGGCCGGGCCACCCTCGTCGGCGGTGTGACGGCGCTGGTCGCGGACTCCTTCGAGAGCTCGCCGCCGGTCTCGCTGCTGGTCGGTCTGACGGCGGTGGCCCTGATCCTGGACGGCGTCGACGGCAAGGTGGCCCGCCGCACCGGCACGTCCACGGCGCTGGGCGCGCGGTTCGACATGGAGGTCGACGCCTTCCTGATCCTGGTGCTCAGCGTCTACGTGTCGATGGACCTGGGCCCGTGGGTGCTGCTGATCGGCTCCATGCGCTACGCCTTCGTCGCCGCCGCCCGCGTCCTGCCCTGGCTCAACGCCCCGCTTCCCCCGAGCACGGCCCGCAAGACGGTGGCCGCCCTCCAGGGCATCCTCCTGCTCCTGGCCGGCGCGGGCCTGCTGCCGCACTCGGCCGACGTGGGCGTGGTGCTGCTGGCCCTGGCGCTGCTGGTGTGGTCGTTCGGGCGGGACGTGGCGTGGCTGTGGCGCAGGTCGCGGCTGCGGGCGGCTGCGGCCGGGGTGGACGCGGTACTGGAGATGCCCGTCGAGGAGCGCGTCGAGGGGCCGGTCAAGGTCCCCGCCGAGGAGATGCTGGAGACCGCGCGGGCGGCGTGACGTTCGTGGCACAGAGTTCGCAGCAGAGAGTTCGCGACACGGGAAACGGCCCGGATCACGGGGGATGTGATCCGGGCCGTTTCTGTGTCCCGGTGTCCCGAGGTCCCGGGCGCTGCTTCCGGGCGGCGTGCCCGGGACACCGCGCTCAGCGGGCCTGGGGCGGTTGTGCCCGGGACACAGCGCCGGGGCGCCGTGTCCCGGGGGTGCGGTGCTACGACCGCGGCGAGCGCGTCCGTACGACGGCGAAGACGGCCGCGGCGAGACCGAGCACGCCCACGACCAGTCCGGCGATGCCGAGGCCGCGGGCGGTGGAGTCACTGGAGGACGAGGCGGAGGCGGCCTGGGCGGATCCCTGGTCCCCAGCCCCGCCGTCCGAGGCGGCGGACGCCTCCGTGCCGTCCCCGGCACCCGAGGCGGTGAGCTTCAGCACCGGCGCGGGGTTCTCCGGCTCGTCGCCGCCCTGCGGCTCCTCGATCCAGCGGACGACCTTGCCGTCGGAGTACGTCTGCAGGGTCTTGAAGACCAGCTGACCGGTGTCGTCGGGCAGTTGACCGAAGGCGACGTCGAAGTCCTGGTACTGGCCGGGGCCGATCTTCCCACCGGTCCAGGTGATTTCGGAGACCGCGTCGGTGATGGTGCCGTCGTCGGTCTTGACCGGCTTCTTGAGCTTGGTGTTGGTGACCTTGGCGGTCCAGCCGTCCCGCGGGGTGACGAGCACGCCGAGGAGGGGGTGGTCGGTGGGCAGGTACACCTGGACCTTGGTGGTGTCGGCCGAGTCCTCCTCGTTGGGCACCCGGAGGGTCAGGACGCCGTCCGTGGCGCCCTTGGCGTAAGTGCCGGGGTGGACGGTGACGTGCGCGAAGGCGGCACCCGCGGCGGTGAGCACTCCGGCGGCGGCGAGAGCGGTGACGAGGCCGGCCCGGCGCAGAGCGCCGGCGGCGGTACGAGTGGTGGACATGACTGATGGATCTCCGTACGTGAAGGCGGTGTGGGGGTTCGGACCGGGTACGGGATCGGGACCGGCGGACCGCGCCGGCTCACGGCGTGCCGCAGCAGGAGCGACCGCGACAGCGACGCCACGGCGAACGTACGGGAACTTCGCACGGCCGGTGCGGGCAGCGGGGAGGGCGCGGCCCGCCACCAGGCCACGAGCCCGGGTACGAAGGCGACGGCCCGGCGCAGCAGCGACCACAACGCCGCCTCACCGCACCGCAACCACCAGGACGCGACGAGCGCGGCCAGGACGTGGGCGGCCACGGCGTACGGGCTGAGCGTGTGTGAGGGCATGGCCGGCAAGGGCACGGCGTGGGCGTGCGCGGACACCATGTGCACGCCGTGCGCGGCCACGGCGTGGACACCGTGGCCGGGCCTCGGCATGGCCGGTATGGAGGGCATGGGCTGGATCGGCGACAGGGCGGGAAGGGAACCGTGCCCGCCCGGATGCCCCGTCCGCGCCCGTGCCGCGTCGAAGCCGAAGTGCAGCGCCGCCTGCGTGGCGAGCATCGCCGCGCCGATCCCCGGCAGGGACCGCTCCCGGCCGCCCAGCACCCACCCGGCGACGAACACGCCGGCGAATCCGACGCCGTCCGCCCACAGCGGTGGCATGGCGCCCATGGAGAGCCCGTGTCCGGTGGCGGCGAGCAGTACACACACCGCGGCGAACACCACGGCGCGAAGACTCCGTACCGCCGACGACGCGCCCATCGTCCGGCATCCTCCCACGCACGGCGCATACGTACGGCGTGACGCTCCGGTTCAGCCCCTCAGCCGTAGCGGCCGGGCGGTCGCCTACACGACGCCCGCCGCGTCGAGGAGCCGGACCAGGTCCTTGCGACCGTATCCCAGCAAGGAGGCACGGTGAGCGGCCGTCAGCAGCAGGTGCGCCACGATCTGCGCCGGGTGGCCGTTCCTGTCGTCGCCGAGCCATTCCTGGGGTTTCTCGATGCCCAGGCTGTTCATCACGAGCCCGTGCTCACGGCGGATCTCGGCGATCGTGCCGGCCACGGCGTCCAACAGCGACTTCCCCGGGCGCTCGCACTCCAGGGCGAAGCCACCCCTGTCGGCCGGTACACAGCCCTCGGGCGGATGCGCCCGCAGGGCCGCGTACCGCACGTCCTGGAACCCGCCGGCGTCGAAGGAATCGTCCATCAGGCAGAACCGGTGAAAACCCGCTGGGACGGGCGGGGGCGGGGGCGTGTACTCCCATCCGGCGTCCTCGTACAACTGCCGCTTGACCTCTTCCTCCTCGGCCAGTGTCACGGTGAACCCCGTGTCCTCGTTCCGACCGGTCACGGTGCCGTCGTCGTTCCGGTGGAATGACAGTCCCATGCGCGTCTCCCTCGATTCCCGATGAGCAGGAAGATCCCCTCACCGCGTCGAACGAGCCGCCCCCACCGCTTGTGCCCATGCCGGACGATGTCACCTGATCGCGTGATGGTGACCGGATCCGGTGACTGCCCCCGTCACCGGCCGCTTACACGAAGACCCAATTGCGTTCCACTCGAGCCAGTTTCACGAAGCGACCCTTCTCCATCACCCATGGGTGCGGGGTGCGCAGCTGTGTCAGATCGTCCACGGACACAATGACGGCGTCGAGCTGCTGTGCCACGCTCAGCACGGACTGGGGCGCGGAAGACGGAGGCTCCTCGACACGCCGCCCGCGTGACGGGACTTGGAATGGATCTTGAGGATGCCGCTGCGGTCGTAGTGGTAATCGACGTCGAACACGTTGCTCGACGTTTCGGCGTGTGAGTGGGGCACCGGCAGTTGAATCAGGCCAGCGGAAACGTCCGTTCGTCGTCGGCAGCGCGCTGTCCATCACCCTCGACGACCTCCAGGATCACCTTCGAGGCGCCACGAACGGAGGGCATGGCGCTGCGGATGCCTCGCGCGGGCAGGGTCGAGTACCTCGGGATCAACGTGTCGAAGCCACGGCGGTCACCCGCCTCGAAGGACAGACCGAGGTCATGGCTGGTGGTCACCGAGATGGTCGCCTCCGGGATGAGACCGTCGATGTCAGCCGCCGTGGTGGCGGTTCCTCTGGCGACCGCCATCATCGGCTTGCACAACAGGGGGTCGACCACCTCCCTGCCCAGAGCCCTCTCGACTTCACGCCGCACCAACGGGACCTGCGACGTTCCCCCGATCATCAGCACGGCGTCGAGATCGTGTGCGGTGAGGCCCACGTCCCGCAGGCACTCCTCCAGCGGGATGAGGGCGCGGCGCACCAGGGCTGCACGGCATCCTCGAACTCGTCCCGGTAAAGCACCACCGGCTCGAAGAGCACCTGATCCGTCCCCCGCTGGGACAGCACGATCTTCGTCAGTTCCACGTGCCGTCTCCGGCGGCGGGCCTCCTGCCGGGTCAGTCTGCCCGGATGTCATCCACCAGCGAAAACGCCCGTCGCGGCTACCCGCTTCCCTGCTTCGGGAGCGACGACTCACTCGGAGTGCGCCCGGCCTACCTGAAGGTGCATCCAGGCTTGCGGACAGACGGTGGATCAGAAGATCGTGGAGCCTTGGTGCAGAAGTGAACACCAGACGCACTTCTGATTTCCATGGCATCACCATAGAATCTCTCCGTCCGTGGGGGGCGAGGGCGACAAGGCGAACAGGTCGCTCGGAGGGGATCATTGAGACAACGCTGGGCCTGCCCACGTTGCCATGCCCCAGGAACACGTCTGTGCTTTCCCTCGTCGGGCCCGAGGTGTGCAACGTGAGAGCAGGGACGACCGTGACGACAAATCCGGGTGCAGTCGGGGGCAGCAGCGACCTGGAACGCCTCAAGGCGGTCCTCGCAGGCTGGCGAACGTCACTCGTGGACCTCAGCGGACGCAACCGGCTGCTGAACTTCAGGCACACCCGTAGTTCGACACTGGAGGTGTCGGCCCCCTCGCCGGCGGACCTGGTGAGTTTGCTGGAGAACCGTGCGCTGCACTTCGCTGCGCTGCCCGACGAGGTGTCTTCGGAAGGCGAGGAGGCAGAGTTGCCTCCCCCCGGCGAGAACGACGTCGTCACGCAGAAGACCACAGCGCCCGCCCTGCAGCGAGCGTTGCGCTCTCTTCGCTCCAAGGCGACGCAAGTGTTCAACGACTACGTCTGTGGACCCTGCACCTGGGCGTCGGCATCCTGCACTGGCGCGAGGACGGTGCCAACACCAGCAGTCAGGCACCGCTGATCCTTTTCCCTGTGGAACTCGTACGGACCCCCACCGGACAGCTGCTGCTCCAGGCGAACGACGACGAAGACCCACAGCTCAATCCGGCGCTGCCCATCAAGCTGGAGCAGTTCGGCATCGACTGGGCCGCCGTCGCGGAGACGGACTGCCGTGACGTGACCACGGTGGTCGAAGCCGTGCGCAAGGCCGTGTCCGGCAAGTCGCAGTGGGAGGTGGAAGAACGGGCCGTCATGGCGCTCTTCGCCTCCCACAAGGAGTCGATGTACCGGGATTTGCTCGAGAACGAGGATCGGCTTCTGGCGAGCGATCTGGTGCGTGCGATCGCGGTGGGGCCTGACAACGCCCTCGCCTCCGACCGCTTCGATTTCGAGGAAGTGCCTGCGGAGCGGGTCGATGAACTGGCGCCTCCGGAGGACACTCCGCTGGTCCTGGACGCGGATACCTCGCAACGGCAGGCTGTCGCAGCTGCTGTGGCGAGACGGTCCTTCGTGCTCGATGGTCCTCCAGGGACGGGCAAGAGCCAGACCATCACCAACATCATCGCCGGACTGATGCACGCCGGCCGCAGTGTGCTGTTCGTCAGTGAGAAAGCGGCGGCGCTGGACGTCGTGCTTCAGCGTCTGAAGTCCGTGGGGCTGGATTCGTACGCCTTCGCCCTGCACAGCCGCAACACCAGTCGGAAGGCCGTGGCGCAGGAACTGGGCCGAGCCCTCTCCGAGCAGCCGCACGCCGCCGAGCTGCCTGCCCAGGAGAGGGCTCAGGCACGCCTCGACCGCGAGGCGCTGTCCGCTTACGCCGCCGCGATGAACGAGACCCGTCAGCCCCTGGGCCGCACGCTGCACGACGTCATCGGGCAGGTGGGACGGCTCGATGACGCCCCCGTCGCTTACCTCTCCAGCTCTGATGCGGGCCTAGCTCCGCGGTTCGACGCATCTTCTCTGGCCGCGACAGACTTGGAACGCATACTCCATGCTGCTGGCGCCATCGCGGACGCCTGGCAGGCCGTGGCCGACCCGGACTTCCCGTGGCGCGGCCTGCGAACGGACCTGCCTCACCCCGGTCCCGCACTGGAGGAAGCGCGCACGGCCCTGAGCGGACTCGTGTCTGTCCTGGACGGTTACGAGGCCCTCAACACCGACGGTGCGCCGTTCACGACGTCGGATCAGGTCGACCGGCTCGTCCGGCTGCTCGGCCTGCTGGAAGAGCGGCAACCCGTGCCCGAGTGGTGGCTCACCGATGCCGACATCGCGCACGCCGTGACCGATCCGGTCGAGTCCTTCCTTGAGGCGCTGCGTCGTCTCCGAAGCGCCCAGCAGTCCGCACAGGACCTGGTCGGTGCTCGCTGGCAGGAGGTCTCCCCGCGTCTTCACTCGGAAGCACCTGCCGCTGAGCGGGCTCTGGCCTCCCTCGAGCCACGAGGCCTGGACCTGACCGGCCTGACCGAGCCACGGGCCACGTACCTCGCTCGGGACATCCGGGCGGCCGTGGACGTTGTGGAGGGTGCCATCGCCTCGGCTCGCGAGCTGGTCCGGATTCTGGGCGTTGACGAACCAGGCTCACTTGCCGAGGCACGAGCGCTGTGCGATCTGGCGGACCTGTCCGCTGTCCCGCACCGCCCGCTGGAGGCATGGTTCACTCCAGAGGGTTTCACAGCCGCGCACCAGGCGGCCCTCGAACTCCTGGCCACGGCAGTAGGAGAGTTCGAGGCCCGTCGTGACCGCACGATCGCGGCGCGGATGTCCGCGCAGGAGCACGCGGGTCCGGGATGGGCGGACATGCCGCCTCATCTGCCCCAGGAGCCGGAGTCCGCGGAACTCGCGCTCACCACTCTGGAACCGGCCGGTGTCCATGTCACCGTCCTCAACCGGCAGGAGGCAGACGCTCTCGCCTCGCGCTGGGGTGATCTCGCCGACATGCTCCAGGGCACCGCCGAGTGCGCGAGGAAAGCAGCGCAGCTGCTGGGCTGCGAGCTGTGCGACACCGCGTCCGGGACGCGATCGGTAGCGGAGCTGGTCGCACTGGCCACCGCAAGCCACCGAGCCCCCGAGGCCTGGTTCGACCCAGCTGTACTGCCGCGGGCTCGTCGCACGGTCGACGAACTGCATCACCTTATGGACGTCCTGGACAGGGCCAGGCAGGAAGCCCACGGGCTGTTCGGGCCCGACACGCCCTACACGCCGGGCCTGACCGACGTTGCGCGCCGCCTCTCGGAGAACGGCCGGCGCTTCGCCGCGGGACTGTCTTCGCAGGTCCGGGCCGACCGGAAGACGATCGGACAGATCAGTACTGGCGGATCCTGGAGCAGCGGTCTGCAGGAGGAGCTCCCCAAAGCTGCGGCCTGGTGGCAGGCACACCACGCTGTGCGTATCGCGGTGACCGAAAACGCGGAACTGCTCGGTGCCCATGCCGGTGACGATCTACCCGATCTCGACGCATTGAACGGCGCGCTACGACAGGCCGAGGAGGCCCATCGACTCGCACCGACTGTGCTGGCCGACCCGAACCGACGCCGCTTCCTGACTGCCCAACTGGCCCATGGACGCGCTCCCGATGCCGCCCTTCTCGAGTGGGGCAAGCAGCTGGAGAACGACCTCAGCAGCTGGTCCTCGGCACTGTGGGAACCGCGACTGCGCGAGCACAGCACGGCACTGGGCCGTCTCGGACCGGCCGCAGCAGCCACTTGGCTGCGCGCCCATGTCCCGGCACTGGAAAACGCCGTGCGATACATCGACGCCGTGGAGTCCATCGGAGGCCGGGAGTTCGCCAGGGGCAAGGGACACACCCTCGCTTCTGCGCGCGCCGCGGTCGTCGCAGCGCATGCGGCTCAGCGGGAGGACACGGCTTTCCTGTCCGAGGAGGCCCGCGATCGGGAACTGCTGTGTTCCTGGTATGCGGGCCTGCACACTCGTTTGGACGAGCAACTGGCCACCGGCGGCACAGCGTCGGTGGAGGAGGAACTGCTGCGCCAAGCCGTGCGTATGTCGGCCGCGGGCGACGGGACCAGGATGGAACCAGCTGCTCCTGAAGCAGTTGGGCTCCTGGGCGAATACGCTCCCGACGGCCGACCCCGCACCACCGCCCTGGCGACGGCGCTCGCCGCCGCGTCCGACGCGTACCGTCTCGCCGGACCGCAACTGGCTGAACCGGCACGGTGCGGCGGTCTTGTCCGTACCCTCTGCGCCGGACGGCCCGCCGTTCCGGGCCTGCTGGAGGCGGCGGCCCGCCTGCGTGCCGAGTGCGACGACTGGGAGACCTTCACCGAAACTCCTGCCCTGGCTCCTGCCGCCTTCGGTTTGCGGGCCCGTTCCCTCCCCGAGAGCATGGCCTGGCTGCGCGCCCACCTCGATCCCCTGGAGGAGTCAGTCTCCCTGATTCACTCAGTGGCTCGTGCCACCGGCCCCTCGGAAAGCAGCACGGACTGGCTGACACTGGCCGCTGCGCGATCCTCGGTGGCAGCGGTGGTGACGGCCCGCGCCGTCGAGGAGGACTTCCTGAACGCCGACGGGGAACACCGCCGTCTGCTCGGTGCCCTGTACGAAGGAATCCACACCGCTCGCGAGACGGTCCTCAGCGCTCTGGACTGGACCCTCGATGTAAGGCGCGCGGCTTCCGTCAGCGGTGTGGGGGCTTCCTTGAGTTTCGAGGCCGCTCGTCTGCTGCTGCGCACGAGCGCCGATTCGTCGGTGCATCGCCGCTACCGCGACTGGCTGGACCGGGCGAAGCTTCTCTCAGGCCGCTTCGAACCGGTTCGGGCGGCGGAAATACACAACGAGCTGGAAGCCGGATTCCCTTCCGCTCAGGCACTGCTGGACCGTATGTCCCACGATCCGTACGGCCCGGAGGCCTGGATCCGTTCCGCCGAGGCCCGCGACGTGCTCAGCGGCTACGGGCTGGCGGATCTGCCGGCGCAGTTGGCCGACCGCAACGTACCGGCCTCCTTGTTTCCCGTGGCCGTGGAACGCACCGTGTTGCGCGCCTGGGTGGAAGATCAGCTGGCGGTCGACAGCAGGCTCACGGCGGGGCGGGCCACCGATCGGGATCAATTGGTTGAGCGGTACCGGCGACTGGACCAAGGATTGGTACAGGCCGCCCACGCAACGGTGATCGCCGCGTGCAATGCGCGCCGCCCTCGTAGGGCTACGACGGGGCAGGCCGCGATTCTCAGCCGCCAGGCGAAGCTGCAGCGACGGCACATGCCGGTACGACGGCTGCTCGACGAGACACGCGATGTCGTGCAGCGACTCAAACCGTGTTTGATGATGAGTCCGTTGACGGTCAGCCAGTACCTGCCCGCCGACTTCTGCTTCGACGTGGTGATCTTCGACGAGGCGTCCCAGGTCCTTCCGCAGGACGCTGTCAACGCGGTCTACCGCGGCGACGCGTTGATCGTGGCGGGCGACCCGAGGCAGCTTCCGCCCACGTCGTTCTTCAGTGCCGGCGGTGACTCTGACGATGACGACGAGTGGGACGAGGAGACGCCCGACTCCTTCGAGTCCATCCTGGACGCCTGCAAGGCCAGTGGAGTGCTGCGCGAGCTGTCGCTGCGCTGGCACTACCGCAGCCGGCACGAGAACCTGATCGCCTTCAGCAACCACGAGTTCTACGACGACTCCATGGTCGTGTTCCCGGGTGCGGTCACCGACGGCCGCGACGTGGGCGTCGCCTTCTACAAGGCCGACGGCGTGTACGACCGCAGCAATCGGCGCGACAACGTTCGTGAGGCCGAGGTGGTGGCCGAGCGGGTCATCCACCACTTCTCGACGCGGCCCCATCTGACCCTGGGGATCGTCACCCTCTCCAAGGCTCAGGCCGAGGCCGTCGAGGACGCGGTCGCCCGGGCCCGCACGACCCGGCCCGACCTCGACGAGTACTTCACGGAGGATCGTCTCGGCGGATTCTTCGTGAAGAACCTGGAGACGGTGCAGGGTGACGAACGCGACGTCATCATCTTGTCGGTCGGTTACGGCCGTGACGCGCAGGGCAAGCTCCGTGCGCAGTTCGGTCCGATCAACCGCGAGGGCGGCTGGCGGCGCCTGAATGTCGCCGTGACCCGCGCACGGCACCGGGTGGAGGTCGTGGCCTCTTTCCACGGATCGGAACTCCCCGACAGCACGAACAAGAGCGTTCAGCACCTGAAGCGGTATCTGCAGTACGCGGAACAGGGCCCCACGATCCTGGCCACGGCGGCACCCGACGCGGGCGCCGCGCCGGAGAGCCCGTTCGAGGAGGACGTGCTCGACACCTTGCGCGGCTGGGGTTACGACGTTCAGCCCCAGGTGGGCGTGGCCGGCTTCCGGATCGACATGGCCGTCCGGCACCCGGAAGCTCCCGGCTCGTACGCGCTCGGCATCGAGTGCGACGGGGCGATGTACCACTCCTCGCGCGCGGCCCGCGATCGTGACCGGCTGCGAGAGGAGATCCTGCGCGGCCTGGGGTGGAACCTCCACCGGATCTGGGGGACGGACTGGTACCGCAACCGCAAGGACGCACAGCGGCGGTTGCGTGAGGCGGTCGAGGCCGCCTGCGCCGTCGACCCTCACGCACCGGCCGTCGAACCGGTCCCGGTCGTCGTGTCCGAACCGACGTCGGCAGGCATCGAGATCGTTCCCGTCGAGGAGTCGGACCGCTCGGCGTGGAGCCGGCCGTACCGCGCCATGCGTCGCGAGGAGTTGTACGAGTTGCGGCGCGTTCTGGGCAAGCAGACGGGGCTCGGTCGCATCGATCTCCGCGAGCCCCAGGCACTCGGCCTGGTGGCGGAGGTGGCTCGCCACATCATCTCGGTTGAGGGCCCCGTCGAGGAGGAAGTGCTGATCGGAAGGATGCGGGAGGCCTGGGGCCTCGAGCGGGCCGGGCAGATCGTGCAAGCCAGTGTTCGAAAGGCACTGACGCGGCTGGGCAAGAAGAAGCGGGCAGTGAGGGTGGGAACGGCGTGGGACCTGCCGGATCGTGAGGTGACGACGGCCCGTACGCCGAGTGCGGACTTCGATCGTAAGAAGGTCTCACAGGTGCCCCCGGCCGAACGTCAGGTCGCCCTACTGGGCGTTCTGTCCGAATCGCCGGGCATGCGTAGCGAAGAACTGGCCAGAGAGGCAGCCCGGTTCTTCGGGTGGCTACGCCTGGGACCGGACATCCGGGCGGGGTTCGAGGCGGACGTCGAGGAGTTGATTGCCCGCGGGTTGGTCACCACGGGGCCGTCGGGACTCGTGCCGACGGGCAATGCCGCCGGGTGACGATCCACCGCTGGATGTGCTGTTGAGAGGACCGCTACCCGTCGACGGCGGTGAAGGCCGGGGGGGGACGGGGATGTCGGCAAGAAAGCTGTGAAATCGCTGGGCGAGGGAGACGAGTGATGGGTGCGGCGTTGTTGGCGCTCGCGGCTGCGGCGATCGGGGGCGGGGTTTCCCTGGCTTCCGCGTTCCTTGCGCAGCGTGGGGCGGAACGTGTATGGGCTCGTGACCAAGAGCGGATAGAGCGGCATCGCAAGGAGGATCGGATCCGTGAGTGGGACAGCCGGTTGCTCGAGGAACGGCGGTCCGCGTACACGCGGTTGAACGCCACGGCGCGAGCGGCTCGGGACGCTCTGGCGGCGTGCATGCACGGTTTTCGCCAAGTCGGCACCCTCGACGATACGCAAAGGGCGGAATTGGAGGAGCGCTGGATTGCCTACGTCGTCCAACATGCGGAGTCTCACATGATCGTGTCCGACGCTGTGCTGCCCGTTCTGGGCGCCGCCAACGGTACACTGCGGCAGATCTACGGACTGGTCAAGCGTCTGGACGCGGGGTCGTCGGAGCGGGAGGAGAGCCTCCAGGAACTGAGCCGACGGATGGACGGCCTCTGGGTTCGGCTGACCGGCCTACGTGACGAGATGCGTCGTGACCTTGGCGTCACCGCACGCGTGGAGGCACCGAGCAGGTGAGCGGCGTGCCTGCCGCAGCGGGGCGACCCCTCCGTTCCGGGCCGCAATCGGCGCAAAACAACGGCGTGGCTTCGGCCGGGGAAGGCCGCTTTACGGGCACTCAGGCACATGCTTCCGAGGTCTCATACGGAACCGCTTGGGGCAACGAGACGCACCTGCTCCGACAACACCGTGCGGGCGCCTTCGAAGTCCGCGAGCCGAGCCGCGACCGTGGCGACGGCCAGACGTTCCGGGAGGGCAGCAGAGAACTTCAGGCCGCGGACCGCTCGGTGGTCCACATCAGGAAGCACCAGGTTCTCGCCGACGTTCTCGCGCGCCTCGCGCCAAGCGGCCGGAGTGAGATCCTCACGCAGCCGCACCCAGCAATCGGCGGGGCGTTGCAGGGGATCGGTGACCGACTGCAACGTGGCGGCGAGGGTCGCATTGGCGCGGTAGCCAGCCCAGGTCCACCACCGGACGTCCGCTCCTACGCGAGTGATCAGAGTGCCGCCCGGGTGCACGGTGTCCGGTGCGTCGCTCTCACGTTGTTCGGCCAGACATGCCAAGGCACGGCGGGTGAGCGACACGGGCGGGTCCTCGCCGAGCAGTACCTCACGCATGGCGCGGGTGAGGGCGTAGGACAGTCCGGCGATGCCGCCGTTCATCCACTTGGCGACGCCGCCGCCGTCCGCCGGTTCGACGAAGACGCGTTTGCGCAGCCAGTCGATATACGTCACCTGCCAGCTACGCCCGCCCAGCAGGAGCCGCCGGGGACCTGGCCGTTCCTCGGTGAGCACGCTCGGATCACTGCGGCCGATCTCGGTACGGCCGGACAGGACGGTGAACTGCGGGGGTGCGGTGAACGACGCCGTGAGTTCGATGAAGTGCCGTTTGCCGAATCGACGTTCCGCCTCCGGGCCGACGAACAGCATGCCACCGTCGGAGTCAAGGAAGCCCTCATCTGTGAGGAAGCGCAGGATGGGTGTCGCGGAGCGGTCGAAGGGGGCCAGCCCATTCCACTGCTGATCCCACAAGTGATCGCCCAGCTTGTGCTGTTGCAGTGTGACGGCCAGCAGTTGCTGGGCCACTAGATGACGGGGCTCGGGCGGCGGCAGGACGGGCTCTACCCAGCCGCGCGCCCACAACAGGAGCAGCCCCGCCGCCTGCAGCAACGTGTCCTGGCGCGTGGCGAGGAACAGACAGTTGCGTACGGTCCCCGCACGCCGGCCGGTGCGCCCGATGCGCTGCAGGAAGGAGGCGACGGAGGCGGGTGAGTCGATCTGGATGACACGGTCGAGGTCGCCTACGTCGATGCCGAGTTCGAGGGTGGAGGTAGAGACGATGACGCAGTCGCGGGCCTCGGCGAAGGCCTGCTCGGAGCGGGTTCGCTCGTCGACAGAGAGGGAGGCGTGCGACAGGAAGACGGTCACCTCGCGGGCGCGCAGCGCGGCACCCAGTTGCTCGACCTGTGCCCGTGAGTCGCAGAAGACGAGGCGTTTCTCGCCCCGGTGCAGGGCGGCGATGAGTTTGGCGGCGTTGTCGAGGGAGCCTACGTAGTCCAGCTCCACCTCTCCCGCCGGTCGAGGGTGCTGTGCGGTGATGGCCCCCCGGCTGTCGCCATTCCCACTAGACGCGGGCGGCTTCACCTCCGGGGCGACCACGCGACCTGTTCGGCTTCCCGCCCTCGCGCCCTGAAGCCAGTGCAGCAACTGCTTCGGGTTGCCGACGGTCGCGGACAGGCCGATGCGCTGGATGGGCCGGCCGGTGACCCGCTCGAGGCGTTCCAGTACGGCAAGCAAGTGCCAGCCGCGGTCGTCGCCCGCGAAGGCGTGCACCTCGTCGATGACGACGGCCCGCACGCTCCCGAGCAGCCGCGCATGGTCGGTCTTGACGCCGATCAGCATCGCTTCGAGCGACTCGGGAGTGGTCAGCAGGATGTCCGGCGCCTCAGTGCGGATGCGTTGCCGCTGCGACTCCTTGGTGTCGCCGTGCCAGAGGGCGGCGCGCCGTCCCAGCCACTGGGCGTAGGCGTCGATGCGGCCGACCAGGTTGTTGAGAAGCGCCTTGAGCGGACACAGGTAGAGCACCGAGGTTCCTGTCCACCGCCGTTCGGCCATCGCTGACAGCAACGGAAAGCAGGCCGCCTCCGTCTTGCCGCCGGCCGTCGGGGCCAGCAGGACGGCGTCCTCACCCTGCATGAGCGGGACGATCGCCGCACGTTGAAGTGGGCGCAGGTCGGGCCAGCCGAGGGTGTTGACGATGTGGTGCAGGACGACGGGGTCGAGCCGGTCGAGTACGTCGGCCCCCTCCCCGGTCGGCCCAGCCGCGTCCGTGCTGTCGACGTCCGCCATCACAGCTCCAGGTCGATGTCGTCGGCGGACGCTGAACCGCCGGTGACCGTGGCGGCCAGGTTCCGCTCCACGTCGGTGAGCTCGCTCCTCGCGACGGTCAGCTTGTAGTGCCTGCGTGGGTCGAAGTCGTCGAACTGGTCCACCCGGTCGAGGACGTCCCCGACGAGCTTCTTCAGGAACAGTCGGGGCGCCACCCCGACCTTCCCGCCCAGCGCTCCGCCGACGGCCCGCGCGAGGTCCGCGACGTAGGCGTCGTCGACGACCGTCCGCACGCGCTCGGGTGACGTGGCGGCGTCCGCGTACAGATCCCGGATGGTGACGCCGAGGCCGACGAGGGACTCCTGGGTGAAGCCGGGCAGCCGGATCTGCACCGCCCGGGGGTTGTCGAAGCGCGGGTCGGTGGTGAAGTCGGTGGCGAGCCTCTGGGCGAGCGGGGCCAGGCGCTGCACGCCCTGCTGACCGTCGTAGAAGGCCGGCGTGCCAGTGATGACGAGGTACAGGCCGGGGAAGCGCCCGGAGTGCACCTCGTCGATGAGCTGCCGCAGCGCGTTGAGCGCCTTGTCGCGGGCGTCGGAGCGGACCCGTTGCAGGGTCTCCACCTCGTCGAGGACGACGAACAGTCCGGTGTGCCCGGAATCGCGCAGCACGGTGAGGAGCCCCTGCACGAAACCGAGGGCCCCGAAGTGGTCGAGGTCGCCGCGCACGCCGGCGGCCCTGCGTGCGGAGGCCGCGACGTGGGGCTGGCCGCCGAGCCACGCCAGCACGGCCGCGGCGGTCGCCTCGTCGCCGTTAGCGAGGGCGGCCCGGTAGCCGCGCAAGGCGGTGGCGAACGACGGGGCGTCCCGGGAGACCTCGGCGAGCCGCGCGACGAGCAGCTTCTCGACCTCGCCCGGCAGTTCGTCCTCGGTCGCCCCGGCGGCGAGAGCATCCTCCTCCAGGGCGTAGAACCAGGCGTCGACCACCGGGCGCAGGGCGCTGGGCGGGAAGCTGGAGGTGGTGAGGCGCTCGGTGAGCCGCCGGTAGACCGTCTCCAGCTTGTGCAGCGGCGTCTCGTTCTCGGAGATCTGGATCTCGGCCACGGCGAAGTTTCGGCGTTTGGCCCGCTCCCCCAGCCAACGGGTGAAGAAGGTCTTACCGGAGCCGTACTCACCGCGCACAGCCTTGAACACCGACCCGCCGGACGCGACGGTGTCCAGTTCCCCATCGAGGGCCGCCTCGAACCGGTCGAGACCGGTGGCGAGCAGATCGAGTCCGCTCTCGGGCACGGCCCCGCGGCGCAGGGCGTCGATGACGGTACGGCGGCGGGCGACGCTGACCCGGGCGGGGCGCTTGGATCCGGTGGTGCTCACGGGGACCAGTGTCCCATCTTCTTGCGCATCAGTGCCTCGGCAAAGGTTCACGATGTGCAGTTCGTAAGCGCCTTGCCAGTCTCACCGCGAGGTCGCGTTCGTGCCCTCGGAGGCTTCACGTCGGTCATCCAGATGGCAACGCTCGACATGTGCCGCGTCGTGGCGCATCTGTCCCTCCTGTCGGCGGGGCACCGGCGGCGCATCGGCACTCCGCGCGGAAGTCGCGGGCTCCCCTATGCTGCGCAAGGCGGTTGGTATGAGCAGTCGATTCAGGGGGCGGAGCCGCATGGCCGACGAGATCAAGTACGAGTACAAGACCGTGCGGACAGTTCGCGGCACCGACGGCTTGGTGATCTCGAAGATGCAGAAGGATGGCTGGGAGCTCGTGGAGCAGGCGCAGGGCAAGCTCCGTTCCACCCTCAACTTCCGCCGGCCGAAGAAGCCGCTGCCGTGGCTCCTGATCGGCGTGGCGGCCGCCGTCCTCGTGATCCTGGCCGTCGTCATCGGCGTTGCCTCTGCACTCAGCAACGGAGACGAGAAAACGGACAGAGCGGATAAGTCGGCAGCGGCTGCGGGCGAGAAGCCTTCCGCTGTGCCGACTCCGACCGCGACCAAGGCAGCTGCCACCAAGGTGACTACGCCCCAGAACGACCCGAAGTTCGCAGCACTCCTGAAGGCGGACTCGTGCGACGATGCGAACCTGGACTTTGCGACGAGGCACAAAGGCCAGACGATCGCGTTCAACGGCTCAATCGTGGACATGACACCCCACGGTGACTACGACACCCGCTACGACTTCCTCCTCGGCCCTGGCGACAAGGGACCGAACACGACGGCCGGCCCGACCTTCAAGTACGAGAACGTCAACATTTCCGACCTGGGACTGACCGGCAAGAACATCCCCGCCACCGTCGGCACAGGCGACAAGTTCCGCTTCGTCGCCAAGGTGGGAGAGTTCAACGCGGTCCAGTGCCTCTTCTTCCTCGAACCGATCTCGACGGAAACCCGGTAACCAAGACAGGCCGTCACGCGTGCAGGATCTGGTCGGACTCGCTCACGGGCGCCGGGCCGGGACGTGGATCCTGATCCCGGCACCTACCCCTGCGAACCGCCTTGACCGCCACCACAGAGCACTGCTGAAATCACTCTCCGTACAGACAACAGGGCGGGGAGTGGAGTCACATGGCGGCCCTCGACAACGTGAAGCTCAAGGACGTACTGGCGGATGTCGCCTCGGGCTCCTTACAACTGCCCGACTTCCAGCGGAACTGGAAGTGGGACGACGACCGGATCCGGGCGATCATCGCGACGGTCACGCTGGACTACCCGCTCGGCGTCGTGATGACGCTGCAGACAGGCGGCGCCACCCGGTTCCGGTCCCGGACCCTCACCGGTGCACGGCCGGACGGGGATCCGGCGGCCGACCTCCTGCTGCTGGACGGGCAGCAGCGCCTCACCTCCCTCTTCCAGGCCCTGTGGCTGGACGCCCCGGTGGAGACGGCGGACGCCCGGAACAAACCCATCCAGCGGTGGTACTACGTCGACATCGCGAAGGCCGTCGGACCGTCGGTGGACCGCGACGAGGCCATCGTGTCCGTCCCGGCCGACAAGGTGCTCCGGACGGACTTCAACCGCACCGTGGTGCTGGACCTGAGCACCACCGAGGCCGAGTGCGCGGCCGGCCTCTTCCCCCTGCACTTCGTCTTCGACGCCCAGCGCGTGAACGAGTGGAAGAAGGCGTACATCAAGGCGGACGAGGACCGGAACTGGGACCTGTGGGGCCAGTTCGACGAGGCGGTCCTCCAGCAGGTCCGCGCCTTCCAGGTGCCGATGATCCGGCTGGCCGCCTCCACCTCCATGGACGCCGTCTGCGCGGTGTTCGAGCGGGTCAACACGGGCGGTGTGCCCCTGAACGTCTTCGAACTGCTCACCGCGACCTACGCCGGGGACCGCGACTACGTCGAACGCACCGGGGACTACTACCAGCTTCCCGAGGTGTGGCGGGAGATCAAGCAGGCGCTGGCGAGCAAGTACCCGGTCTTCGGCCGTCTGGAGAGCGGCCTCGAGAACGGGCTGAGCAGCATCGACTTCCTCCAGGCCATCGCGCTGGTGCGCACCTGGGAGCGGAAGCAGCAGGGCCTCGGGGCCACGGTGTCCTGCAAGCGCCGCGATCTGCTGGACCTTCCTCTGGCCGACTTCGTGCGCCTGGCACCCAAGCTCGCCGACGCCTTCGCCTGGGTAGGCGACTTCCTGGAGCGGCAGTGCATCGTCCGCCCGGCCGATCTGCCGTACAAGACGCAGCTCGTCCCGCTCGCGGCCGTCCGCGCCATCCTGGACAGGGCGACGGGCGGGCTGGGGGCGGAGGAGAAGATCGAGCAGTGGTACTGGTGCGGGGTCCTCGGTGAGATGTACGGCGGCTCCACAGAGACGCGCTTCACCAAGGACGTCGAACAGCTCGTCCCCTGGATCTCGCAGGACGAGAGGGCGCCCGAGACGGTCACGGAGGCGTTCTTCTTCGCCGACCGCCTCGACACCCTCACCACGCGCAACAGCGCCGCCTACAAGGGGATCTACGCCCTGCTGATCAAGCAGGGGGCCGTGGACTGGCATCACACGGACGCCCCGCTCAGTCCCGGCCGGCTGGACGAGTACAGCGTGGACATCCGGCAGATCTTCCCCAAGACGTGGTTCCGGCGAGGTAACAGCCATGGGCTGCCCACGAGTTCGATCGTGAACAAGACACCCTTGTCGTACCGTGCCGCGATGGACATGACGGGTGCGCCGTCGTCCTACCTGGCCACCATGATCGCCGCGTCCGACACGCGTCCCGAATGGTTCGACGACGTCCTGACCACCCACCTGATCGATCCGTACGCCCTGCGCGAGAACGACTACGAGCGCTTCTACCACGACCGCTCCAAGCAGTTGCAGGACCTGGTGCACTCCGCCATGGGCAAGAAGACGATGCTCCGCGACCTGCCGGAGGACGACGCCCGATGACGACCATGCCTCACGAGCAGGACGTCGCCTCGCTCAAGGGCAGGACCGTGTCCGTGCAGGAGATCCTCGACCTGTTCCGGGTCAGGGTCCGCGACCACCGAACGGTTCACCGGATTTCGCAGGCCCTGACGGACGTCGGACTGACCACGCTGCCGGACTTCGCCGTCTGCGGTCTGCGCAGCACTGTCGACGTCGTGCCGCTGGCGGCCGTTCCGGCGCAGCGCACGTCGGCCGCACCGGAGGGTGAGGCCGACGAGGCGGACGAGGCCCTGCCCTCGCACGCCCTGCCGCAGCGGCTGCTGCTCGGCGACATGCCCTCGACGCGGCGCGGCCTGGTGTCCGTGGGACCAGGCACTCCTCTGTCCCAGACGACCTTCCTTATGCGCACCAAGGGCTACTCCCAGATCCCGGTGACCACCGGCATGGCGCAGGTCCACGGGGTGGTCACCTGGGGGTCCGTGGCCAAGATGTACGGGGCTGGGAAGCCGGCCACCTTGGACAACGCGATGGAGAGGGACGAACTGCCCGTCTTCGACGCCCGCCAGGAGTTCTTCGCCGCCCTCCCGGTCATCCGCGAGCACGGCTACCTGCTCGTCCGCGGCGACGACGGCTGCCTCTCGGGCATCGTCACCGCCGCGGACGTCACAGATCGATTCGAAGGCGCGGCACGCCCCTTCTTCATCGTGGGCGAGATCGAATCGCTGCTGCGCCGCTGCCTGGGCGCGGCGCTGGACACGGAGACCATCAAGGCGGTCCAGACGAACAAGAAACCGGAACACCGCACCGGCCAGGTGTCGGACCTGATGTTCGGCGACTACCTGAGGCTCCTGGACGGCGACCAGACGAAGCAATCCCTCGCCGAGCGGGCCGACCGCAACTGGGCGGCCTTGAAGTGGCCCAACATGCCCAGGGAACAGTTCATCGGCCTGTTGAAGCGGGTGAAGGACATCCGCAACCGGATCGCCCACTTCGACGAGAAGCCGCTCCCGCCGGAGATGATCGACGAGCTGACGACCTTCGCGAAGGTGCTGCGGGAGTTCGCGCCGTGAGGTAGCGGGGTGGGGCCGCTCCTCTCTCACCGCGGGCACGCGATCTCGGCTCACACCGTCTTCGTGCAGGTGTCGCGTAGCTCGCAGCCCCATCGTCGGCCACCGCCTACGCGGGTGAGATCACCGTCTGACGACGGACCACTCGGGGTGCCTCGGACCTTGCTCCTGAGGCACCCGAGCCGTGTCGTCAGCCCGCTCCGAAGGCGAACTGCTCCCGCAGCAGCGCCCCGTGGAGCCGCAAGGTGCGGCCGTCGGGCAGGGTCTCCAGGACCTGTACGCCGTCGTAGTTGAGGAGCTGTCGCAGGACGGCGGCGAAGCCGTCGCCTCGGGTGACCGGCATGCCGGCGCGCTGGGCGAGCGCGGTCACGGGCAGGGTGCCGCCCGCGTCCAGCAGAGCGGCGAGTGCCTTGTGCACCTGTTCCTGCTGCGGCTTGCGGGCCAGACCACCGAGCTGCGCCTGGTACGTCTCCGAGTCGAGCAGCGCCGTCACCACTGTCTCGGTTCGCGAGACGACGGCCGGGGTGAGCAGGGAGTCCTCTCCCCCGGTGGTCAGCGCGACGTCGAAGAGCGCGTCGTGGGTCCGGGCGACTTCCGCCTGCTCCTTCTTGACCTTCCCGGTCGGCTTCTTGGGAGCGGGGACCGTTCCGGCCGGCCGGACGGTGGGCTCACTCGCCAGCGGCGTTCTGCCGGTATCCTCCGGGGCCCACCAGTTCGGCCGCTGGTCGCCCAGTTCCCGCCACCCCTTGGGGGGCTCCGCGCCGAAGGGCAGGAAGGCGAGCAGCGGGATGGTGACCTCGGCGAGGGACGCCCCGCCGTGGTAGCCGGCTTTGAGGGCGGTGTAGCGGGAATCGGCGTCCCACAGGGCGACGACGGACGCGCCGGGCTCGGGCCAGACCACCCTCGGTCCGGACAGGGCGACCTCGCGTTCGGCGAGCGGGCCGTCGCCGGGCAGGCGGTGGCGGGCGGACGCGGGATCGGCGGCGGTGTCGACCTTCGTACCGTGCCGGTCGACGACGTGGCCGTGGTCGCTGGTGAGGACGACCGCCATGCCCTGGGCGGCCGCCACCCGCAGCAGGTCGCGCAGGCCGGGCACGTCGTCGATCCGCCAGGCGCCGTCGCCGAGCTTCTGCTCCTTGGCGAGCCGGTCGTCGATGGCGTTGAGAACAACGGCGACATGGGTCCTGCCGTCGGCGAGCGCCTCGGTGAGCGCCGGGCCGAAGGTGTCTCCCGCGGTCTCGGTGCGCAGGTCGTCCTTGTGGAACACGGCGGCCGGGGCCCCGCTCCACAGCTTCAGTGCGGGAAAGAGCCGTTTCTCGTCAGCCTGAGTGCCCTTCATCAGGGTGCCCGCGAAGAGCGAGGTGCGGGACACTGCCGTCACGGTGGGCAGGGCGGCAGCCATGGCCCGTCGCTGCGGGATGTCGCCTTCGGGCAGCGGGTCGAACTCGGCCCAGGAGCTGCGCAGTTCCTCGCCGAGCTCGTTGGCGATGGCGGCGCTCATGCCGTCGAGCACGAGCAGCAGCACCCGCCGCTCCTCCCCGCGCCGGACCACCGGGCCGACCACGCGGTCGAGGAAGGTCTCGACGGTGAGCATGGAGCCGGGCTGGGTTCCGGCCTGCGTCCAGGCGGCCAGGGAGCGGGCGAAGGACGCGTCGATCTGCCGGCGCCGGTCCCTGACCCGGGTGCCGAGGGTGTCGTAGGCGGCCTTGAGGACGGGGTCAGGGTCGCCGCCGGCCTCGATGTGCTCCAGGGCGAGGTCCGCCCAGCCGGTCTCGGCGACGTGCCGCTGTATGGCGTCGGCGACGGTGGGGGCGTCGGCGGGCGGGTCGGTGGCCAGCCAGCGGGCGAGGCGCTGGCCCATGCGGGCGCGTTCGATGCGGGCGGACTCCTCCGGTTCGGCGGCCAGCCGGTGGTCCTCCAGGCGACGGACGGCGTCCGTCACCGCGGCCGTGTCGCCCGCCGCGAGGGCTCGGCCGACGGCGGTGAACCGGGCCTCGAGTCCGCCGCGCAGGACGGGGCTCGCCGCCGCGCCCTCCTCCGCGCCGAACTGGCGGGCCAGCGCGGACGCCCGGTCGAGCACGATGCCGGTGGTGCGGCGTGCCTCGCGTGCCTGCTCGGCGTCGGTGCCGCCGGTGCGGTGTCCGGTCGCCAGCAGCGTGGTCACGTACTCCTCGGCGGCCCGGCCGAGGACGGTCACCAGGGCGTCGAGCTGCTCGCCGGTCGCCGGGGGCTGGTCGCCGAAGTAGCGTTCGGCGCGGCCCCGGGCCCGGTAGATCTCGGGGGCGGGCTCGGCGTGCTGCCACAGCGCCGCGCACACCAGGCCGAAGGCGGCGGCGTCCGCGCCGCGTTCGGCGTCGACGAGGGCGAGCAGGGCGCGTCCGGCGAGGCCCGCCTGATCCTCCTCGCCGAGGAAGGCGGCCAGTCCGGAGCGTTCGGGGCCGCGCAGGGCCAGGAACCGTTCGGGGGCTCCGGGTCGGGTGGACCAGTGCAGCAGGGCCTGGGCGTCGAGCCGGTCGTCGCCGGGGCGGCGCGTGCCGCCCTCGGTGTCGTAGCGGCCCAGGCACAGTCGGCGCTGGGCGAGCGCGGTGAGGGCGTACTGGCGGGACAGCCAGCCGCCGGGCACGGCCGGCCAGCCGCCGGGCGGGGTGGCGTCGAGCAGGGCCTCGGCGGCCCAGTTGACGTCCTTGAGCCGGGGGTCTATCTGCCGGGCGCCGAACGCCTCGCGGACGACGTCCCAGCTGTCGACCGTGTCGATGCGCAGCTTGTGGACGCGGGCGAGGATCGCCGGGTCCAGTTCGTGCTGCTCGCGGTCGGTGAGGACGACCAGGACGGCGGGGCCGGGGCGGCGGCCCGCCAGGTGGTCGAGGACGAGTTCGTGGACGGCGAGTGGGGACGGCGCCACCGCGACACCGGCCGTGAGGCCCTCGCCCCAGACGGGTTCGGCGGGGCCGTCCCACTGCGGCGCGGACCGCAGCAGCACGACCCGGCGCCGCCCCTGCTCCTGCCCCGTCAGGGAGGCGGCGAGGTGCGTCTGGGAGGACAGGTACTGGGTGACGGTCGCGGCGTTCAGTCGTACCGCACCGGGCGCGGCGGTGGCGGTGTCCGTCATTCGATGACCTGCCAGGTGATCTCGATGGTCGCGTTCGGGTGGCGGGCGGCCAGTTCGGCCAGCTCCGCCTGGAGGTCGGCGGCGGCCCGGGACACGGTCGTGCTGCGGCGTCCGGACTTCCGCGCCGTAGCGCCACCGCTCGCCGGGGAGGGCGTCTCCTGCGGCTGGGTGTAGGGGATGCGCGGGTCGCTGGTCGGCGTGTCCAGGGACAGGTCACCGGCCGAGGAGGGCTGGGGGGTGACGGGCGCGGGCGGCGGGGTGGCGGCGGCCTGGGCGCGCTTGATCAGGGCGACGACCTCGCGCTGGGTGCGGGTGAGGGCGTCGCGCAGGTCGGCGGTGCGCTGGTCGTCGCGGGCCACGTTGCGCAGCGAGTCGAGCAGCGCCTCGCCCTCAGGGCCGAGTCCGGCGGCAAGCTCCAAGGTGCTCCAGGGGGCGGAGGCGACGGCCTCCGCGACGGCGCGGGCCTTCTTGATGGAGGTGCCGTACCGGTCGGCGCTGGTCTCGCCCAGGGCGAAGGAGGCGAGGGCCTCCACGGTCTTCTTCGCCCCGGCCGCGCCCTTGCCGGACTCCGCCGTGACCGCGTCCAGCAGTTCCAGGGAGCGGCGGGCGAGGGCGAGCCGTCCGGTGTCGGCGGTCTGGTCCAGGCCGAGGAAGGAGGCGTGGGCCTCCAACTGGTGCACCAGGTCGGCCGCGTGGTCGCGGTGGGTGCGGGCGGCCTCGATGATCTGGCGGGCGAACTGGTTGACCATCCGGCCGCGCCGCAGCGCGGGCGGCTTCGAACCGAAGATCGTCTCGAAGCGCTGTCGTGCGGTGTCCCAGTCGGACTCGGCGGGCAGCGGCTGGCTGCGCAGCGCGTCGTGGTCCTTGATCGCACTCAGCTCGGGCGCCGGGTCGAGGACGGTGCCACCGCGCACCCAGACCCGGTCGTCCATCTCGGCGAAGGCGGCGACGACGAGCCGGGCGAGGAAGTCGGGCAGGCCGCGCGGGTCGGGCTTGTCGGTCCAGTCGGTGAGCGTGATCAGCGACAGGTCACCTGTGACGCCCTGGGAGCGGGCGAGCTGCCGGAAGTGGTCGGCCCAGTAGCGGGACAGCTCGAAGTACGCCTCCTTCTGCTGTCCGAGGCGCAGGGGTCCGGCGATCCGCTGCATGAGCTTGCGGTCGGCGGCCGGGACCTCCACGCGTCCGTCGCGGGCTTCGGCGGCGGCCCGGACGTGGGTGAACACCTTCTTGGTGTCGGCGGGCTTGACGGCGGTGCCGGTGGCGTCGGGGTCGAGGTCGGGGTGGGCCGGGTACTGGTGGGCGAGCAGCTTGCCCGCGACGTGCCGGATGCCGTCGTGCATGTTCTGCCCGAAGGACAGAGTGAGGCCGTCGACGTCGGGCAGGGCGACGAGGTGGTCGTCGAAGTCGGGCACGACGTCGGCGGGCTGCTTCTGCGCGAGGCCGTACGCCTGCTTGAAGGCGCCCTTGACCTGCTTGAGCAGTGCCTCGCGTTGTGTTTCGAGCAGCCCCTTGGCACGGCTGCGGTTGTCGGCGTTGAGGTGGCCGGCGTACTGGGTGTCGAAGCGGTGCTCGTCGGCGAGTGCCTTGTCGATGACGACGAGGCGCCGGAAGTCGGCGAAGCGCTGCGCGGACAGGTGCGCGGGCAGCCAGGCGACGGTGCGGGACCGTTCGCCCTGCTGGCGTTCGCGCAGCCGCTGGATGCGGTTGACGTCCTCGACCGGTCCCCATTCGCCCTCGTCGAAGGGGAGGTCCATGGCGATGCGCCAGCGGCCCTCCTCCTGCGGCATCAGGTCGTGGTCGGGCAGCTCGTCCTCGTCGGCGACGTTGCCGAAGACGATCTCGGCGGTGCGGGCGGTGCCGCGCCAGGTGAAGCTGAGCTGGTCGCTCAACTGGCCGTGCTCGACGCCCAGTTCCTCGGAGAGCAGGCGGCGGGCGAGCGCGACCCGGTTGCCGGGGTTGTCGTTGACCTGCGCGTTGGCGATGACGGAGTCCACGTCGACGCCGGAAAGCTCCAGCCGCACGCCGGGGTTGGCGTCGGTGCCGGTCTCCTTGATCTCGGGGAACCGGGCGGCCCACTCGGCGACCTTGTTCTTGATGATGCCGACCTCGGCGCCCGGGATCGGCGCGAGCACCGACCCGTGGTTGAGCGCGCCGAGCCGCCGGATGGTCAGCTCGGACAGGGCGGGCACGCTGGGCGCGAGCGCGGAGAGCAGCAGCGTGCACACCAGCCGGTTGTCGCCGAGGAACATCCGGCAGCCGCCCAGTCGCTTCGGGTCGGTGAGGGACTCGGGACGGTTGCGGTACTGCTCGACGTCGTCCTCGGTGATGTCGTACGAGCTGAGCAGGTACGGCCGCAGCTTGGTCTTGTAGAGCTTGTCGGCGGCCTCGAAGACGACCTTCAGGCTGTCGGTGAACGGCTTGTCGCCGCCCTCCGCGATCACCGGGTAGAGGTCGCCGACGGGGACGAGCTGGCCGAGGCGGATCTCGTCGCGGTGGTCGGCGAGGAGCTGGCCCATCAGCTTCAGACCGGTGCGGGAGCGCTGCAGCGCGGAGGAGATGTGGACGAGGGTGTCCATGAACGCCGGCGAGAACGGATACGTCAGCCGGAACGACTCCGCGTCCGCGCCGGTCGTGCCCTTCTCCGAGCCGAGCAGGGTGTCCCAGACCTGCGGGCCGACCCGCTTGGTCTGCTCGAAGGCCGCGTCGACCTGCTTGGCCGCCTCGGCATCCTTGGGCTTGAGGAGGCGGGCGTGGGCGATCTGCGGGAGGTTGCGGTCCTCCAGGGTGATCTTGTCGAACCGGCCGGAGGCCAGGTTCAGGGTGTCCTGGATGGACGACTCGGCCGCGCCGGACACCTCCTCACCGACCAGCTCGCGCAGGTCGCGCTGGCGGGCGATGAACGACACGACGGGGATGGCGCGGCGGGCGTCGCCGCCCTCCACGAAGTTCGTGATCTTGCTGGCCTCGCGCGCCACGAACTTCTGGTCGTGGATGAGGGTGGCCAGCCACAGGATCAGCTCGTCCATGAACAGGATCAGGCCGTCGTAGCCGAGCGACTTGGCGTGCTCGGCGATGACGGACAGACCGGCGTCCAGCGAGATGAAGCCGTGCTCGTCCTCGGCGGCGTTCTTGGTGAAGCCGGGGAGGAGGTTGGTGCCGGCGTCGTTGACCAGCTTGGCTCGCAGCTCGGACGGGGTGGAGGGGTTGAGGAGATTCAGCGATACGCCCGCCTCGTGGTTCTCCTCGGCGGCGAGCGCGGTGTCGAGGAGCTCCGGGGTCCAGGCGAAGCCCTCGCCCCACTCGTCCTCCTCCTCGTCGTCCGCGTCGCTGGTACCCAGGCCGCGGATGACGGCCTCGTCGCCCATGTTGGCGCGCATGGCGCGGATGTCGGCGAAGAGGGAGTCGGTCCGGTACACCTGCGGGGTCGGGGCGTCCGGGTGCAGCTTCTTGACGTGGTGCACGTATCCGCCGAGCACCCGCTGTTCCAGGGCCTTCGCGCCGAGCATGTGGTACGGCACGAGCAGGAACTTCCTGCCGTCCGTGCTCAGCCATTCGTGCCTGGTCAGCACCGGGTCGAACTCGGTCCGGGCGCGGGCGGCCGGGTTGCCGCTGAGCAGCGCGTACAGCACGGCCATGAAGTGTGACTTACCGGAACCGAAGGAGCCGTGGAGATATGCCGCCTTGGAGCGGTGCCCGTCCAGCGCGGACTTGATGAGGTCCAGCGCCTCGTCGAAGTTCTCCAGCAGCCGCTCGGTGACCACGTAGTCCTTGAGCGCGTGCTCGGCGCCCTCGGGTGTCGTCGCCTCGGAGAGGGACAGCACGAAGTCCGAGGTGGAGATGGACTCCTTGATGTCGATGACATCGCGGAGAAGGGGCGGCTGCTGGGCCATTACCGGTCACGCTCTCCATCTGGTGGCCTCCGCCACCGTTGTACTCGATCGTGTGGGGTGTCTGGGGTCACCCGCCGGCGGCCATGTAGCCGACGCCGGAGGCACCCCACTCCACCAGTCGTACCGAAAACAGGTACCCGTGCGGAACCATTTTCCGGTACGACCAGGAATGAGGTGTCGCAGACGACCATAAGCGCCGGCGAGGCCCGCACAAACCTGTTCACGCGCGGTGGAAGACGTCGAGCGGGCCGTAAGCAGTCGGCTTGCTGTCGGCCAGCTCAGGGTGGTCGCCCACGCGGTCCCGGAGGATGCCGACGGTGTCGGGCCACACGGTGAAGTGCCCTCCGGTGCCCACGAGGATGCGGTCCCAATCCTGGGAGGCCGAAACGCCGGCTCGGTCGATGACGAACCCACGGCAGTCGGCCGCATCCTGGTCGAGCGTGCGCACCAGTGCCGCGACCGCCTCCTCGCGGTCGGGCGCGGGAACGTCGCTGAGACGCAGCGTGATGCTCTGCGTCGTCTCGTCCGTGCGTCGCACGATGCCGGTCAGGGACTGGTCGTAGCCCATCCAGCAGGTGAACTCGGCCTTCGAGTATCGATCGTCGGCCAAGGCGGCGGCCAGGGCCGCGCCATCACCCATCAGCGGCTCACGGGTTCCGACCGGCGTCTCACGGAACCCGAAGAGGGCATTGGTCAGCGGATGCACGGCGGAGAGCCCGGCGTTCTCCAGATGCGTGAGGAGCTGCTGGGCACGCGCGCTGTCCAGCTTCGGCACGTACCAGGTGAAGAAGCCCGCGGCCTTGGACGGGGCCGTAGCGGGGGCGTGGTCCGGGAACTCCTCCTGGAAGATGTGCCTGGCCTGTTCGTCGGGCACCACAGGCACCGTGTAGTTGTTGGCCCGGATGTGGTCCAGGAGTTCCTGGGGGAGGGCAACGTGGTGACGGCGCACGTAGTGAACGAGGTCGATCGGCCAGATCCAGGTGCCGTCGGTCAGCAGGGATTCGGAGCCCACGATCCACTCGTCGTCGGTGAGGGCGTCGCGCCGAGCGCCCATCGTGCTGTAGATCTCCCGAGCCGATTCCAGATAGGCGAGGATGCGGTCCTCGTCCGAGGGCCCGCTGCTGCGCACAGCAGCTCGCAGGGACGGCGCGTCGCCTACCGCGGCGTCCAGACCGCCGGTCTCGCGGTAGAAGCCCGCTCGCTTGGTCATCTTCACTCCTGTGTGCCTGCCGCTAGTGGGCCATGGGCAGGTAGGTGCGCCAGTAGCCATTGTTGCCGATAGTGGGGATCTGATTGAGGCCGAGATCGGGGGACGTGCCCACCTTGCTCGTGGGTGCGGTCACGGGCACGCCGAGCTCGTTGGCGACGGACTGGGCCAGGGGCAGCTCGGGCGGCTTCGCATCAGCCCCGGAATAGCAGGAGACAAGGCGTACGGGCTCACCGTGATAGTTGGGGTTGCTGCGGATGGCATCCGCGATGTGGTTGGGGTGAACTTCGAAGTCCGTCAGGGTTTTTCCTGCGGCATTGATACGACCGGGTACGAACACCCCCTTGTCCGTGCCGTGGACGACCACGTCGTGTACGCCGGGGACACGGGCGACCCGTTGCAGGTTGTTCAGGGTGCGCTCGTCGTAACCCACCGTGGTGGTGTTCTTTCCGAAGTAGACCGGGTCGCCCGAGACCAACTCGTAGTCGCCGGCCCGCGCCGGAGGAACGGGAATCTTCGAGTCGGGGGACTGGATCAGCTTCCACGTACGAGACTTGCCCATCTCGTCGAGGGCCGCGCTGTTCAGCCGGAAGCCGTTGAACAGGCTTTCCATGCCGCCGTTCTCGGCGACGATTCGGGCTGTGCTCCCACCTGCCCCGAAGGCGCCGCCGAACTCCATGCCGTAGCGGGCGGAGTCGCTCACCTCGTCGAGGCTGAGGCCCTTGCTCTCGCCGGTGGCCATGGCGACGGGCTGGGTCACGGCGAGGTCGACCGTGATCGATTCGAGTCCACCGATGGCGGCCGTGGCCAGGGTGGTGCCGGCGATGGTGGCGATCTCGGTGGACACGGTGACACCGAGCGTGGCGGACAGCTCCAGGATCGAGGCGGTGGCGGCTGCCGCGGCGCCTTCGGAGATGCCGAGCGTGAAGACCGCCAGGGCGGTGCCGGCCACGATGGTGGCGCCGACGATCTCCAGCTCGTGTTCCAGATGCTTGACGGCCTTGTGGACGACGTCGGCGTACTGGTCGAGGGCCTTGGCCATGTCGCGGGCGCCATCGATCATGTCCTGGAGCCAGCCGTGGCCGTCGTAGTAGTAGCGACGCCAGAACGGGTCGTCGAAGGCGGATATCGCCTCGCCTTTGTTGTGCTCGATGATGCCGCGCGCCGACTTGTTCGCGGCGGTCGTCACGTCTTCCAGGTCGTCGGCGAAGTCCCGCCAGGCTTTGGCCGCGTCGCGCAGCCCCCCTTCGTCGGCATCCGGCCACCACATGCCGGTCAAGTCCTGGACGATCTCTTTGGCCTTGTCGGCTGCGCTCACCGCGCGCTCCCGTTGCCGTCGTGTGGGGCGGGCTGGATCTTGCCGAACATCGAGCGGACCAGTAGTTCGTTGTCGATGTGACCGTCGGCCATGTCGGTCATGGCCGCTTCGATGCTGGCCAGGCCGAGCGCGAGAATCCCGGCGGCGGCCTCCATCCTCTTGACGTGCGGGCCGTAGCACTCGTGGAACTTCTGCCCCTGTTCGTCGTCGCCCCACGGCGAACCGGTCGCCGCCAGAGCCGTCTTGAGCTTGGTCAGCGCCTTGGCCAGGTCGGAGCTGTGCGTATGGAAATCCGGGGCCGTCGCCTTCAGATCGGCGATCTTGATGTCGAGTATCTTGCCGTCGCTGTGGTCGCCCATGGCGTCTTCTGCTCCCCCTGAGTCGGCTGACCGGCCCGAAGACGGTAGATCACCGAGCCGGTTTGCTCTCGCGATCCCGGTCAAGGAGTGGCAAAGTTCCGATCAAGGCGCGCAAAGGATGAGGGCTCTGCTGCCCGCCAAGTGATCCGAAGACTGGCACGCCCCGGCGGGAACCAGGAGATCGTTCCGCTTGCCTTGCCCCGCCCCAGCATCCCGAGGCTCGGACGTGGCTTCCCGGTACTCGGTGATCGGCTCGACCGGGCAGCAAGCGGACACGGCCCGCCGCACGCCCGCTGCGAGCTCAGTGCAGTGCCACTTCCGACGACCCCGGGTTGCCGGCTTCTTCGCCGCTGATCGGGCAGCCATCCATCCAGGTGCCGAATCCCGAGGGGTCCTTGCCTTCCGTGGACCAGCCGGCATGCGTGAACTCCGACAGGTCCGCCACGTAACCGGACGGCGTGGAGACGCGAAGCGGAAGCCGGACGGAGACAGTGTGGCCATGTGTCTCAGGCCGGGCTTCCACCTTGGCGGTCTCGTAGCGGATCGAGTCGTTGGCCGCCTTCTCCAGAACGTCGACAGTGATACCCGCCGCCGCGGGAGTCTCTTCTATCGCTCGTCGGATCTCCTCCTCGGAGCAGTGGCGAGCCAGTGCACTTCGGAGGTACGCCTGCCTGTGGATACGCACACCCGGAAGCTTCGCTGCCGCCAGCAGCACCGCGAAGAAACGCGACTCGGGGTTCTCGACCTCTTTACCCTGCTTCATGGCAGGAACTTACAGTAGCTCCGCGCTCCAAGGGCCGGCATGCGTTGACCGTTTCCCGTCCTCGCTCTGAGCCGGAGATGAAGGGTGGAGACGGCCTGGACAAGTCCGGGGATCCGGGTGGCTGGGCGCCGTGGATCGCGGAGGAGCCGCCAGGATTCGCGTGCCGTCCAGGGTCAGGTACGCCTTCGCTGACGCGGTCCGTACCGCGTCAGCGAGGCCGGTTTCCGGCTCACCAGCACTTTGCAGCCCTAACCGCGCCTCACGTAAAGTTGCGGGCATCTGATCACGCTCGGGGGAGAGATCATGACCGAAGACGACATGTCACCGGGCGGTGCGGCGCCGACCCGGATGCGCCTGAACCATGCGGTCCCGCTCGATGGCGGTGGAGGCTCGCCGTCCGGCGGCAAGGATCTCGCTTCGAGCCCCGCGGAGAAGAAGAAGGCAGTCGAGGCGATCGAGAGGCACCTGGAGCCTGACACTCACAGGGACGGCATCCAGGCGCGTGAGAGCACGGGGGCAGCCGCACGGGAGTTTGGGGGGTGGCTCACCGGACCTGCTCTGAAGACCGCGCGTACGACGTGGAGCGAGCAGCTCACGACGCTGATGAACCGCCTCGGCTCGGAGAAGGCCGCGTTGCGCGCCACGAACACGCTGCTGCAGAACACGGACACCGGCATCGAGCTGGGCATCCGCAAGTCCTCCGTGCTCGACTCGTTCTGATCGCACAGGTCCGACCGAACCGCGGGCGCCATAACAGGAGTTCAGTCATGGTGACGTACTACGAGATCATGGGCACCGACCTGTCGAAGCTCACCACGGCTGCCGACGACTGGGCCGCCATGGCAAAGGACTTCGACAAGCTCGCGCGGACCTACGAACAGCAAGTGCATGGCATTTCCCTCGGTGACACATGGGTGGGCCTGAGTGCCGACGTCGGCTCCGCGCGCTTCGACGTGACGTGGAAGGAGTACCAGGGAGCGCAGAGCGAGGCGAAGGCCGTCGCCGAACTGCTCCGGGACGCGCACGCTGAATTCAGCCGTCTTCGCAAGAAGATCGAGTACGTCCGGGAGGACGCGGTGAAGGCCGGCATGAAGGTGTCCGAGCAAGGCGCCGTCGCCTTCGACACGTCCAAGCTGGATCACAGCGAGTACATGGCCTACGTGCACGATCCTGACTACCAGGAGAGCTCCCGCGAGGCTGCTGCCGGATGGGCCGCGCAACTGGATTCGGCGGTGGCGGCCCTGAACGACGCGGACGAGGGGTTCAGACTCGCTCTCGCCTCCGTGATGCAGGACAGCGACCCCTTGGACGGCACGATCGGCGGTTTCAACCGGGAAGCGGGGCCCGACCCGTACCCGTCGCTTGCGGAGAGGGCGAAGGCGCAGCACGTCCCCAAGGGCAAGAAGGCGGTCGCCGAGTGGTGGCGCGGCCTCGATCCGGTCACGCGCGGCGTCCTGCTTCAGGAGAAGGGCGACGAGTTACGGAAGGCGGGGATCATGAGCCCGCTGTACCACTGGCATGCTGCTGACTCGGGGTCCGGAGCCTTCGACACCGAAAAGCCCACGGCCGAGGATCTGTGGTACCTGGCCCGCGCGCAGGCCATCGCGGCCGGCGGCGACGTCAGCGGCGAGAACGCGGCGTCACGCAACATGGAGCATTACCTGAGTGCGACGGGTGAGCCACTGGACCTGGACATCGACCGCATCCTCAAGGACGATGCCGGATTCCGCGATGATGTCTCGGTCCACATCGCCCAGAACCAGGACGCGTGGCGACAGCAAGGGCTCGACGCCTTCGAGAAGGCCGGTGGTGACAAGACGGTCGTCGTGCCGGTGGAGAGCAAGGCGGTCGGTCGCACCTTCCAAAGCGACGAGTGGTTCCACGCGGTCGGCTCCCACCAGCAGAACGTGTCGGGGATGGTCACCGTCACCCCCGGGGTGGACGGCAAGCCCAAGGTTTCGCTCGAATACCAGGCCAACGTGTGGGACCGGTACAACTGGGACGCCGGCAAGTCGACCACCTTCCCCGGCGGCGTGGTGATCCCGGACTCCGAGATGGGACGGTTGCACAAGACCGGACTTGCTCAGGAGTTCGACATGCGAGGCAGTAGCTCCACGTACACGTACGACCTGGACAGCGATGCTAAACCGACAGTGAACCCGCCGGACCAAGGACGAGAAGGAACCCGCGGCGACGTCTCACGCGGTGACGAGGAGAACCGGTGACGACCAAACGAGGTGCCCTCCTCATCGCGGCGGTGGCAGCCACTGTCTTGCTTTCCGCCTGCTCCAGCCCGGACACGGACGATCGCCGTGTGACCGGCGGGCACACCTCACGGTGGGACGAGAACGCCGGCGCGCCCGAGGCGTCGGCGTTCATGCACGTGACGGCGCCCAAGGGTGCGACCGAGGTCAAGGGAGCCGTGCAGATCAACCCCCAGGAGGACATCTACCTCCTCTCGTTCGTCACCAGCGAGAAGAACGCCGAAGGCATCGCGGCGGACCTTCGTCCAGAAGAACCGCTGAAGGTGAAGAAGGTCGACTTCACCCCGGATGGCGAGCTGTTCCGGCACCTCGGGCTGGCCGAGCCGCAAACGCTGAAGGGAGCCCGCTCGGCCGGTGTCTGCCCCCCGTGCGTGAAGGACGATCGCCGCAAGAAGGTGCAGTGGATCGACATCTACGTCCAGGCGCTCAAGGACGATCGGGCCAGGGTCTATCTGAAGGCGTTCTGACCTCAGTCGCAGCCGAGCACGGCACCGGGTCCGAGACGGACGTGGACGGCCGCACCGGTCTGCGCCGGCGCGGGCATCCGGCGAGCAGGGCGCCTGGGCTACTGAAGGTGTTGCGCGAGCGGACGTGCGCGGGGCCCTCGGCAAGCGGCGCGCTTGCCGAGGGCCCTGTCTCTGTTCAGAGTGCCGCGAAGGTGACGAACTCGGTCCAGGCCGTGGGGTCCACGGCCAACGGGGCGCGGGTGGTGTCCTTCGAGTCGCGGACGTGGACCCTGGTGGGGGTGGCGGCTATCTCTACGCATTCGCCGCCCGAGCCTGTGCTGTAACTACTCCTGATCCAGGCCGACTCAGGTACCGGCGTTATGAGCTGTTGGACGTTCATCTCTCTCCAAGCAACTTCTCGACGAGGGCCAGCGACTCGCGCGGAGTGAGCGCCTGGGCCCGAAGGATGCCGTACTGCTCCTCGATCTCCCGTACCTGCCTCCGCTCCGTGTAGAGACGGCTGTCCTTGTACGCCTCCACGTAGGCGATCCTCTGCCCTTCGTGCGTCTCGATCAAGGTGAAGGGGCCTTCCAACCCAGCATGCTCGTCCCGCTCGATCGGCATCACCTGGATTTCCACGTTGCGCCGGTGCCCATACAGCAGGATCTGCTCCAACTGGCCCTGCATCACAGCCCGCCCACCGAGCGGTCGTCGCAGAACGAACTCCTCGATGACGAAGCTGATGGTGGGCAACGGGATCCGGGAGAAGATCTCCTGGCGCGCCAGACGAGCCACGACCCTCTGGTTGATTGTCTCCTCGTCCAGCAGTGGACGCCACATGGAGAACACCGCTCGCGCATATTCTTCCGTCTGCAAAAGCCCTGGTACTGCCTTGGTGGCGTACACATGCAGGGCTGCTGCCTTGGCCTCCAGCCTGGCCGCATCGCGAAAGAAGGCCGGATACTGAGCCCGAGCCACCTCCTCCTTACTCGCGCCCAACACCCCACCGGCCCCGAGCGCTTCGTCCGCCTGGTCGATGAACCTCGGCGGCGGAATACGTCTCCCCTGCTCGAACGAGGCGATCGTCGAGGCCGAGTATCCGGTCAGCGACCCGAACCCCGCACGGTCCATCCCCGCCCGCTCCCGCAACAGCTTCAACTGCCGTCCGAACAAGCCCAGAATGCCCGCCCCAACCTCGTACTCCGGCTGCTGAACCTCGTCGTCCACGCCGTAGCTCCTCTCGTGCAACCGCCCAGTCAGCCAACATGGGGCCCGGGAACCGGTCACGCCCAAGACCACGTACAAGCACACCGACCGCGTGTACAGGCCGTACCCGTCAGCGCATCGCTCCTGGTCAACGCTACGCAGAGTCCGACACCGTTGACCCTATGAAGTCAGCAACTCCCCCGAACGGGCATATGCCGCAGCACCTCGCACCCGAACGCGAGTTCACCATGCGCTTCACGTCCACGCCGCGCGGTGCCCGCCTCGCCCGCCGACTCGTCTCGCACCGCCTGAACGACTGGGGCCATCCCTACTCAACCCCGGTCAACGAGACGCTCACCCTCATCACGTCGGAACTCACCGCCAACGCCGTACGCCACGGTCACGTCCCCGGCAGAGACTTCCACGTCCAACTCACCCTGGCCGAGGGAACCTTCCGTATCGCGGTGACCGACACCCGCGCTGAGAAACGGCCTCCGGCCAGTCGCCAGGCGACCGACTCGCTTTCGGAGTCCGGCCGGGGCCTCCTTCTGGTCGCCGCCCTCGCGGACGACTGGGGCGTCAGCCCTCGCACAGCAGCCCCGGGCAAGACCGTGTGGGCGGAGCTGCATGCGCAGGCAAAGGGCCACCCGCTCACACACCGGGTGGCCCCTGAACCGACGGAAGTCGATCTACTCCTGGCTACTTCTTCGCTGCTGCGCGACGACCACGAGTCGCGGCCGGAGGACGCCAGCTACGGAGGTCGTCGTCGGTGAGTCCGTGCTCGCCCTGCTTCTGCTGGCGGTAACCGGCGAAGAAGTCCGCCGGGGAGCCGCTGTAGAGCATGTCGAACTCGTTGTGCCACTGGGACAGCCACGGCTGGAGTTCCAGCAGGCCGGCGAGGAACGGGGTGATCTCCTCGGTGGACAGCGCGGTGTTGGTGAAGTACGTCGCCAGCGCCTGCGCCTGCTCCTTGTGGTCCCAGCCGGCCCAGCCGTACAGCTCGGGGGTGGCGGCGTTGGTCTGCCCGTACGAGATGAACCGCTCCTTGGGCACGTCCAGCTTGCCGCGCGCCTTCCAGTAGGAGGGGCGCAGGAAGTCGGCCGAGGTGTACTTCGGCGGCACGGGGATGGAGTCCCGGATCTTCCGCTTGGCCGGCTCGTCGGGCGCGGCGTCCTCCTTGCGCTGGAGGTCCCACACCTCTTCCCAGTCGGCGCGCTTCTTGAGCCCGGAGGGCTTGTAGCGCAGGGCGGAGAGGAACGGCACGTGCTCATCGGTGATCAAGTCGGCGACGACCTTGGGGAGGTCCTTGCGGGGCGCGTAGAGCTTGGCCACGGAGACGAAGTCCTCGTCGCGCGCGAGGGCGTCGGTGAGGCGGGCCAGGGTGAGGATGGTCGGCTGCCCATTCTCGTCGAACCAGAGGTCGCGCTTCTCCATCCGGTCGAGCAGCCAGGAGCGCAGAGCCTTCTCTTGGAGCGCGTCCCAACCCTCAGTGGCCCAGCGACGCTTGTACTCAGGCCGCTCAATCATGCCGATAGCCCGGTTTGACTCGATGACGTCGATGCGCTTCTGGACGATCTTGCGGTAGGGGGCGGGCCAGTGGGCCGGGATCTCCGTGATGGGAGCGAACTTGTGATTGTGGTGCCCAAACCACGAGGTGTTGACCTCGCCACGTTCCACCTTGCGAGCCAACACAATAGCGAAGGCTCGTTCAGCGGGAGTAATCACAGGAATGTCCTCAACAGGCACAGTAATCTCCTGCTCAAGGAGACCGTAGCCGGTGTAGACTTGCCAATCGAGTTCTTCTTGGGCAGCGATCATGCGACCGCGGATAGCCTCCCACTTCTTTCGACCCTCACGCAGTGCAGCCGCAGTAGGTACACTGCTTGACGCGATAGCAGTGGGGCTATTCGCAGCCAGCTCCTGAGCAAAGCTGTCCAGAGCAGTTCCAAGCTTCAAGGGAAACTCGGAAGGGAGCGGGAATTCCTCCAGTTTGGTTCCCGTGAACTCGAATCGATGCTCCCAAGGCTCATCGGCTCCTGCTACGTCTGCCCCAGGACGTCCCTTGTCATGGCTGACCTGCCGGAGCCAAAACCCAGCCGTGGAACTGTTAAGCAGCCCAAGCAGCCGGAGGTGTTCGTCCTCACTCGCCCCCTCTCGCAATTTGATCACCGGCGCGGTTCGAATGAACCCGCTTTGGTCACGACGCAGAGTGAACTGGTTGTGCGTGGCAACGAAGGAGAAGGCGATTAGGAAGGGGGCCCAATAACGCCTGCGGTTGAAGCTAGAAAACTCGAACCAGGTCAGACCCTGTTCTTCTTGCGTGCCAGAAAGGGCCTTGCGCCTCCGAAGAAGTACTCGGTTGCGCCAGAGCAGACGCTCAGTCGCACCATCAATCTGCGCGGACTGTGTTGTGTCGTCATAAGGGAAGAGAGTGCCGATGCCGTCTTGAACACCCCAATCCCTGACAGATGCCCCACCATAGAACGATCGGATATTCCCAGAAGGGACACCCAGTCGCCGCGCAGCAGTTTCTCCGATCATGTAGGCGTCATCTTCTCGGGTTACAGCACAGAACCCAATACTCTCTGCCTCGGATGAGAGTTTGACGGCTTGCGCACTCTCAATTTGAGCGTTCAATTCTAGTCCGCCATCAGTCAAGATCCATGGCTGGCGCGCGAAGTACCGCATTCGGTCAAGATCGTCCACGGATACCCATTGGCTGGCCGAACCGGGTTTGTCGATCTGCTCAACGATGGCACCCCAGACCAATCCCTCTTCGGCGTTCTCCGGCGCAGAAGGCTCCCCTTGCACACTGCGAACCGTACGAATCGTCGTCGACCGACTGCTCCCGGCACGGCGCTTTCCAACCAGAATGACCGTCGGCGTGCCGTGCCCAGGGATGTAGGCACCAGAGGTGTCAATGGCCTCGGTGAGCTCGACCTCGTGGGCGAAGTAGTTCTCGATAAGTTTAGTGCCGAACTCTCGTTTCATGAACGAGTTTGCGGTAATCTGACCGACCATGCCGAACCCATTTCCCTCGACATCGCCACTCTTGGCCAATTCGAAAAACCGCTGAGCGAACGGAACCGATAGCGCGTACTGCATGGCACATGCATTGTACAGTTCCTTATACAACGCATTAAGCTGCTTGTCCTTCACCGTGATATACGGCGGATTGCCCACCACCACGTGGTAGCGGCCTTGCTGCAGTATTCCAGGGTGCTCGTGCACATCCTCCGTGGCGTACGCGAACGTCGCGAGCTCGTCCGCGTCCCCGCCTTCAAGACCGTCGAACAACCCCAACTGCCGAGCCTTGATGAGCGAGTCCCCCACCGCCAGATGAACCGGCCACTCGTACTTGGCCGCCTCCGCCAGCGTCCGCAGCCCACTGGCGGCCATGGCTGCAACCAACAGCCGGAACCGGGCAATAGCCACCGCGAACGGATTGATGTCCACCCCATGCACCGAGTCCAGCGCCGCCCGCACTCGCTCGTGCGCATCCCTCCCCGGCTGCCCTTCCCCCCACAGCCGCACCAACCGCCGAAACGCCCCCAGCACAAAGTGCCCCGACCCACACGTAGGGTCAATCATCTTCAGACCCTCGTACCCGAACTCCCGCACCGCAGGATTCATCGTCCGGTCGAGGATGAACTCCTCCACGAACTCTGGCGTCTGGAGCAGCGCGTACGTCTTCCGGGCGAGCTCACTCAGGTCCTGGTACAGATCCCCTAGGAACCGCGTGTCCCAGCCCTCCGTACCGTCCTCGTTCAGCGGGTCGGTGAAGTCGTGGACGAGGACACCAGCCTCATCCCGCCCCCGCCAGAACTCGACCAGCTCGCGCGCACCGTCGTGCGAGAGCGGGATCTGGTACAGCGGGTTGTGCCGCTTGTCGAAGAGCAGGCGGCCGGCCTGGCCCTGGCCCAGCTCATCGAACGCCTTCTCCAGCCAGCCGCGGTAGGTCGGGTTATCGTCCGACTCCACGTACGCGTCGTACCGCGACTCCGCCAGCTCACGCCGGTCGCCGTCCGGCCCCGTCAGGTACGGCTCAGGAATCAGCCGGTTGTCCTCGCAGAACCGCACGAAGACAGTCCCCAGCACCCACGCGACCGCGACCTGCGTGACCCGCTCGTCCAGCCACGAGTTCCACGTCGCCGCCGTACGCCCCAGCTTGCGCGCCTGGTCGTACTCGGCCCGCAGCCGCGCACCGACCTTACCGAGCGCCCTCACCTGCTTGCCCAGGTCGGCCTCGACCGCCTTGACCTGCTGCTTCAGGTCGTCCAACAGAGCCTTGCGGTCGATCACTTCGCGTCTCCCTCGACACCACTCGACACAACCTGACCGGACCCGCGATGGGCATTTCCCACCCACGTGTCCGGAAGCTGAATCCACTCCCCCAGGCCGGCCTGGTACGGCACGGCTACCTGCCCGAGCCGGGGCTCGCGCGACGGGTCGCTCTGCGGGACCAGGAGCCACAGCCCCCGCCCGCCCCGCCGGGCCGCCGATGCCAGCCGGTCCAGGACGCCCATCGCGTCGTACCGGGCGAACACCCCGGCCTCCGTCAGCAGCACAGGACCCGCACCGCCACCGCCACCGCCGTTGCTCAGCAGCTCCACGATCCGGGGCTCGACCGAGCCCCATGCCGTGCGCGCGTACTCCGCGAACCGCACCGCGCCCTTCGAACCCGGCTCGGCGGCGTCCGCCTTGAGCAGGGTCTCCCAGGTCGGCTTGGTCCCCGGCGTGACCTGCCCGTGCAGGGCCTCCAGGAACAGCTCGGTCACCGACACCGCCTGCGCGCCCAGCCGTTCGGCGCCCAGTTCCCGCACCGCGTCCCGCATGAGCGGCTGCCGTACGGTCAGCACCCGGTACCCGTCCCGGCGGGCCGAGGCGAGGAGCCGTTCCTCCGCGCGCACCGCGCCCGCGAGCTGCGGGTCGTCCGCGTACCGTGTCACCGCGCCCGTGCGCGTCGACTGCCGCCACGCCCCCGTCGTGAGGTAGCTGGAGGCGTCGTCCACCCGCGTCGGCAGGTAGCGCAGGGTGCCCGTGTCCTCGCGCATGCTCAGCGACAGCTCGAAGCCCGCGTCGCGCAGCGCCTTGGTGAGCGGACCACCGGTGGGCAGTTCGTGGGTCGTGCCGCCGCGCCCGTCCGGGACGACCAGCTCGGGGAAGCGGGCGCGGACCCGCTCGTGCACGTCCTCGCCGGTCAGGCCGGGCTGCCGGCCCTCCGGCACGCCCGGGATCCAGCGGACGAGCCCGGCCTGGGTGAGGCGCAGCGCCCGGACGAGGGGCAGGTCGCGCGGGTAGATCTCCAGGCGCGGGGTGGCGGCGGCGTTCACCGACGCGGCGGCGGCCAGCTCCACCATGCGCCGCTCGTCCCAGTCGACGGCGCCGGGCGGGACCGTCAGCGCGCCCAGTTCCGCCAGGACGGTCGCGGCCGTCGGCAGGGTGTCCAGCTTGGCGAGCCGGTCGGCCGTCTTGCCGAGCCGGGTCGCGTAGTCGAGCAGGCCGGGCGCGGTCGGGGTGTCTGGGGCGTCGTTCTCGCGCACGTCGAGGGCGAGGAGGCCGGCACCCATCGACTCGTCGGTGGCCTTGCGGTTCGGCTGGTGCTGGAACTCGGCCTCCTGCGGCACCAGTTGCTCGACCTCGACGACGGCCCGTACCGCCGCCAGGGCCATCGCGCGCCGCTGCTCGCGTCCGGCGAGGTGGGTGCCGCGGCGGACGGCGAGGGCGTCGGCAATCTCCACGGCGGAGGCGACGCGCCCCATGCTCAGAAGCAGGGCGATGATTTCGTCCCGCAGTGCCTGGACGGCGGGCTCCGCCTTCCAGCGCTTGCGCTCCTCCTTGAGCATCTGCGGGATGCGGCCGTGGCTGAGGCCGAGCGCGTCGGCGACGTCCTTCTGCTTCGGCCAGACGCCGATGCCGGGAAGGACGCCGTGCTCGTCGGGCAGGCGCAGCAGTAGCCGCACCATCTCCGCCTTGTTGCGGTTGGAGCCGTTGTTGTTGACGGCCGGTACGAAGAGGGTGGCGAGGGTGTCCAGGCTGACGGAGCGCAGGGTGCGGGCGGACAGGGCGCCCGCCGACTCGCCCGTCGCGAGCCGGCCGACGAGGGCCGACTCGGCGGCGGTGAGCTGCTCCAGCTCCTCCTTCGCCTCCGCACGGCCCTTGGGCGTGAGCGGCGAGACGGGGACCTCGCTCAGCCGCACGCCCCACTCGCGCTGGCGCTGCTGGACCTCGTTGCGGGTCTTGGCGCCGAGGCCGGGGGCGTTGACGAGCTTGCGGCGGCTGTAGTCGAGGAGTTCGCCGACCGTCGTGATGCCCAGGCCGTAGAGGAAGGACTGGGCGGCGGGCGTGAGGCCGGAGACGGTCAGCGGGGTGTCGCGGGTGACCTCGGCGGCGAGCCGGTCGCGCTGCTGCTCGGCGGTCTCCGGCTCGGCATCCGCGATGGCCGCGGCGGCGCCCTCGGCGGGCGCGGTCCCCTCGGCGGGGGCCGCGGGGCGGGTGCGGTGGCTGGAGGGGACGGTCTGCGAGGCGTCGAGGAAGACCTTGCGCCAGGCGTCCCGCATCGGCTTGAGCTCGGGGAACCGCTTGCTCGCGTCGCGGTGCAGGGCCTTCTGGAAGAAGGCGACGAGCCCGTCGCGCACGGCCGGGTCGAAGGCTTCGGCCGCGATGGTCGGGTGCGGCCACTCCTTCTGGTCGGTCATGCGGGGCAGGACGCTGCCGTCGCCCCACTTGGGCAGCTCGCCGGAGGCCATCTGGTGCAGGGTGACGGCGACGGCGTACCGCTCGGCGTGCGAGTCGTAGGAGCCGCGTGTGATGACGTCGACGAAGGGGTCGAGGTAGCCGTCGGTGCCCGCGTCGGTGTTCTTCGCCGGGTAGCCGGCCAGCGAGAAGTCGATGAGGACGAGTTCGCGGGTGCGGTTGGGGCGGATGCGGACGGCGATGTTGTCGGGCTTGATGTCGCGGTGCCAGACGCCCTCGCCCTCGAGGAAGTCGACGGCGCCGAAGAGGTAGTCGCCGTACGCCTCCAGCTGGTCGACCTGGAGGCGGCCGTTCTCGCGGAGCTGGCGGGCGACGGTCTCCTCGCGGCGGCGCGGGCGGGCCGTGCCCTCGGCGCCCTGGCCGGCGTCGTCGCGCTCGTCGCCGACGTACTCCAGCACCAGGACGGTGCGGCCGCCGATGTGCAGCGGCTCGGGCTCGGCGAGGCGGATGATGCGGGAGTCCGGGCGTAGGCGGCCCATGACCTCGGCCTCGCGGATCAGGATCTCGCCCCGGCTGTCGGAGAGGGCGACCTTCAGCACGGCCAGCGGACGGGTCTTGCGGGCCTCCGCCTCCAGGTCGCGGACGAGGAAGGCGCGGCTGGTGGAGCCGGTGCCGAGGCGGCGGCGGACCTCCCACCGGCCGGCGAGCACGTCGCCGGCGACGACCTCCAGCGGGTCCTTGTCGGCGGTTGCCCCGGTCTCCTCCTCGGCCTGCGTGTCGAGAGCCGCGGCGGGGGCGGTGAGGGAGTCCTCGACGACCTCCAGCAGCTCCAGGAACTCGTCGACGCTGGAGAGGCGCTGCCCCGGGCGGTAGGCGGTGGCGGCCTGCACCAGCTCGTCCACGTCCTCGGACAGGCCGTCCACCAGGGAGCTGGGGCGCAGACCCTCGCCCGCCTCCAGGCGGGCCAGCAGCTCGGCCTGGCTGGCGGCCGGGGCCTTGCCGGTGACCAGCAGGTACGTGAGGACGCCGAGTCCGTAGACGTCGAGGTAGACCGGGTCGGGGTGGAGGGCGGTGAGTTCCGGGGCCAGGTAGGCGTCGGCGTCGTCGCTCAGATGCATGGCGGACAGGGCCGTCGGCGCGAACCGGGTCATGCCCCGGCCCTGCGAGGAGTCGCCACTCCGCTGCGTGGCGATCTGCCAGTCGGAGATCTGCAGGTGTGGCGTGAGCCAGGCGGCCTCCTCCCCTACGGCCTGTCCCTTCCGGCCGCGCGGACGGGGGACGACGTGGACGGAGCGGGCGGCGAGCGCGCGGTGGTGGATGCGGCTGGCGTGCGCGGAGCGCATCGTCTCGGCGAGCTGGCGCACCAGTGCCATCCGGCCGAGGATGTCCAGCTTCTCCCCGTACTGGACCAGGTACTCGTCCAGCTTCAGGGTGTCCGGGTGGTAGTCGAAGATCAGCGCGGGGCCGGCGGCGTGCCCGGAGGGAAAGTACTGCTTGAGCTGGACGACGCCGGGGTGCTTGAACCGGCCCAGCACCGCGGCCTCGCGCCGGGCGGCGTTCTCGACGGACTGGCGGATGGATGCGTCGGAACCGCGCTCACTGAGGTAGATGCGCACGCGCGCGGCCTCGGGCAGGTCGCTGTGGCGGGCCAGGTAGTCCGCCCAGGTGGGCCCGGAGTCGAAGGACTTCCGCTCCAGCTCGTACGGGCCGACCTTGTACTGGGCGTCGCTCTTGCGGATGCCGATGCTCTTCAGGGCCGCGGTGACCTCGCGCGAGCCGATCGCGGTGACGCGGCGCCGCTCGTCGGCCGGGGGCTGCTTGAGCATGTCGACCAGCTCGTCGACGGTATACACGCCGTTCTGGTCGTGGGCGGGCAGCCGCACGCGGAGGCTGTTGTCGGTGAAGCAGACGGCCTCGGCGACCCAGACCCGCTTGGCGCCGGTCTGGGCGAGCAGGCCGGCCAGCTCCTTGGCCTTGCGGTTGACCAGGTGCAGCGGGTTGCCGTGCGTGCGGCGGTGGCCACTGGGCGTGGTCTGCACCCAGGTCCCGTTCTCGGAGGTGACCGAGCCGTGCCAGTCCTTCAGCTCGATCATGCACAGGCCGCCGGGGGCGACCACCAGCAGGTCGACCTCGCGGACGTGACCGGTGTTCGCGGTGAAGGTGAAGTTCGACCAGGCACGCCAGGGGTCGGAGTCCGGCAGCTTCTGGCGGATCGCCTCCAGGCCGCGGCGTTCGTGCTCGAACTCGGACTCGGTGACCGTGACCCACCGGCCTTCCCGCATGCCTGTTCCCCGCTCCTCGTGTCCCTCAAGGGCCGCCGTTACCCGTGGTCAGACCCCGCAGGCTGATCCTAGTGGCTGTATGTGCCATGAGAAGAGCCCGTGAAGGACGGGACTATAGGACATACGACAGCGCCCCAGGCATTCCGGTTTCCGCCGCATTCACCGAGTCCACATGAATGCCCAACAGAAACCGAAAGCCGTCAAATCTCCCTTTGCCGGACAAGGATGGTCATGTGGCGTCGTAAGCGAGTTCCGCCAGTGCGAGCGCCTGCTCAAGGGTGTCTTCGTCCCGAACGAGGATGCTCACCCTGTATTCGGGGTTGCCGGCGGTCAGGAAATAGGCCTGAGGGGCCAGCTTCTCGATCTGGTCGCTGCGCCGCAGACGAAAGTTGACCAGGCCTGTCGACGCGAAGGCATAGGCGAAACCGCCGTACTGGCTGCCCTTGCGGCGCAGGCGGAGGTACCCGGAGTAGTCCAGCGGCTCGCCCGCCTGCCAAGTCTTGCGTTTGATGCCGTGGACCACGACGTTCTCCCAGGATCCGGCCTTGGCCAGGAAGTCGACGAACTGCTGGGCGGCGGGGTTGAAGGCGAGTTGCGCCTTCACCGTGTCCTGCCCCTCCTCCGCCACACCAGGTACGTCGCCCTCGATGCGCCATCCGAAGTCCACATCCTCGGCGCTGTCGGGATGATCGACGACCAGCGCCGCCCTCCGGGCCGCGTCGACCGTGCCGGACCCGGGCTGGAGTATCCCGCGGATCAGCGTGGAGGCATCGAGTTCTTCCGGTGTTCCCTCGAAGCAGACATAGGTGAGCTTCACGAGTCCCCCCTCGCAGCACGCGAACTCATCAGAGCATGCACGGTACTGAACTCGGCCGCGCCGTGTCAGGGCATCCGATGACAACCGCCCTACTGCGACCACCTGTCACACCTTGGGCCGAAGTCAGGGCCCCGTCTCGAAGGTCTCGATCGGGCAGCGTGCCGCGCCGCTCCGGCCGATCCTGGCGTCACAGGTGAGAAGAGGTACGCCCAGGGCCTCTGCCAGCGCGACGTACTGTGCGTCGTACGCGGACAGATTGCTGGAGAGGTCTTTGACGCGCTCCCACAGGACCAGGGTTTCGTGCCGGTCGACGGCGAGGTCCCGGTAGGTGGCCAGGGCCTTGCGCAGTTGCGTCGCATCGAGCTTCGGCTCGCCGCCGCGCCGACCTCGCGCCAGGCCGAGCAGAGCGGACATGATCTCGTAGTCGATCAGATGAGGTGCGGCGATCCGGTCCTCCTTCCCCACCCGTTCACGGATCCGGTGCCCGATCGGTCCCGCATCCGTAAGGAAGAACACCAGTGCGGAGCAGTCGGCGACGATCAACGACCGGCCCTCGCGTCGTCGATCGCGCCCAGTACGTCCGAAGGACTCAAGGCCGCACCCGCTTCCGCTTCGGCGCGGGCTGCGGCCTCGGCCAGCGTCGGCCTGGCCGCTTCGCCGACGAGCAGATCAAGTGCGTACGCCTGGAGCGACTTGCCCATCCGGGCTGCTCGGGCCTTCAGTATGGCGAGCGTGTCGTCCGGGACGTCTCGGATCGTCAGAGCAGTCATGCAGGCATTTTAACTGCGCTGCATGCATTACGCAGCTCACGGCCTCGGGCCGGTGCCCGTCAGGCCGGCACCGCGTCCCGTGCCTCCACTCCGCCCACCAGTGCCCGCAGCTTCTCCCGCGTCTCCGGGTCCGTGGAGTACACGATCGTGCCGATCATGCCGCGGGTCAGCAGCACCTTGTAGGTGTTGCGGATGAGGCGGTCGACGTCGTCGTCGGAGGTCGACTTCTTGAAGACCGGGTCCTTGGACTGCCTGCGGTCCGTGATCCAGCGATCGCCGCGCCAGACCAGGTCGGGGCCGATGATCACGCCGGACCAGTCGTACTCGAAGCCCTGTGCGGTGTAGACGCAGCCGACCTGACCGAAGCCGGCCGGGTCGGTGGCCCACAGGGCGGACGGCGGTGCGCCGGAGACGGAGCGGTCGCCGCGGAGGTTCCAGGGGCGGGCCCAGTCGCCGATGACGACATCGGCGGGGAGCGGATCGCCAGGCCTGGGTTCCTTGGACCAAGGCCAGCAGTAGCCGGCGGACATGCGGGCGCCGTAGCCCTGGTCCCTGCGGGCCTGGAGGAACTTTTCCATTTCCTGGGGACTGTCGGCGACCAGCAGTTGCATGCGGTCGTCGGGTTCCCAGGCCACCGGGCCGCCCGCCTCCAGGCCGAGGAGACGTATCACCCAGCGCAGGTAGGCGTCACTTCCGCCGCAGCGGAACTGGCTCTCCAGCGGTACGACGTGGCATTCGAAGCCCTTGGCCGCCGCAGCCGCCTTGATGTCCTCCACGGTGCCCATCTCTCCAGGGCGCACCACCTGGTGCTCGTCGAGGAGGAAGACAGGCACGCGGGCGACGTCGATGAGTTCGTCGATCTGCCGCTTGCCGGTGCGGTGGACCGCTGGTGTGTAGCGGTTGGCCGAGGTCTCGCGGATCCGGTGGGCCTCGTCGCAGATCAGGACGTCGAGAGAGTTCTTCTCGGCCGCCATGAAGCTGTTGAAGTACTTGAAGAGGTCCTGTACCTCGCGTTTGCGCGTGCCCGCGACCTTGCGCATCGTCTTGGTGAACGACTGGGAGCCGGTGGCGTGCAGGGCCGGGACGCCCTGCCGGTACAGCTCGCCGAGCAGCGAGAGCGCGATGACGCTCTTGCCGGTGCCGGGGCCGCCGGTGATGACCACTATCTCCTTGTGGTCGGACTGCTTGGCCTTGCGTACGGCGTTGAGCACCATGCGGTACGCGACCTGCTGCTCGTCCAGGAGAACGAACTGCTCTCGATCGCGCACCTCCTGGGCGGCGACCGACATGAGCTGCTTCGACGGGACCGTCTTGCCCGCCTGAAGTTCGTCGGCCGCGCGGGCGCCCGGCACTTTGTCGCTGAGCCTGGCGCGGAGGTGGTCGATGAATTCGCCGCGTCGCTCACCCGTGAACATCTGGCCGTGGTCATCGAGTTCGATCGCACGCAGACCGCTCACGCCGAACTCAGTGGCGTTGTGCAGGTATGCCACGCCACTGACCCGGCCTGGGTGCTCGGCCACCGCGCCGTTGAAGTTGACGAGGTACTCGCAGTAGCGGCGTACCTGCTCGACGGGATTGAGGACGGGGTGCGCGTAGGCGTCGATCCGGCACAGCGCCGGGTCGTCCTCGTCCGGTTCGGCCTGGCTCCACTGCTTCAGCTCGACGACCACGTACGACGGCTCGCCGGTGGCGGGGTGCACTCCGGCGAGGACAGCGTCGGCGCGCTTGCTGTTGAGCGGGAGGGCGTACTCCAGCATCACCTCCACCTCGCCGAGTCCTGCGTCGTTGAGCGCAGCCGCCAGTGCGGGGATGCTCCGCTCCCAGGAACGGACCTCGGAGGTGCCGGGGCGGTATCCGTGCATGTGGACGAACTGCTCGGTGAGGTGGAGGTACAGCGAACTGTCCAGCGCTCTTGCGGCGATCGTGTGTGCGGACTCGCGGAACAGCACGGACTTCCCCCAGGCAGCACGAAGTAACTCGTGCGGGTGGGGGCATGTCCTTCGAGACTCCACCGAGGTGGAGCGGAAGCCCGTCGGGCCGCTATGACGATGTGATCAAGAATACCTGGCTGTCCTTTGGTTGGGGGGCGGTGATCGGTGTTCGTGCGCTATCGGCCCCGCAAACCTTCTGCTCCCCCCGCACCGAATCCGCCTCAGCCCGCATTCCCCCACCCGCGACCTTGTCCACGCTCGACTGAGGCAGCCCCCGGTAAGGGCTGGTCACCTTGTTCCAGCCGGCCGGGTACGCGCGGCCGAGGGCGAGGTTGAGGATGCCGTACTGGGGGTGGTCGTAGACCCACTGGCCGCGCGTCGACTCGAGGACGTTGCGGGTGGTCTCCTGGACCAGAGGGTCGTCGGCGCAGAAGCGCATGGCTGTCGGGGCCCACTCGACGGCGTAGGTGTGCCACTGTCCGCCGTGCCACCGCCCGCGTAACTTTCAGTGCGGCCAACCCCCGCGGCGCACGCCTCCCCCACCTACCCGCCGCACATCGGAGGCGACCCGCGCGACGACGGCCGTGGCCTCCTCCTCCTTGCCGAGGCCCTGACCGACCGCTGGGGCTGTAGGCCCGTGCCGACGGCAGGCCCGGCAAGACCGTGTGGGCGGAGTGCGCCGTGCGAGCCGCACCGCCCGCGGCGCAGGTCAGACCACCCCGACGCCGTTCGAGTACGACTTCATGTTGTAGGTTCCGAAGCCGTTCTCCACGGGATCGCCCGTGTTGTTGATGCAGTGCAGGATTCCGCCGCCGCCCGCGCCGTTGAGGCAGACGGTCATCAGCGAGGTGAAGACGACGCCCGGAGTGTCGGGGACCTCGTAGGCGCGGTCGGTGTAGATGTTCGCGTTGAGGTTGAAGTAGGCGTAGCTGCCCAGGCCCCACGCGTGGTGCTCGGTGACGTGGTCGCCGACCTTGTAGGCGGCGAAGCCGTTGGTGCTGCCGTGCTTCCAGGCCGACTGCGTCGGGACGTCGTAGGGGTGCTCGTTCTGGAAGAAGTAGGTGCGGCCGTGGTTGCCGTTCCAGAGCACCTCGTAGTTCTGGTGGTGCTCGACGAACAGGCCGTAGGTGGTGACCCGGTCGCCGTTGACGAGGAAGCCGACGCCCGCGGGGTTGACCGACCAGCCGACCGTGCCGTCGAGGCCGTGGTCGGCGCGCCAGGCCCAGACGTGGTCGACGATCACGTCGTTGCTGTCGATCTGGATGCTGACCTCGGTGCCGCCGGGGACGGCGCCGCCGATGCGCGGGAAGACGTCGAAGAGCGCGGTGGGCCGGCGTGCGTGGTTCTTGCGGGTGTGGCCGTCGCCGACGCGCAGCAGCACGGGGGAGCTCGCGGAGGCGGCTTCGAGGATCACGCCGGCCACGGAGACGTCACCGATGTCGGCGACCTCGACGAGTGAGTTGCCCTTGACGGCCTGGAGGGTGGCCAGACCGAGGCCGAGAACGACGGTGCCCGGCCGGGAGACCCGCAGCGGCGCGGACAGCGGGTAGATGCCCGGGGTGAGCAGGAGGTGCTTGCCGCGAGCGAGCGCCGCGTTGATGCTCGCGGCTGAGTCGCCCGGCTGTGCGACGTGGAACTCGGTCAGCGGGATGCTGTGGCCGGCGGCCGGCCCGCCGGCCCAGGAGGTGCCGGTGCTGTTGCGGCGCAGCGCGGGCACGAAGACGTGGTACGCCCCGCGCCGGTCCACGGTCAGGAACGGCTTCTCCCGGACCACCGGGGTGCGGTCGACGGTCGTGTAGGGCGGGGTCGGGAAGGACGTGGCGGGTGCGCCCTGGACGCCGACGAAGACCATGTTCCAGTTGGCGCCGGTCCAGCTGCCGATGGTGTCGTTACGCGACAGCCACTGCTGCTGCGAGCCCGAGTTGATCTGGCCGTCCACCACGCTGTCGGCCAGGAAGCCGCCACTGGACCACCCGTTGCCGGGCGGGCTCGGCATGAGGATCATGTCGCCCTTGACGTGGACGCGCCGCATGGGCGCGGCCTGGGCGACGGCCCAGCGATCCAGCCCGTCCGGCGGCACGATGGTCAGGTTCTCGGCTGCCCGCCAGAAGTCCTGGGTGCCGTTGCCGCCGAACCACTGGGCGTCGACGGTCACATGACCGTTGATCACGACGTCCTCGGGACTGGCGCCGAGCCCCAGGACGTGGGTGTAGAAACCGACGTTGATCTCGACGTTGTACGTGCCCGGCTTGAACGCCAGGGCGTACCGCTCGGGGCCGAACTGGTTGGACTGCTGGACGGCGAACACGGCGTCGATCTGCGCCTGGATCGCCGCGTCGCCCATCGACGTGTCGAAGACCAGGACGTTCGGCCCCAGACCGGCCGTCCCGTGACCGGCGGCACCGTGACCGCCCGAGCCGGCGGCGGAGGCGGAGGCGGAGGCGGAGACGGGGGACGACGCGAAGGCGGCTCCCGCGGTTGCTCCGGCCAGCGGCACCGCTGCGGCAGCGGCCGCCGCCCCGCGGAGCAGGGCACGACGAGAGGGAATCACAGACACGGCTCTCCTTGAAACGGCGTTGGGTAAACGGAATCGCGGCCGGCCTCCGCGTGAGAGAGCGCTCTCAGCCACGAAATGAATCATCGTCGGTATGCAGCGTCAATAAGTCCGCACCAATAACGTGCCGCACTCCACGGTCAGTTGCCGTGCGGACAAGCCGGGGCCCTGGTCGTCGCTCGTGGAGAACGGGCAATGTGCCGAGCCCCGGCAACCTCGGAGTGGTGCGTACCGGGGGCACGGGCTCCCCCTCCCGTGCCCCCGGCCGTCCGGGCCGGGCTCAGGCGGCCCGGCGTCCTCCGGCGCGGTGGGCGCGGATGATGTCCGCGTACCGGTGGCCGCTGCCCTTGACGGTGCGTGCCTGGGTGGCGTAGTCGACGTGGACGAGGCCGAAACGCTTATCGTAGCCGTAGGCCCATTCGAAGTTGTCCAGGAGGGACCAGGCGAAGTAGCCGGCGAGGGGGGCGCCCTTGCGGGCGGCGGCGGCGCAGGCCGCGAGGTGCTGGACGAGGTAGTCCTGGCGCTGGGGGTCGTCGATGGTGCCGTCGGGGCGGACGACGTCCGGGAAGGCGGAGCCGTTCTCGGTGACGTAGAGCTTGCGGGCACCGTAGTCGTCGGTGAGGCGCAGGAGCAGGGATTCGATGCCGCTCGCGTCGATCTCCCAGTCCATGCCGGTGCGCGGCACGTCCGGGCGGCGTACCGAGCGGGCGTGGGGTGCCGGGCCGGTGGGGTCGTCCGCGACGTACGCCGGGAAGTAGTAGTTGAGGCCGAGCCAGTCCAGGGGGGCGGCGATGGTCTCCGCGTCGCCGGGGCGTTCGGGGAGGTCGACGCCGTAGACCTCGCGCATGTCGGCGGGGAAGCCGCGACCGTGCACCGGGTCCAGCCACCAGCGGTTGACGTGGCCGTCGTGGCGGCGGGCGGCCGCCGCGTCCTCGGGGCGGTCGGTGGCGGGGTGGACCGTGGAGAGGTTGTTGACGATGCCGATCCGGGCGTTAGGGGCGGCGGCGCGGATCGCCCGTACGGCCAGGCCGTGGCCGAGCAGGAGGTGGTACGAGGCGCGGACGGCCGGCGTCAGGTCGGTGAGGCCGGGGGCCATCTTGCCCTCGAGGTGACCGATCCAGGCCGAGCAGGACGGCTCGTTGAGGGTGGCCCAGTGGGTGACCCGGTCGCCCAGGCGTTCGGCGACCACCGACGCGTAGGCGGCGAAGTGCTCGGCGGTCGCCCGCTCGGGCCAGCCGCCGCGGTCCTGGAGGACCTGCGGGAGGTCCCAGTGGTAGAGGGTGACGGACGGGGTGATGCCCGCTTCCAGCAGGGCGTCGATCAACCGGTCGTAGAAGGCGAGCCCCTTGGGGTTCACCGGTCCCTCGCCGCCGGGCACGACGCGCGGCCAGGCGATGGACAGCCGGTAGGCGTTGGTGCCCAGGCGCCGCATCAGGGCGATGTCCTCGCGCCAGCGGTGGTAGTGGTCGCAGGCGGTGTCGCCGTGGTCGTCGTTGTCGATCTTCCCGGGGGTGTGGGAGAAGGTGTCCCAGATGGACGGGGAGCGGCCGTCCTCGGCGACGGCTCCCTCGATCTGGTACGCCGAGGTGGCCGTGCCCCACAGGAAGTCGTGCGGGAGCGCGGCGAGATCGATGGTCACAGAAGTCCCTTCGGGATCGAAGCGGTCGGTCACTTGACGGCTCCTGCCGTCAGCCCGGCGACGAGGTAGCGCTGCAGCAGCAGGAAGCCGGCGACCACGGGGACGCTGACGACGAGCGACGCGGCCATGATCTGGTTCCAGTACACGTCGTTCAGCGTGGAGTAGCCCTGCAGGCCCACGGCGAGCGTGCGGGTGGTGTCGTTGGTCATCACGGAGGCGAAGAGCACCTCGCCCCAGGCGGTCATGAAGGCGTAGACGGCGACGGCGACGATGCCGGGTACCGCGGCCGGCACGACGACGCGGAACAGCGCGCCGAGCGGCCCGCAGCCGTCCACCAGTGCCGCCTCGTCCAGGTCGCGCGGCACCGAGTCGAAGTAGCCGATCAGCATCCAGATGGAGAACGGGAGGGAGAAGGTGAGGTACGTGAGGATCAGGCCGCCGCGGGAGCCGAACAGGGCGATGCCGGTGGCGTTGCCGATGTTGACGTAGAGGAGGAACAGCGGGAGGAGGAAGAGGATGCCCGGGAACATCTGGGTGGACAGCACGGTGACAGTGAAGACGCGCTTGCCGCGGAAGCTGTAGCGGCTCACGGCGTACGCGGCGAAGACCGCGATCACCACCGAGCAGACCGTCGCCGCGCCCGCCACGATCAGCGAGTTCACGAAGTACCTCGCCAGCGGGACCGTCGACCAGATGTCGATGTAGGGGCGGATCGTCAGGCCGCTCGGCAGCCAGCGGAACTTGCCCGTGACGTCGGCCAGCGGCTTCAGGGAGCTGGAGACCATGACGTACACCGGCACCAGGACGAACCCGGTGAGCAGCGTGAGGAAGATCCGCCGGGACCAGAGAAAGGAGCGCGGCGGGGCCATCGGGGACCTGAAGGAGGTGGGCTGGGAGGTCTGGCCGGAGGACTGATAGGAGGACCTGTAGGAGGACCGGATGGAGTCAGACATCGGAGGTCCTCCGTCCGCGCGAGGTGAGCAGCAGGTACGCGCCCGTCACCACCAGCAGGAAGAGCAGCAGCAGGACGGACATCGCGGAGCCGGTGCCGAAGTTCCAGGTGACGAACGAGGCCTGGTAGATGTGGACCGAGATGAGGTCCGCGGCCTCCGGTGCGGCCTTGCCGAACAGGACGTACGGCGTGTTGAAGTCGTTGAACGTCCACAGGAACAGCACCAGGACGAGCACCTGGTTGACCGGGCGGAGGGACGGGAGGGTGATGCGGCGGATCTGCTGCCACATCCCGGCGCCGTCCAGGGCGGCCGCCTCGTACAGCTCCCGTGGGATGTTCTGCAGCCCGGCCATGATGATCAGGAAGGCGAACGGCCAGCCCTTCCACACCGACACCACGAGCAGCGCGACGAAGCTGTTGTCGCCGATCAGCCAGAAGGACGGCTTGCCGGTCAGGTGCAGCTGGTCGTGCAGGACGTGGTTCACCAGGCCGTTGTCGTGCTGGAACATGAACACCCAGGTGATGACGGCCGCGTAGACGGGCAGCGCGTACGGCACCAGGAACAGCGCGCGCAGCAGGCCGCGGCCGCGGAAGGTGTCCTGCATGCAGATCGCCGCGGTCGTGCCGATCAGCCAGCACAGGCCGACCGACAGCAGGGTGAAGCCGACGGTGACGAAGAAGGAGTGGAGCAGGGCCTCGCCGACGGGGGCGTCGAAGTCCACCGACACCTTGTAGTTGCCGAGGCCGGACCAGGGGGCGCTGCCCCAGTCGCGGATGTAGAACTGGGTGAGCTCCTTGAAGCTCATCACGACGCCGATGACCATCGGCACGAGGTGGACCAGGAGTTCGAGGAGCAGGGCGGGCAGGAGCAGCAGGTACGGCAGTCCGATGCGCCTCAGCCGCCCGGTGCGGCGCGGGGTGGGCGCCGCACCGGGGGCCGTGGTGCCCGCCGTCTCCCTGACGGCGGTGGTGGTGGTCATCGTGCTCACTTCGCCGGCATCTGCTGCTGGGCCTTTTCGAGCTTGGCCTTCACCGAGTCGGTGGTGACCGCGCGCCCGGCGGCGGCGTCGGCGAACAGCTCCTTGACGGCGGTGCCGACGGTCGTCTCGAACTGGGACTCCTGGGCGACCTGGGGCAGCGCGGCGGCGCTGGTGGCCAGGGTGTTCTTCAGGACGGCGTTGGCCGGGGTGTTGAACGAGGGGTCCGCCTGGGCGGACTTGACCGGCGGGATGGAGCTGTAGGCCGTGTTGAGGATCTTCTGCTCGTCGTCGCTGGTCATGAACTTCACGAACTTCGTGGCGCCGTCGAGGTTGTGGGTGTTCTTGAAGACGGCCATGTTGATGCCGGCAACCATCGAGTTGACCTGGGTGCCGGTGCCGGGCGTACCGGACTGCACGGGCACGGGGGCGATGCCGTAGGCGTCCTCGCTCATCCCCTGGGACTTGAGGTTGGCGGAGGCCGACTGCCACAGCAGCATCGCCGTCTTCCCCTTGGCGAAGTCGCTCACCGACTGGTTCTGCGCGTACTCGGCGTTGCCCTGCGGGACGACCTTGTCCTTGGCCATCAGGTCGACGTACTGCTTGACGGCGGCGACCGCTCCGTCGTTGGTGAAGTCGGGCTTGCCGTCGGCGGTGAAGAAGTCGGCGCCGTGCTGCTTGGCGAAGACGAAGACGTGGTGGATGTTCTCGGAGACGTTGGCCCCCTCGGCGCCGAGGACCTGCTTGCCCTTGGCCTGGATCTTCTTCCCGTCGGCGACCAGCTCGTCCCAGGTGGCGGGCGGCTTGGCGATCCCGGCGTCGGCGAAGATCTTCTTGTTGTAGTAGAGCGCGTACGCCATCGAGTACAGCGGTACGGCGGCCGGGTCCTGGCCCTGGACGCCGGTGGAGCCGAGGGCGGAGTCGACGAAGCGGTCCTTGCCGCCGATCTTCGCGAAGTTCTTCGCGTCCCACGGCAGCAGCGCGCCGGTGGCCTGGAGCGACGCGCTCCAGGTGTTGCCGATGTTGAGGACGTCGGGCCCCTGCCCGGAGGTGGTCGCGGTCAGGATCCGGTTGAGCAGGTCCGACCAGGGCACGACCTCCAGCTTCACCTTGATCCCGTACTGCTTCTCGAACTTGTCGAGTTCGGGCTGGAGGACCTTCTTGTCGACCTCGATGCTGGCGCCCTGGTTGGAGGCCCAGTACGTGAGCGTCTTCGGTGAGTCGCCCGACCCTCCGCCCGTCGACGAACCGCCTCCGCAGGCCGAGGCGGCAAGGGCGAGAGACAAGGTGACGGCGCCTACGGCCGCGGCTCGGATGCTGCGCATGGCTCCTGGTGTCCCTTTCCGGGAGTGAGAACCAGAGGGAGCGTTCGACCGTTCAACTCGTGAAGCACCCTCACGGCTTAATTTAGGACGTGAGTTAAACCCTTCGACGGAGGTCCGTCAAGGGTTGCGGCACGGAGGAATCGGTGAAGGTCGCGAATGCTACGGAGAGTGGGCAACCGGGGGCTGTGAGCGGTGCGTTGGTGTGTGGGGCGGGGCGGCGTGGGACGGGGCGGCGTGGGGCGGACCGTGGCGCGGTGGGGGCCGGTCCTCCGGCACCACGGGAGGGACCGGCCCGGCGAACCGCCGCCCGGCACGGACTTCACCGACGGCACGCTCTACAGCTACCCGGCAGGCGCCGAGTCCGGGACGGCCCCCGGCGCGGGGGCGTACCCGGCAAGACGGGTGGTGAAGGTGCCCCGGCCCTGGGTACGGCTGCGCAGTCGGGTCGCGTAGCCGAACAGCTCGGCCGGCGGGACGGTGGCGGTCACCACCGTGGTCCCGGCGCGGACAGCCCGCTCCTGCTCGGTGCGCACGCTCGACGCGAGCGGCGCGGTACGAACGAGTCTAGGGAAGCACGAGACTCGAAGCACCGGAATTTGTGATCACGAACTGCTGGCCCTGAAGTCTCCGGTCTCGGCGATGGCTGCGCAGATCCTCCTCCCACGAGGCCTGCGCATCCTCGGGAGCAGGAACCGGGCGGTCCAGGTGGTCCAGCACGTCGGCGTACAGCGGATGCACCCGGTTTCCTCGAGCGGCCACGAGGGCCGACAGAAGCGGCCGGTCCGAGCACGTCCCGCGGTCCGCCTCGACCAGTATCGACACCTTGTCGTTCGGGTGAAGCGCCGGCAGCCGAGCGTCCAGACGTGACCCGAGCTCCGTCCACGTGAGCGGACGTCCCGTCCGGGCGGCCATGCCCAGGGTCCATCGAACCAGCTCGGCACAAGCACATATCTCCCGGAAAGTGGGACGCGCGGCCATGGCGGCAGCGTGGGCGCGCCACGTGGCGACACGCGCTCGCAGGGCGGTACCCGGCCGGTGCCACAAGGCTTCCTCATACGCCCTGACCTTGCGCAGGACGGTCTGCATCTGGTCGAGATGGAGGTCGTCCCCCACCCGATCGAGATGATCGAGGAGGACGATCAGGCGCTCGGTGGTCTCCCTGTCCTCCCGCGCACGGATGCGGTCCAGCGTCAGAGCCGATGGGGGTGGACCGCTCCTCGTGGATTCGGGGGCGGCGAGGGCGGGCGCCGGATCGCTGCGTGCCGAGGGCGGCTGTTCGGTGTGACGTTCTGCGGGAGGTTCGGCCGGCTGCCTCCGGACGACCGGCCTCGTGGGCGAGGGCATCTCCCGGCCTCGGGGGACGAGCCCGCTCTCGGTGAGCTCCAGTGCGGGAGCTTGTATGCCGTGGGCGGTCATCCGGCACTGGGAAAGGGAGACCCACTCGACAGGGGAATCCGGGAACTGTACGCCGACTTCCACCACGCGTGTGACCCCGAGTGGACGGCACTGGATCCGGATGGCGTACCCCTGCCTGTCCATCTGCCAGTTGGCCAGCATGCTGTCGGGTCCGAACAGCCACTGGACGCCGGCCCACTGACCGTGGAGCTCCGCGTCGGTGCGTTCCCATTCCGCTTTGGACCGCCGGGCCAGCTGTACTCGCGCGAGGTGACGGTGTACGTCTCCGCCACGCGTATAGGTGACGTCGACCACCTCGCGAAGGCTCTGCCCGCGCTGTTTGTACCGCACCTGCACGTTCTTGTACTTCTGCTCCTTCATCCAGGCCGCGAGAGCCCTGCCGATGTAGAGGTGGTCAGCGCTGGCCTCGTTCGTCGACACGCGCCGGCAGTGACCCGACACAACATGTGCGAAGTGGCACTTCTTGTCACGGTACTTGCGTGCCGACAGTTTCCGGCCGCAGCCCCCGAGAAGCGTGCCGCAGTAGAACTCCCTGGCCGGGTAGGCCCGGATGAAGCGGTCGAAGTCGGAGCCGTCCATGGGCAAGTACACCGGGTGGTCGGCGCCCGGCGAACCCGCGACCGCCGTCTGGACCTTGCGCGTGTCCTCTTCATCGGCGAGCAGGGGCATGTTCGGGCTCCGAGGGTGATCACAGTGAACGGACGGCGGGTTCGGGGGGCGGCTTCGCGCGCCGCGGTACGAAGCCGTTCCCCGGCGGAACCGCTCGGGGCCGCACACCCCGACAGGTTAACCATCCACGGAAGAATCACGTAACCCCCACAGCGGGCACATAACCGCAGGCCGGACGGCACACTGGTCCCAGGCTCGGCTGACTGCGGCAGCGTACGCCGGAGACCTCGGCCGACCCTCTTCGCTGATCGCGGTCAGCGGCACCCGCGGCGAACGCCTCCGCCGCCTTTCCGTCTCCGCAGGGCAGGACACATGGGGGAAGGCTCTTCGGAACCGACGTCGTGGCGACCGACACGAGCGTTGCAGGCATCCCACAGCACCCGTGACGCCCGTTCAACTCCGCGCTTGGACAGTTCATTACGTTCCCTTGTGCCTGCGGGGAGTTGGCCAGAATACTCAGCTTTGACAGGAACACGACGTGACCCGTCGTGGTTCCGGCCGCCAATCCTTGCTGACGCCTGAGGAGGCCGTCTTGAGGTTCAAGCGCACCACCTTCGCCACCGCGATAGCGTCCGCCCTGATCGCCGCCGGCGCCCTGGCAGGGCCCGCACAGGCCGCCCCGAGCCCCGCGCAGCAGGCCAAGAGCGCCGCCTCCGCGGTCGACGCCACGGGGATCGAGGGCATCTCCTGGGGCTACGACAAGCAGGGCAGATTGTTCGTGACCGCTGACAGCACGGTCTCGCGCGCCGACCTCGCCACACTCAAGCAGACCGCCGCGCGCTACGGCGACGCGGTGCGCGTCCAGCGGACCGCCGGCACCTTCAGCCCGGAGGTCAATCCCGGCGATGCCATCTGGGGCGTCGGCGGCCGCTATCTCTACCGCTGCTCGCTCGGCTTCAACGTGGTCAAGAACGGGACCTACTACTTCCTGACAGCCGGCCACTGCGCCAAGGACGTCAGCACCTGGTACACCGACCAGAACCGCAACACCCTCATCGGGAGCAACGTCGGCTACAGCTTCCCGGGCGACGACTACGCCCTGGTGCGCTACGACAACACCTCGCTCAGCCACTCCGGCGGGTACAGCGCTGCGGACGCCTACGTGGGCGAGACCGTCACTCGCGACGGTTCCACCACCGGCGTGCACTCCGGCAAGGTCACCGCGCTGAACGCCACCGTCCGCTACAGCAAGGGCGGCGGCACGGTCTACGGCCTGATCCAGACCACGGTGTGCGCGGAGCCCGGCGACTCCGGCGGCCCGCTGTACGACGGCAACAAGGCCATCGGCCTGACCTCCGGAGGCAGCGGCGACTGCACCTCCGGCGGCACCACGTTCTTCCAGCCGGTCACCGAGGCGCTGAGCGCCTATGGGGTCAGCCTGCTCTGAGGCGGCACGCAACAGCCCGCGGCCGGAATCGGAACGTTCCCGTTCCGGCCACGGCCCTCGCCGCCGGCGGGCGGCGAGGGCCGACGGCACCGTCCCGCGCCCGGCCCGAGCACAAAGGTCGCCCGCGAGACACTGGACAGGCAAAACCCGCGACGGCGGACGGTTTCGCGAGCCGTGTCACCCCGGAGGCGCCGGGCTCGGTGGCGCCGGCCGACGAAGAGGAACTGGACGACATCACCGGGATGCCCATCGCGCCGACCCTGAGGACCGTGTCGGCGGTGCCGCCGACCCGGCCGCCCGAGCCCGCGCACGGCCATCTCCACGCACGGCTTGTACTGCCCGAACACCCCCTCCTGGTACCGCGTAGCACGCGTCGGCTCGGAGCAGTCCGCCGAACCAACGACGGCGCAGATCACGGTGTCGGCACATCGCACCGGCGGCAACCGGTTCACCGAAGCGGGACATGTGTCCGCCTCTCCTCCAGCCTCCGACGCCAGGTGGCACCTGTGGCGGCGGATGTGTGGTGTGTGTGACGGAATCACGAGTCGCTCGTGAATGTCGCGGGAGTTCGAGTGTCGTTCGCCACAGCAGCGATGCAAAGCAACGTACCCAAGGCATGGCGGCGGGGCCCACGATTACGGTCTTTCGTGGTGATCAAGGACTTCTCAGTGGCCTTCACACGTCCGGCACCGGTGAAGCACTGCTCCGCACTGGCTGCCCTATGATCGTTGAAGAGTTGATCTCATCGCGCCTGCAACCAGTCTCTGGAAGATTTCGGCGACCACGAACGCCGACACATGAGCGGGCCTCGCAGTGGTGACACGCGTGAAGAAAGGTGAACAGCATGGCCCTCGGGCTGCTCCGACGTCGGCGTTCCCGTAGCTCTTCCGGTCCCGCGTCGGGCCTGTCGATGCCCCTGCCGGCCGGCGCGGGTGCGTACGGCTGTGAAGTCGTCGATCCCATGGGGCAGCCCATGGGCGGTGCCGAGGTCACGGTGACCGCGGTGGACAGCCACCGCGTCCTCGCGCGTGGCACCACCGATCCGTACGGCCTGTTCATGGCGACGCTGCCGCCCGGCTCCTACAGCGTGATGGCCACCGCGGAGGGACTGACACCCGCACGCGAGAGCGTCGACATTGCCGCCGGCGTCGCCCTCTCCCCCGCGCGTATCGCGCTGCTGCCCGCCCGTCAGCTGGAACTCCCGGCACCCGGCACCTGGTTGTTCGACCCTCCGCACACCGCGATCCGTTTCATCGCCAAGCACGTGGGCATGGCGCACGTCCACGGCCGCTTCACCCGATTCGACGGCGGCATCCGCGTCGCGCCGGACATGGCCGACTCCCAGGTGTCGGTGCGCATCGACGCCTCCAGCATCGCCACGGGCAACAGGACCCGTGACAACCACCTGCGTTCCGCCGACTTCCTCGACGTCGAGCGCTATCCGTACATCGACTTCGTCAGCAACCGGTTCGTCTACCGCGGCGGCTCCAAGTGGACGCTGCACGGCACGCTCACCATGCACGGCACCAGCCGCTCCGTGGGCCTGGACACGACGTACCTCGGCACGGTGAACGGCGGTTACGAGCAGGAACTGCGCTGCGCGGCACTGGCGACGGCGGAGCTGCACCGCGAGGACTTCACCCTCAACTGGCGTTCCATGCTGGCCCGCGGCATCGCTGTCGTCGGACCGACCGTGCAACTGGAGCTGGACGTGCAGGCGATGTACCGCACTCCCGAGACGCCCACGCCTCCGGAGTAGACGGCGGCGACCGGGCCTGTGGAGCGCCCGCGACTCACGGGCACCCGCGCCTCACGGCCGAGCCGTCAGCGCGGCTCTCACCTCGCCCCTGTCCATCGCCACCAGCCGCGGCACCCCGGCGTTCCAGCTCTCGGCCAGATCGTCCACGGCGCGGGCCACGGATCGGCCTATCCGCCGGGCGGTCAGGCCGAGTACGACGGCCGCCGACGGCCGCAGAAGCCCACGGCCGCTCAGGCGGACGGTGACGCGCACCTCCCACCTGTCGCCGTCACTCTGCAGGAGTTGATGCGGCGGACTTGATCGGCGACCAGTTGCGGACGTGCACTGGCCGGGGTGCTCTGCGGGTCTCGACTGCCGGACGTTCCGGTGACGGCCGGGCGGCGCCACGCTCAGGCGCTTATGCCGCTGCCACCGCCGTCGAGGCGCTCGATGCCATCAGTGATCCATTGCATGTCCGTCACGGACGGACCTCTGCTGTTGTCGTCGAAGCCGAAGCCGAGCAGCAGATAGCGGCCCTGGACCTGCGGCGAGGGGAACACCACCGCTTCCACGACGGCGTCGGGCCCCTTGCCCATGCTGACCTTCCAGCGGATGAAGTACCCTTTCCGGCCCGCGACCGTCACAGCCCCCGCGGCGGTCCGACGATGTCCGGTGATGCCGCCGTAGTCCTTCAGGCCGCTCGTGTTCGTACCGTAGGTGCTCTGCGCGACCTCGCCGATCTCGGCCTGTGCCAGCTCCTTGAGGGTCAGGTCGCCAGGATGCGCGATGGCCCGCGTGTACGCCCCGCCGGGCAGGCAGTAGTCGGCGGGCACCGCCGGGCAGTGGTACACGCTGCCGTACCCGAGACCCGAGCCGGTCTTGGTGGGAGTGCCGCGCCAGCCGCGCAGCACGGGGACGCGAAGGCCGTTGACCGTATCGTCGACGCGTCCGGTGACGGCGGGGCGCTGCCGCGGTGGCCGGCTCCCGCCACTGTGGCGGTCCTCGCCCGCGGATCCGGAAGGGCTCGGTTGGGCGCGGTGCGACGCCGACGGGCTCGGCGCGTGCCGGTCAGGGGAGGCAGCCCCGTGGGCCGACGGTGCCGTGGGGCCGCCGTCGCCGTCAGTCAGCACCACCGCCGCCGTGACGCCCCCGGCGACCAGGACGAGGGCGCCGGCCATGAGGCCCACGACCGGGCCGCGGCGCCGCTTCCGCCTGCCGGACGGCTGCGGCGCCTGCACATGCTCGGTCCAGGTCGTACCGTCCCACCACCGCTGCCCCGGCCGGGCCGCCGCCCTCGTGCCACGGGTCCGGGTACCATCCAGGGCTCGTCATGTCCACAGCGAGACCTTACCTTCACACACTGACGGCGCGACCACCGAGATCGACCGTCCCCACCCGCGGGGGTGAGCCCCCCTTTCTTCCGAGCTCGTGACAGGCGCCGCATGAGGCCATAGGAAGCTTTTGCCATTTCGAGGGAAACCCTCGCACCACCTTCCACCTGCACGGCGTCCGTTATGTCCGCGGCAACGGCCGGTTACTCACGCCATGTTCACCAAGCTGCCCCTCCACAGCGTTCTACGCGCGTGGTGTCATGCACGCGTCGTGCTCCACCAGTGCCAACTCGACTAGGAGTCAAGCATGCTGTGGAAGGTCCTCGGCCGCGCGGGTGTCGCCCTGGCCGCCGGTGCCGCGGTGGTGGCAACCGCCCTCCCCGCGAACGCCGCCGAATACTCGGCGTTCGCCTTCTCGCGCAGCGGCAGCCAGCCCACCATCTACGACTTCATCAACTCGGCCAGCACCTCTCTCGACATGACCATGTACGAGCTGGAGGACACCACCGCCGTCAACGACCTCATAGCCCTGAAGAACAAGGGTGTCACCGTCCGGGTCGTACTGGACCGCCAGCACAAGACCGCCAACAGCTCTGCGTACAACTCCCTGGGCAGCGCGGGAGTCGGCGTGGTGTGGTCGCCGTCCGCCTTCGTCTACACGCACCAGAAGACCATCACGGTGGACGGCGTGAAGTCCCTGATCATGACCGGCAACCTCACCTCGCAGTACTACACGACCAGCCGTGACTACGGCGTGTTCGACGACGACACACGCGACGTCGCCTCGATCGAGAAGGTCTTCAACGCCGACTACACGGGCACCTCGATCACCCCCACCGACGGCGACCACCTGCTCTGGTCCCCCACCGACTCCCGCAACCGGCTGCTGTCCGTCATCAACGGCGCCACCTCCGAACTCGACGTCGAGGAGCTGGAGTTCAGTGACAGCACGGTGGTCAACGCCATCGTGGCCCGGGCCAAGGCGGGCGTGGCCGTGCGGGTGGTGCTGGAGAACCCGTCCAGTTACGCCGGCCAGGTGTCCGCCATCAAGGCGGCGGGCGGCAAGGTCGTCGGCTACTCCGACCCCAACGGCTTCTACATCCACGCCAAGGCGATGGTCGCCGACTACGGCCTGTCCACCCAGAAGGTGGAGGCCGGCTCCATGAACATCAGCAGCAACTCGCTCGACAACAACAGAGAGCTGGGGCTCATCCTGACGGGCACGGGCGTCGCCGAGCCCGTCGCCACCACCGTCGAGACCACCTTCAACAGCGACTACTCGGGCGGCGCCCCGGCGTGACGGCGAACCGGTGACTCAGCGCCGGTGCCCACACTCCTGCGGCGGTACCCAGGTGGAGCGGGACCGTGTCCTGCTCCACCTGGGGCTTGAGCTGTGTCACGCCGTGTTGTTGGCCAGGGCCAGCAGCCGGGTGCGGTCGCCGTTGAAGCGGTCGCGGTCCACGTTGCCGGAGATGCCGCTGACGCTGCCGGTGGAGGTGTACTGCCAGACCGTCGCGTACGGGAAGCCGTTCGGGATGGTGGGGTCCGACGCGGAGGTCCAGCTCGCCACCCAGAGCGGGCTCCTGGCGGACATGCCGCTCCAACCGCCGGTGCAGGTGTTCCACCAGCTGGCGCTCGTGTAGATGACGACGTCGCGGCCGGTCTTCGACTTGTACGTGTTGTAGAAGTCGAGGATCCATGACTGCATGGCACTGGCCGACTTGTTGTAGCAGCCGCCTTCGAGGTCGAGCATCCCGGGCAGCGTCAGGTTGTCCCTCGACCAGGCGCCGCCGTTGTTGGCGAAGTAGGTCGCCTGTGTCGCGCCGGTGGACAGGTCCGGCCGCGCGAAGTGGTACGCGCCCCGGATCACGTTGTTGTTGTAGGCGTGCAGGTAGTTGGCACTGAACTGGGAGTCCTTGTACGAGGTGCCCTCGGTGGCCTTGATCCAGGCGAACTGGATGCCCGCCGATTTCACCGACGCCCAGTTGATCGTCCCCTGGTAGTGCGAGACGTCGATGCCGGGCGGGGGGTTCGTGGCGAAGGACGGGCTCACCACGGCCGTGCTGCTCAGCTGGAGTTGGCGCGTGTCCGGCTTGAAGTCCTTGCTGTCCTGGACGTAGCCGACGCCCGCGTATCCCTGGCCGAGCGGGATGGTGTCGCCCGACGGCGCGGGTCTGGCGGAGGCCGTGCCCGCCGTCATGGTCGCCGTCAGGGCGATGCTCGCGCCGAGGACGCCGGCCACGGTCAGAGTTCGGGCACTGCGAATTCGCGAGAACAAGGCTTTCCTCCTGGGCTTTCCGGTTGTGGGGTGTGGGGAGGTGCAAGGAGGTGCTGGGATGTGCAAGGAGGTACGGTTCGTGCGGGTCTACTCGCGTAGCACCGAGGCTGGCGCTCGTCACCGCGGCTTCGGTGCCGCGGCTGCGGACAAGGGTGTGGGGCCGTGGGCGATCCGGGGAGCGCGTCACCGGGGTGGGGGCTTGGGCGTGCTGGGCGGAGCTGTGCCTGTGCGGCGCCGCGACAGGGCCCTCGCGCGTTACGCTTGTCGCGAACACGTCAATAGAAGCAGCGAATACCCCTCGTCCGAAAGGGGTTTCGGGCACCGTCTGTGGTCCAGTCCACTGGCCGACCAGCGGACCTGTGCCGATTCCGGAAAACGCCCCGGAACTTCCGGCGCCTGAAATTCCCCGCGCCCGCGGTGCCCTGCCGGGGCGCCCGCGGGCGCGGCGTCGCGGGGTCAGTTCCTGTCGGGCAGGATCAGCAGCGCGTCTCCGACGGGGCGTTCGCCGGTGGCGTCGGACGGGTGGTTGAGGACGGTGTGGTCGGCGACCAGGGTGGTCGAGCCGCCGCCGTCGAGGTTCATCGCGTCGCGCAGTCCGAGGGCCTTGGCGACCTCGGCGCTCTCGGTGATGCTGAGCCCGAGTGCGCCGGTGCTGCGTCCGTCGGCGGTGACGAGCACGGTCCGGCCGGCGGCGTCCACGCCGGCCAGCGTGCGCGGGTTGCGCTTGTGCACCCAGCCGTAGTACCAGCTCGGGTCGCCCGGGTGCACCATGCCGTCGGTGGCCGGGGTGACGTGGAGCCGCCCGTCGCGGACCAGTTCGGGGCCGCCGTTCACGATGTCGGTCGTGGGTGAGGGCTTCACCGGGTGCCCGTGCCCGTCCAGCAACGTCGTGCTGATGTGCAGACGGTGGCCCGCCTGCGCCAGGGCGGTCAGCTCCGCGACGCGCCGTCCGGTCGCCTGTACGGAGCTGCCGCCCGCCGGAAGCGGGCCGCCGCGCGGCGAGCGCAGCTGTACGACCCGGCCGTGGGCGTCCAGCACGGCCTCCGCTCCCTCACCCTGCGGCGTGCGCTGACCGAAGTCGGGGGTGAAGGCCACGAGTTCGTCGGGGTTGGTGCACGTCACGTCGTGCAGCGGCAGTGAGGTCGGGATGTCGTGCTCGCCGCCGCAGTTCCGGATCAGGCCCGGTACCCGGTTGATGCCGGTCAGGCTCAGCGAGGTGTCCGCGCCGACGACCCGCCCCCGCCAGGTGAACCGGGCGATCTCCGACTGCCGGCCGTTGCCGTGGATCACCAGGCCGGGGCGTCCGTTCACCGGTTCGCTGAGCAGGCGTCCGTCGTACACGCCGACGCCGGCCGGGTCACCCGGGGCGCCCGCGTTGGGGTCGAGGACGAAGAAGCCGGCGTTGACCGCCGCGGTCGCGCCGGCCGCGTTCGACAGTTCGCTGGTCGTCTCGCGGTTCTCCAGGTCGGGGCCGTACGACGCCTCGAGGCTGCCGCGGAACCGGCGGGGGTCGATGGTGAGCACGTCGATGTGCCACGGGCCCCGGTCCGTGGCATCGCCGTCCCAGCCGGTGTACACGGCGGATCCCGTGTATCCGGCCGCCTTCAGCCGCCCGCGTTCGTCCGTCGCGGCGGACTGCGTGTCGTACCGTCCGACCCGGACCCGCCACCCGAGCGTGCCGCCGGCGTAGTCGGCCGTCTTCGGCGTGGTGACCTGCTCGACCCGGGGGCTGAAGCCGTCCCGCTCCAGCCGGCCGGCCAGTTCGTCGGCGCTCGCCCTGTCCTTCAGGGCGGTCGGCGGGGCGTCGGGGTCCGGTGAGGTGTCACCGCCGGGGATGGACACCTCTACGGTCCAGCCGAGCGCCGGGTCGGACTCTCCGCGCACGATGCGGGTGAGGGTGACACCGGGCTGCAGGGTTGTCGTCGTACGCGTCTCGGTGAGGTCGGAGGGGCCCAGCGGCAGGGCGTCCGGCGGGTAGGCGTGCCGGCCCGGTTGCGGGTTCGAACGGAGGGCCGTGGGGCCCGGGGCGCCCATGGAGCCCGTGAGGTCCATGGACGCCTGCGCCGGTGTCACGCCGGCCATGACGAGGCCGCCGAGTACGCCGAGGACCCCGGCCGCGCCGCACAGTCTCTTGCTCTTCTTCATCTGCTCCGCCTGGAAGGAATGGACGAATGGCCGGGACGAGGCCGTGCTGAGTCGAGCAGGACAAGAGCGCACGCCGAAGTCGAGCATGACAACGCGCCGGGAACGCCGGACCAATATCGGCTGCGGCCCGGCACCCGTCAAGGTCGCCTGCCCTGCCCCTGGAGCCCCTCCAGTTCCCGGGCGGGTCCGCGGCGCGGTGGGCGTGGGAGCACTGCTTGCACGGCACTGCCGCAGCGGCGCACCGTGCGGTCCGATCAGTCGCCCGCGACCGCGCGGGCGCGGTGACCGGCAGGGACTCTCGCGGGCACGCGAGGGTCCCGTGCCTCACCGGACCACGAGGGCGCCCGCAACGAAGCCCCGGCCGTCACCTCGTCAGTCGCCGGACGAGAACGCCGAGTCGAAGGACCGCGCCGACGGCTCGATCGCCACCAGACCCCGGATGAACTTCAGGGCGTCCGGGGCGCCGGCCAGGCGGTCCATGCCGGCGTCCTCCCACTCCACCGAGATCGGGCCGTCGTAGCCGATGGAGTTGAGCATGCGGAAGCAGGCCTCCCAGGGGACGTCCCCGTGGCCGGTGGAGACGAAGTCCCAGCCGCGGCGCGGGTCCCCCCACGGCAGGTGGGAGCCGAGGCGGCCGTTGCGCCCGTTGAACCGCTTGACCGATTCCTTGCAGTCCACGTGGTAGATGCGGTCCTTGAAGTCCCACAGGAAGCCGACCGGGTCCAGGTCCTGCCAGACGAAGTGGGACGGGTCGAAGTTGAGCCCGAACGCCTCCCGGTGGCCGATCGCCTCCAGGGTGCGCACCGTCGACCAGTAGTCGTAGGCGATCTCGGAAGGGTGGACCTCGTGGGCGAAGCGCACGCCGACCTCGTCGAAGACGTCGAGGATGGGGTTCCACCGCTCGGCGAAGTCCGCGTAGCCGCGCTCGATCATCTCCGGCGGTACGGGTGGGAACATCGCCACCGTGTGCCAGATGGAGGAACCCGTGAAGCCGACGACCGTTTCCACCCCGAAGGCCGCGGCGGCGCGTGCGGTGTCCTTGATCTCCTGGGCGGCGCGCTGCCGGACGCCCTCCGGTTCACCGTCGCCCCAGATGCGGGCGGGGAGGATGCCCTTGTGGCGTTCGTCGATGGGGTGGTCGCAGACGGCCTGGCCCGTCAGGTGACAGGAGAGGGTCCAGCAGCGCAGGTTGTACTTCTCCAGCAGGGCGCGGCGGCGCGGGATGTAGTCGTCGTCGGCCAGGGCCTTGTCGACCTCGAAGTGGTCGCCCCAGCAGGCGATCTCCAACCCGTCGTAGCCCCACTTCGCCGCCAGCCGGCAGACCTCCTCGAACGGCATGTCGGCCCACTGGCCGGTGAACAGGGTGATCGGGCGTGGCATCTCGGTTCCTCCGGTGGTTCGTCGCTCGGTTTCAGTTCGCCAGGTCGGCCAGGCGCAGCAGCAGGTCCTTCACCTCGGTGGCGTCGTAGTGGTCACGCGCCTCGTCGGGCCGGGAGCACAGCAGTACGGGGCCGTCGTCGGGGTGGTCGGGCAGGCGGCCGTGGCTGCCGCGCACCGGGGACGGGTCGAGGGGGACGACGCTCATGCGGTAGCGCATGCCGAGCTTCTTGCGGGCGAGCGCCGCGGCGGCGCGCAGCTTGACCGTGGGGTCCTTGGGGTCCATGAACAGCTCGGCCGGGTCGTATCCCGGTTTGCGGTGGATCTCGACCAGGCGGGCGAAGTCCGGGGCGTGGTCGTCGTCGAGCCAGTAGTAGTAGGTGAACCAGGAGTCCGGCTCGGCGACGGCGACGAGGTCGCCGGCGCGCGGGTGGTCGATGCCGTACGCCTTCTTGCCGGCCTCGGTGAGCACCTCGGCCACGCCGTCGGTGCCGGCCACCAGTTCGCGGACGCGTTCGGTGTCGGCCGGGTCGGCGACGTAGACGTGGGCGACCTGGTGGTCGGCGACGGCGAAGGCGGCCGACGTCCACGGGTCGAGGTATTCCATGCCGTCCTGGGTGTGGACGTGCAGCAGCCCGGCCCGGCGCAGGACGCGGTTGATGTCCACCGCCCGGGAGACGTTCGTGATGCCGTACTCGGACAGGGCGACGACGGTGACCGAGCGTGCGGCGGCGGCGTCGAGCAGCGGGGCGAGGACGCGGTCGACGTCGGCAGCGGCAGCGGCGGCGCGGGGGTCGTCGGGTCCGTACCGCTGGAGGTCGTAGTCGAGGTGGGGGACGTAGACGAGGGTGAGGTCGGGGGCCTGGGTGGTGAGGATGTGCCGGGCGGCTTCGGCGATCCACCGGGAGGAGGTGAGGGAGGCGGTCGGTCCCCAGTAGGTGAACAGCGGGAACGTGCCCAGTTCGGCGGTGAGTTCGTCGTGCAGCTGCGGCGGGTACGTGTAGCAGTCGGGTTCCTTGCGGCCGTCGGAGTAGTAGATCGGCCGTGGCGTGACGGTGAGGTCGACGTCGGCGCCCATGGCGTACCACCAGCAGATGTTGGCCACACGGTAGCCGGGGTGGGCGCGCCGCGCCGCCTCCCACAGCTTCTCCCCGCCGACGAGGGCGTTGTGCTGCCGCCACAGGAGCACTTCGCCGAGTTCGCGGAAGTACCAGCCGTTGCCGACGATGCCGTGGCCGGTGGCGGGCTGCCCGGTGAGCAGGGTGGACTGCACGGTGCAGGTGACGGCGGGGAAGGCGGTGTCGAGACGCGAGGTGAAGCCCGCCTCGCCCAGGGCGCGCAGCCGGGGCATGTGGGCGAGCAGCCGGGGGGTGAGGCCGACGACGTCGAGGACGAGGAGGGGTGTGGGGCCGGGGCTCATGGGGCGACCTCCTTCAGGCCGAGAGAGATCAGGTGGTCGCGGGTGAAGGCGAGTTCGGCCGCGATGCCGTCGGCGAGGGCGTCGGGGCCCTGCGGCCGGGCGGCCTCGGGGAGCACTCCCCAGGTGTAGGTCTCGGCCTCCACGTGTGCGGTGCGGGCGGTGTCCCCGCCGAGCAGGGCGGCGAGGGTCGCCTCCAGTTCGGGGCGGGTGGTGGTCAGCGGCGGCTCCGGGTCGGCGTGCAGCGGCACGTGGAAGTGGACGCGCCACGGGTCGCGGCCGGGCAGGCCGCCGGCGAGGGCGTCGTCCAGGTCGTCCACGGCCCGGGGCGGGGCGCCCTGCTCGCGGACCTGGTGCAGGAAGCGGGGCTCGGCGAACCGGGCCAGTGCCGCCCGGGTGGCCGGATCGGACGGGTCGGCGGCCTGGAGGGCGCAGGACGCCTGGGTCTTGACCACCGTCAGTCCGGCCGCCTCCAGGCGGGCGAGCGCGGCGGCCGGCTCCTCGAAGCCGACCGCCAGGTGGCAGGCGTCCAGGCAGACGCCGATGCGGTCGGTGTCCACACGGGCGAGGTGCCGGACGGCCTCGGCGGTGGTCTCGACGACGCAGCCCGGCTCGGGTTCCAGGCCGACCCTGATCGTCCGGCCGGTGTCGGCGGCGAGGTCGGCGAGGCCGTCGGCCAGTGTGTCGAGCGTTCGGGCGGCCTGGTCGGCCTGTCCGGCCGTCCACGGGGTCCGCCAGCCCAGGGGCACGGTGGAGACGCTGCCGTGCGCGGCGTCCTCGGGCAGCAGCGCGGCGAGCACACGGGCGAGGTCGAGGGTGTAGTGCAGCCGGTCGGGCTCGGTCCAGTCCGGCCGGTAGACGGCGTGCTTGACGACGGGGTCGTGGAAGCCGCGGTAGGGGAAGCCGTTGAGGGTGACGACCTCCAGGCCGCGGGCGGTCAGCTCCCGGCGGAGGCCGCCGACCGCCGCGTCGTCCGCGGCGAGGGCCGCCGCGGCGTCGCGGGCCAGCCACAGGCCCAGGCCGAGGACGGGGGCGCCCAGCCGCTCGCGCACCGGCTCGGCGTGCCGGGCCAGTTGGGCCAGCACCCCGTCGAGGTCCTCGGCGGGGTGGACGTTGGTGCAGTACGCGAGGTGGACCACCGTGCCGTCGGGGTGGAGCAGACGCACCGCTACACCTCCGCCCGGACGCCGCGCAGCACGGAGTTGCCCTCGTAGGTGGCGTCGGCGCCGGCCGCGTCCGAGTCCTCGAGCTCCAGCTTGCCGCTCTGGCCGTAGAACGCGACGGGGTTGCGCCACAGGACGGTGTCCACCTCGTCGGCGGTGAAGCCGGCGGCGAGCATGGCGTCCGCGGTCTTCCGGGTCTTCAAAGGGTCGCTCCGGCCCCAGTCCGCGGCCGAGTTGACGAGGACCCGCTCGGTGCCGAACTCGCGCAGCACGGCGACCATGCGGCGCTCGTCCATCTTGGTGTCGGGGTAGATGGAGAACCCCATCCAGCAGCCGGAGCCGGCGACCTGCCGTACCGTCACCTCGTTGAGGTGGTCGACGACGACGCGCTCGGGGGCGATTCCCGACTCCTTCACCACGGCCAGGGTGCGGTCCACGCCCGCCGCCTTGTCGCGGTGCGGGGTGTGCACCAGAGCCGGCAGGTCGTGGGTGACGGCGAGCTGCAGCTGCGCGGCGAACGCCTCGTCCTCCTCGGGCGTCATCGAGTCGTAGCCGATCTCGCCGACGGCGACCACACCGTCCTTGGGCAGGTAGCGCGGCAGGTGCTGGAGCACCTCCGCGCAGCGCGGGTCGTTGGCCTCCTTGGGGTTCAGGGCGATGGTGCAGTGGTGGCGGATGCCGAACTGGGCGGCGCGGAAGGGCTCCCAGCCGATGAGGGAGTCGAAGTAGTCCAGGAAGCTGCCCACGGAGGTGCGCGGCTGGCCGAGCCAGAACGCGGGCTCCACCAGGGCGCGTACGCCGGCCGCGTGCATCGCCTCGTAGTCGTCGGTGGTGCGCGAGGTCATGTGGATGTGCGGGTCGAAGATGCGCATCACGCCTCCCGGTGGCTGGGACGGTCGGTGGTCGAGGAGGTCGCGGTGGCGGGGGTGGTCGCGGTGGAGACGTCCTGAAGGTCCCGGGGGCCGGGCACGGTCACGTCCGGGAAGAGCGCGAGGACCGGAGCGATGTCGTCGGGCACGGTGCGTCCCGCGGCCCTGCGCTCGTGGGCGAACGCGGCCATCATGCGGGCCGTTTCCACGTCCGCCCGGCCGGGCAGACCCGGCAGCGCGGCCAGCGGAATGCCGGTGAAGACGCACTTGAGCACGCCCTGGCGGTAGGTTTCCGCGTCCAGGTGGTCGGTCGCGTAGTCGCCGAGGGCCGCCGCGATCAGCCGGGTGTCGTTGGTGCGCAGGGCGTCACGCACGAGCGGCAGCGCGCCGTCACCGACGGGCAGCAGGGGCAGGGCGCGCAGCACGGCGCGCCGCTCGGCCGCGTCACCGGTGCGGTAGAGCTCGCCGATCTCCTCCAGCAGCGGGGCGCCGGTCAGGGGCAGGGCGGCCAGCAGGAGTGCGCGGGCCGCGTCGTCCACCGTCCAGCCGTACGGGTCGGCGGGGTCCAGCGGGCCGCGTCCGCAGCGGCGTCCGGCCAGCGGGAACAGACCGCAGACGACTCCCGGTTCGGCGGCGACCGAGGCGCACGCGCCGGCGAGCCACTTCGAGCCCTGCTCGGTCATCCGGTCGGTCAGAGTGGTTCTGAGGTGATCGGGGGTCATGCCATCTCCTCCTCACGACGGACCGCGCGACGGATCGCGGGGTCGCACGAGCGCAGGAAGTCCAGGGAGCGGCGGGCCACGCCCGGGGCGTCGTGGCTGTGCCGGGGAAGTTCCACGGCGACCAGCCCTCGGTAGCCGACCTCGTCGAGGGCGCTGAGCACGGGCGGGAAGTCGATCTCGCCGCTGCCGAACTCCAGGTGCTCGTGGGTGCCCCGGCGCATGTCGTCGATCTGCACGTTCACCAGCCGGTCGCCTGCCCGGCGCACGCACTCGGGCACCGGGTACGGCTCCAGGCAACGGCAGTGGCCGATGTCGAGGGTCAGGCCGAACGGCGCCGGGTCACCGAGCGCGGAGGCCAGCCTGGTGTACTCGTCGATGCTCTCCACGAGCATCCCCGGTTCGGGTTCGAAGCCCAGTGGTACGCCCGCCTTCTCCGCCGCCTCGACGGCGTCCGCGCATCCGGCGACCAGCCGGTCCCAGGCCGTGCGCGGGTCGAGCCGGGCGGGTCTGACGCCGGCCCAGAAGGAGACGGCCTGCGCGCCGAGGTCCGCGCCGACGGCCACCGCCCGGCGCAGGAAGTCCACCCTGCGTTCCCGTCCTTCGGCCGCCAGCAGGGTGGGCTCGTGCTTGTGCCAGGGGTCGAGCAGGTAGCGGGCCCCGGTCTCGACGACGACGGTGAGCCCGAGACGGTCCAGCTGCCGGGCGAGGGCCGCGGTCCGCGCGGCCAGGCCGGGAGCGAAGGGGTCGAGGTGGTGGTGGTCGAGGGTGAGCGCCACGCCGTCGTAGCCGAGGTCGGCGATGACGGTGAGCGCGTCCTGGAGACGGTGATTGGAGAAACCGTTGGTGCCGAACCCGTAGCGCAGGGCGGGCTCGGCGGATGTCACGGGCACGGCGGACGGCGCGGGCTGCGTGGTCGTGACGGGCTCCGGGGTCGTGACGGGCGCGGCGGTCGTGGTGTCGCGGTCGTGTGGTGCGCTCATGTCGGGGACACCCGCCTGGACAGGGCTCGGGCCAGCGGGAAGGCCGCGGCGAGCGGAAGGGCGGAGCGAAGGGCGCCCGCGCCCGCGGTGAGCGCGACCTGGAGCGGGATCAGGCCGAGGATTCCCGCGCCCACGGCCGTGCGGACCGTGCCGGGTGAAGGGTCGGCGACCGCCTGTGCCTGGGCGCGTCCGGCCGTCGCGCCGTACGCGAGAAGGCCGCCGACGACGCCCAGTCGGTGCCGGCGGCCCGTGCCGTGGCGGCGGGCGGGGCCGGCGCCGAGCGCCGTCGCCGCCGCGACGGCTGTGGTGGCCGCGAGTGTCGTCCGGGGCAGCCACGGCTGCGCGCCGGTGACCTCGGCACGGCTGAGCGCGGTGACGGCGAGGGTGTGCCCGGCGACGGTCGCGGCCGCCGGGAGGACGGACCGCGTCCGGCCCGCGCGGGCGCCGAGCAGGACGTCGAGCCCCCGGGCGGCGGCCATCACCGCGGGGCCCACCGGGCGGGGCTTGGCCCACAGGTCGTACGCCCAGACGGTCGCCGCGAGGGGCACGGCGACGCCGAGCGCGCGACGGCCGTCGGCGGCCGCGGCCAGGCCGAGGGAGGCCGTGGTCAGGGCCACGGCGGTGCCCAGGGCGACGGGTGCGGCCACGCGGCCGGAGGGGATCGGCCGTTCGGGGCGTTCGACCGCGTCCAGGTCGCGGTCGGCCCAGTCGTTGAGCGCCATCCCGGCCCAGTACAGGCAGACCGAGGAGGCGGCCAGAACGGCCGTGGACAGATCGGGGCGCTGGCCGGCGGCGGCCGCTCCCGCCAGGACGTCCCCCGGCACGGTGAGCGCGGCCGGCGCGCGCACCAGTTCGGCCAGGTCGCGCAGCCGCGGTCGCAACGACGGCTTCCCGGCCGGATCGGACCCGACAGCCCCGGAGGCCCCGGCAGACCCAACGGGTCCGGCCCCGGCAGATCCAGATCCTGCGGACCCGGCGGCTCCGGCAGGCCCGGCCCCGGCAGACCAAGATCCTGCGGACCCAGCGGCCCCGGCAGACCCGAAGGCTCCAGTCGACCCAATCGCCCCAGCGGGCACGGCAGATCCGGCGGACCCAACAGGCCCAATGGGCCCGGCCCCCGCTGACCCAGATCCGGCGGACCTGGCGGACCCCGCGGGACCGGCAGCCCCGGTAGACCCAATGGCCTCGGCAGACCCGGCAGCAGACCCGGAGGCCCCCGCGGACCCGGCGGGTCCAACGGATCCTGCGGATTCTGCGGGCCCGGTGGCTGTGGGCCCCGGGTGCGGACCTCCGGCCTGGTCGACGCCCGGCCCCGTGTCCCCGGCCCCCCTCCGGGCGGGGCCCGGGTCGGGCCGGAGCGTGGGCGGGCGGGTCACAGCCCGGCCCCGAGCCGAGCGGCGAAGGCCCGCAGCGTCTCGTACTGGCTCATCACGGCGTGGTCGCCGCCTGCGGCGGGGTCCTTGAAGACGGGGTCCTTGAAGAAGAAGGCCAGTTCGCCGAGGGGGCCGGAGATGCCCCGCTCATGGGCGCGGGCCGTCAGCCGGGCGAGGTCGAGCACCAGGGGCGCGGCCAGTGCCGAGTCGCAACCGGCCCACGTGAACTGGAGGTTCATCCGTACGCCGAGGAACCCCTCGAAGGTCACGTGGTCCCAGGCGGTCTTCCAGTCGCCGAGGGAGGGCACGTAGTCGATGTGGACCTCGCCCTCGACGGGGTGTCCGAGCGTCTCGGCGAGCACCCGCTGCTTGGAGGCGGTCTTGCTGGCCATCGCGGCCGGGTCGGCGAGGGTCTCGCCGTCGCCGCCGCCGAGCAGGTTGGTGCCGGACCAGGCCCGTACCCGCAGGCCGCGGGCGGCGAACATCGGGCCGAGGGTCGCCTTGAGCAGGGTCTCCCCGGTCTTGCCGTCGTTCCCGGCGTACGGCAGGCCGGCCTGCTCGGCCAGCTCCCGCAGGGCCGGGATCCGCATGCCGGCGGAGGGCGTGAAGTCGACGTGCGCGCACCCGGACGTGATCGCGGCCAGGGCGTACAGGGAGCTGGACGGCAGTACGTCCTCACCGGCGTCGAGCGCGGCGCGCAGGGCCTGTGCCGAGCTGTGTGCCGGGTGCGCCGTCACGACCGGTTCGGTCGAGGAGACGTTGACGACGACCACGCGTGCGAGGCCGTGCCGCTCGCGGAAGGCGGTGATGTCGGCGCGGATCGCCTCGACGGCGTCCGCCTGGCTGGTGTCCGGGCCCGGGAGAGGGGCCGGGCGTATCTCGGCGTCGGCCGCGGCCAGGTCGTCGTGGACGGCCGTGGGCAGCCCGTGGGGCAGCACCCCGGCCTCCACCAGTTGCTCGGCCCGTTTGGGCAGGGGGGTGCAGGCGATGTCGTGGCCCCCGAAGACCAGGCCGGACAGGGCGGGCAGGCCGGCGTCGGGGAATCCCGGCTGCTCGGTGACGCATCCGGTCGGCCCGGCCAGCCCCGCCCGCAGTGCGGCGGTGCCGGCGACGACCGTGGTGGCCACCGATCCGCGCGCCCCCGCCAACCAGACACCCGTGCGACTGCGCTGATCTGGCATCTCGTCACCTCCGTCGGCCCCGGGCGCGGTCGCGCCCGGCGCCTCGTTCCTCGCTGTCGATGTCGCTGTCCCCGCCTCGCCCGCGGGCGGCCGTGCCGGTCAGTCGGTGCTGTCCGGGTCGCAGTTGAACTTCGCCGCGCCGGCCGTCATCCGGATGCCGCCGAGGATGTGCGACAGGAACAGCGGATCGGCGTAGCTCTCCTTGGTGTGGCCCATTCCGGTGTAGAAGGACCGTCCGCCGTCGTAGGGGTGGCACCATGCGATGGGGTGGTCCTCGCCCATCGACCCGCCGGTGTAGCCGACCGGGTCGTACGTCCGCTCGTCCAGCGTTGCCAGGACACGTACGTTCGGGCGGGGGTTGGAGCGGTAGTTGTACCACTCGTCGGTGCGGATCCAGCGGTTGGGCAGGCCGCGGGTGGCGGCGGTGCCCTGGCCCACGACGTTCACGGTCGCCTGCTGGATGGACGGGTGGTCGCGGAAGTACGCGCCCACCAGGCCGCCGTACCAGGACCAGGTGTAGCCGGAGTCGGCGGCGGCGTGGATGCCGACGTATCCGCCGCCGTGCTCGATGTAGCGCTGGAAGGCGTCCTTCTCGGACTGCTGGTCCAGCGGGTCGCCGGTGGTGGAGACGAAGACGACCGTCTGGTACTTCGCCAGGTCGGCGTCGTTGAACTGGGTGGCGTCCTCGGTGGTGTCGACGGCGAAGCCGTTCTCCTGGCCGAGCTTCTGGATCGCGGCGACGCCGTCGGGGATGGAGTCGTGCCGGTAGCCGGTCGTCTTGGAGAACACCAGTACCTTGAACGCCGGTTCCGCCGCGTGCGCGGTGGTGGCGCCGGCGGCCGCCAGGGGCAGGGCCACGGCGGCCGCGGACAGGAGCGCGACGATACCTCTACGGGACATCATCAACCTTTCGAGACCTGTTGTACGGGGACGGGAGACACTGGGTCAGCTGAAGGCGCCGGGCAGGTACTGGTCGACGTTCTCCTTGGTCACGGTGGCGGAGAACAGGGTCACCGAGGACGGCAGGTCCTCACCGACGAGGTCGTTCATGCCCTTGTGCTGGGCGACGAGCCGGGCGAGCTTGATCGCGGAGGCGGACATGTTCGACGGGTAGACGACCGTGGCCTTGAGCACGGAGTTGTCCGCCTTGATCTCCTGCATGGCGTGCTTGGAGCCGGCGCCGCCGACCATGAAGAACTCGCTGCGGCCCGCCTGCTTGATGGCCGCCTCCACGCCGATGCCCTGGTCGTCGTCGTGGTTCCACACCGCGTCGAGATGCGAGCGTGCCTGCAGCACGTTGCTCATCACCTGCTGGCCGGAGTCGGCGGTGAAGTCGGCGGCCTGCCGGATCCCCACGCGGTAGCCGTACTTGGCCAGGCCCTTCTTGAACCCGGCGCTGCGCTGCTTGGTGAGTTCGAGATTGTCGATTCCGGCGATCTCGCCGATCACGGGCGAGGAGACGCCCTTGGCCTTGAGGGTCCTGCCGATGTAGAGGCCGGCGTTGAGCCCCATGCCGAAGTTGTCGCCGCCGATCCACGTCCGGTACGCGAGGGGTGTGTCGAAGACGCGGTCGACGTTGATGACGGGGATGCCGGCGTCCATCGCCTGCTGGGCGACGGAGGTCAGCGCCTTGCCGTCGAACGGCAGGATGACCAGGACGTCCACCTTCTTGCCGATCAGCGTCTGGACCTGGCTGATCTGCGCGTTGACGTCGTTGGTGCCCTCGACGGCCTCGAAGTGCACATCGGAGTACTGCTTGGCCTGCGCCTGGGCGTTCTTGGTGATGGCCGCCATCCAGCCGTGGTCGGCGGCCGGGGCCGAGAAGCCGATCGTCACCTGCTTGCCCGGCTTGTCGTTGTCGGTGCCGGCCTTGCTCGCGCCCTTGACGTCGTCGGTGGAGGCGTCGCTCTTGTTGCTGGTGCAGCCGGCGACCAGGGCTCCGCCGCCGAGTACCGCGCCACTGAGGAGCAGCCTTCTGCGGTCCATGCCGCCGAGTCCGCGCTTGTCCATCTCGCTGGTCCTTCCCGTCACGGGTGTCCTGTCTGGGTTGTGCCTGCCGTGGTCGATGCGGACGTGCCGCGCGGCTGGGCCGGGGCGGCGCGGTCGGCGGCAGCGGGGACTGGGCCGCCGACCGCGCCGCTGCTACGGGGTCGCGGTCCGGCGTCCGCGCCGCTGGATCAGCACGGCGGCGACGATGATCAGGCCCTTGGCGATCTGCTGGATGTCGGTGGTGAGGTTGTTCAGCACGAAGATGTTGGTGATCGTGGTGAACACCAGGACGCCCAGGATCGAGCCGACGAGCGAGCCCCGGCCGCCGGTCAGCAGCGTCCCGCCGATGATCACCGCGGCGATCGAGTCCAGTTCGTAGAGGTTGCCGAGGTTGCTCGCGCCGGAGGTGGTCCGCGCGGTCAGCATGACCGCGGCGATGCCGCAGCACAGGCCGGACAGGACGTACAGCACCAGGGTGTGGCGGCGCACGTCGAGGCCGGCGAGGCGCGCGGCCTCCTGGTTGCCGCCGATGGCGAACGTCCGGCGGCCGAAGGTGGTGCGGTTGAGCAGTACCCAGCCCAGGGCCACGGCCACCGCCAGGATGTAGACCAGCAGCGGTATGCCGAGCCACTTGGTGGAGGCGATGGAGTTGAACGACTCGACCGTGACCACCTGGGACTGCCGGTCGGAGATCCGCTCGGCCAGTCCGCGGGCGCTCGCCATCATGGCGATCGTGACGATGAACGCCACGATGTTGCCGTAGGAGATGATCAGGCCGTTGATCAGGCCGACGACCGCGCCCACGGCGAGCGCGCAGAAGACCATGCCGCCCAGTCCGTAGGACTGGGTCGCCACGGTGGTGCACCACACGGAGGCGAGCGCCACGATCGCACCGACGGACAGGTCGATGCCGCCGCCGATGATGACGAAGGTCTGGCCGATCGTGATGACCCCGATGACGGCCGCGCTGCTGAGGATCACCAGGGCGTTCTGCCTGGTCGCGAAGTTGCCCGAGGTCAGTGCGCCGATGACGCACAGCAGCACGAGGACGACGAACAGGCCGAGGTTGCGCACCCTGCCCATGTGCCCGAGGAAGGACGGTCCGCTGCCCTTGCCCGGGGACGAGCCGGTCTTCCGGGCGGATCCGGACGGTGATCCCTGGCCGGTGGCGGGCAGCGGACCGCTCCCGCCGGGGGGACTGGTCTGCTGGCTCACGCGGAGCTCCCTTCCATGACGAGGTCGAGCACTTTCGATTCGTCGAGGTCCAGGGCGGCGGCCTCGCGGACCACCCGCCCTTCGCGCATCACGAGGACGCGGTCGGCGAGGCCGAGGACCTCGGGCACCTCGCTGGAGACGAGGAGCACGCCGACTCCCGAGTCGGCGAGCCGCCGGATGAGTGTGTAGAGCTCGGCCCGCGCGCCGACGTCGACGCCACGGGTGGGTTCGTCCAGCAGCAGCAGCCGGCAGTCCTTGAGCAGCCAGCGGGCGACGACGGCCTTCTGCTGGTTGCCGCCGGACAGGGTGCGCACCGGCCGGGTCGGGTCGGGGGGCCGCAGGTCGAGGCTGCGGACCGCTTCCGTCGTGGCGGCCAGCTCGGAGCGGGAGTCGAGGAATCCGGCGCGGGCGAAGCGCCGCAGCGAGGACATGGAGACGTTGTGGGCGATGGAGGAGTGCAGGAACAGCGCCTGGCTCTTGCGTTCCTCCGGGGCGAGCCCGATGCCGGCCCGGACGGCGGCGGTGATGCTGCCGGGTCGCAGCGCGGTCCCGGCCACGCTGATGTGCCCCGAGGCCGGGCGCCGGGCCCCGTAGACCGTTTCGAGGATCTCCGAGCGGCCGGAGCCGACCAGGCCCGCCAGCCCGACGATCTCGCCGGCCCGGACGGTGAAGGACACGTCGCGGAACTCCCCCGGGCGGCTGATCCCCTCGACCTCCAGAAGGGCCGGGCGCTCCTTGCGGCCCGGGCTCTGCGGCCTCGGGGGGAAGACGTACTCGACGGTGCGGCCGGTCATCAGCGAGACCAGCTCGGAGGTGGGGGTGGTGCGCGCGGGCAGTCCGCGGGCGACCGTGCGGCCGTCCTTGAGGACGGTGACGCGGTCCCCGATCCGGCGGATCTCCTCCATGCGGTGCGAGATGTAGACGACGGCCACGCCGGCGGCGGTGAGGTCGCCGATGACGCGGAAGAGGTTGTCCACCTCGTCGTGGGCGAGGACGGCGGACGGCTCGTCCATGATGATGAGCCTCGTGTCGTGCGAGAGGGCGCGGGCCATGGACACGAGCTGCTTGCCGGCCGAGGACAGCTCGCCCACCTCGCGCGTGACGGGTATCTCCGGGTGCCCGAGCCTGCCCAGCAGGTGCCGGGCGGCCTCGTGCATCCGTGAGCGCTGGGTGAAGCCCAGCCGGGACTGCTCGTGCCCCAGGTAGATGTTCTCCGCGACCGTCAGACCGTCGGCCAGGTCGAGTTCCTGGTAGATGGTGGCGATCCCGTGGCGCATGGCGGCCGTCGGGGTGGGGAGGGACACCGGCTCGCCCTCCCAGGTGATGTGTCCCGCGTCGGGCTGGTGGGCGCCGGCGAGGACCTTGATGAGCGTCGACTTGCCGGCGCCGTTCTGGCCCAGCAGGCAGTGCACTTCGCCGGCGGCCACGTCGAGGTCGACGCCGTCGAGGGCCCGGACGCCGGGGAACTCCTTGACGACGCCTTGCATCTCGAGCAGCGGGGCACTCATGGGTCTCCCTGTGATGCGGTCTCCGCCGGCCCCGTGAGGGGCGGGTGACGGTTCGTCGACTTGTCGATGGCCCGGGCCGGGCCGGTCGTGGTGTCGGCGGGCCCGGCCGGTCGTGGATTCTCGGCGGTTTCTCGGTACAGGCCGTTCCTGGCTCACACAGCGAGCTGAGAGGAAGGTAGTTCTCACGGCGTTGTTTGAAAAGGGTTCGGGAACCGTCAGAATCGTTCGTGGCCAGAAGCGGCAACAGGTGTAACGCTTTTGGGCAATCGGCTTCGCGGCACGGTGGAATGCCAGGGCGCCCCGTATCGTCCGCCGCTACGCCAACCCACCCGGGTGGTCCTGCCTGTTGCCCTGCTGACCTGGAGGGTTCAGGATCTGGTACGACCGCGCGTCACACGCCCGACGACACACGGAACTCCTCACGCATTGGCGCGCGAACCCTGCATGGAGGCAGGCGGATATTTCGGAGCGTGCGGTCGAATACGCTCCGGATTTCTCCGGCGCCCGCACCTCACGGGCAGTTGGCATCGCCTGTCGCCTCCGGTCCGACCGGCCGGCGAATGGCTGTTGTTCGACCGATCGGATTTCCATCAGATGTTTCCTTGCAAACCTCCTTTTCGTGAACGGAGTGTGGACATCGGCCGCGGCGTCGCTCAGGGTGCGACGGCCACGGGGTCGTCGGTGCCGGACGACGGCGCCTCGGAGCCGGACGACGGCGCCTCGGAGCCGGACGACGCCGGCGGCCCTCCTTGCACCGCTGACTCGTGCGCGACGGGCGTCCACGCGCTGCCGTTCGCCGCACTGTGCTCCACCGCGGCCAGCACCCGCTGCACCCGGAGTCCGTCGGCGAAGGACGGTTCGGGGTCCCGGTCCTCGTCGATGGCCGTCAGCAGATCGCGCACCTGGTGGACGAAGGTGTGGTCGTAACCGAGTCCGTGACCCGGCGGCCACCATCCGTCGAGATAGGGGTGGTCGGGTTCGGTGACCAGGATCCGCCTGAAGCCCGCCGTCTCCGACGCCTCGGTGTGGTCGTGGAAGTCCAGTTCGTTGAGGCGCTCCAGATCGAAGGCGATGCTGCCGCGATCGCCGTTGATCTCGATGCGCAGGGCGTTCTTCCGACCGGCGGCGACCCGCGTGGCCTCGAAGGACGCGATGGCGCCGCCGGGGAACCGGCCGGTGAACAGTGCGGCGTCGTCCACCGTGACGGGCCCGCGTGGGGCCGTCCCGTCGGCGACGGCCGCGAGCCCTGAGGACGCCGCGGGGAGCGGACGTTCGCGGATGAAGGTCTCGGTGAGCGCCGAGACTCCCGTCAGCGGCTCGCCGACGAGGTACTGGGCCAGGTCGACGATGTGGGCTCCGAGGTCGCCCAGCGCACCGGAGCCGGCGTGCTCGCGCTGAAGCCGCCACACCAGGGGGAACTCCGGATCCACGATCCAGTCCTGGAGATACTGTGCACGTACGTGCCGCAGGCTGCCGAGGCGGCCGTCGGCGATGAGGCGGCGGGCGAGGGCCAGCGCCGGTGTGCGCCGGTAGCTGAAGCCCACCATGGAGCGCACGCCGCGACGCGCCGCCGCGGCCGCGGCGGCGGCCATCGCCTCCGCCTCCTCGACGGTGTTGGCGAGCGGCTTCTCGCACAGCACGTGCTTGCCGGCCTCCAGCGCCGCGATCGCGATCTCGGCGTGACTGGATCCCGGGGTGCAGATGTCCACCAGCTGGACGTCGGGCCGGGCGATCAGGGCCCGCCAGTCGGTGTCGGTGGCGGCCCAGAGCTGACGCCGGGCGGCCTCTTCCAGTGCCGCTCGCTCGCGTCCGGCGAGGGCGGCCATGACCGGGCGTCTGGGCAGATCGAAGGCACAGGCGACGGTGCGCCAGGCATGCGAGTGGGCGCGGCCCATGAAGGCGTATCCGACCATGCCCACCCCGATCGTGGGCGAGTCGTGCTGACTGTCCATAGGCGCTCCTGAAGGATGCGTGTGGCGCGGGCAACGGACGCGGGAATCACGTCCGTTCGTGGGGAACGAACGCGGGTGTCACGCCCGTCCGCGGGGAACGGATTCCGGCCGCGCGGGGCTCGTCAGGCCGGTGAGAAGATGTGGTCGCTGATCAGCCGGGTGGCGCCGACGACGCCGGCGACCTGGCCGAGTTCGCCGAGGACGATCGGCAGGTTGCCGGTCGCCAACGGCAGGGACTGCCGGTAGACCTGGGTGCGGATGCTGGCCAGGAGGGTGTGGCCCAGCCCGGTGAGCCCTCCCCCGATGACCACGAGGCCGGGGTTGAAGAAGCTGACCAGGCCGGCGATGACCTGACCGGTGCGGCTGCCGCCCCGGCGGATCAGTTCGAGGGCCGCGGCGTCACCGGCGCCGGCGGCCGCCGAGACGTCCTCCGCGGTCAGCCGTCCGGTCGCCTCGAACCGTCCGGCCAGTTCCGCCGAGCGGCCGCCCTCGGCCAGCGCGGTCGCGTCGCGCACCAGGGCGTTGCCGCCGAAGTGCGCCTCCAGACAACCAGTGTTGCCGCAGGCGCACGGCGGCCCGTCGGGGTCCACCTGGATGTGGCCGATGTCGCCGGCGCTGCCGGTGACACCGCGGTGGACCTCGCCGCCGACGACGATGCCGCAGCCGATGCCGGTCCCCACCTTGACCCACAGGAAGTCGCGCACGGACCGGGCGACACCGGCCTGCTGCTCGCCGAGGGCCATGAGGTTCACGTCGTTGTCGACGAGGACGGGGCAGCCGAGTTCCTGGCTCAGCGCCTCGCGGACGGGGAAGCCGTCCCAGCCCGGCATGATCGGTGGTGCGACGGGGACGCCCTCGGGGAACCGGACGGGTCCCGGGACGCCGATCCCGGCGCCGTCGAAGTGCTCCGCCACGCCCGCCTCGCGCAGCTTGGCGGCCAGGGCGAGCACCCGCTCGAACACGGCGACCGGCCCCTCACGCACGTCCAGCGGCTCGGAAAGGTGGCCGAGCACCTCCAGCTCCGCGTTGGTGACCGCCGCGTCCACCGACGTGGCACCGATGTCCACGCCGAGGAACCGCAGCGACGGAGCGATCCGGACGTTGTGCGAGCGGCGGCCGCCACGGGAGGCGGCCAGACCGTCCTGGACGACGAGGCCCGTCTCCAGCAGCCGGTCGATCTCGACCGCGAGCTTCGAACGCGACAGCTCGACCCGGTCGCCCAGGGCGACCCGGGACTGCGGACCGAGGTCGCGCAACAGGCGGAGCAGCGTGGCCTGGTGGACATTGGCCGGTCGAGCCGTCATACGCCTCACGCCGCCCCTCCCGTCGTCGCCGAAGCCGTACGCGCACCCGGCGCTTCGGGGCGCGACTTTCAAAAGGACCGTAGCACCGTGGTGCCGAACACAAAAGAAGTTGTGCAGCAGTCCGATGAACTTTCATCTCGCAATGGACAAAGCCGGGTTGAAGTCACCGTCGCGCGGGGGTGCGCCGGGATCCGCGTCCGCGGCACGGAGCCGCCGGACGGGTCCTGACGGGGTCCCGACAGCGGGCAGGCCCGATGGAGTGGAGCCGGGCCGGCTCCACTCCATCGGGCCCTGACAGGAGGCGGAGGACGTCGTCTGTCCTCCGCCGTCGGCTCACCGCTCGATACGGGCGGTGTGCGGCTTGCCTACGTCGCAGCGGCCGGCGGCCTTCTTGATGGCGCCGGCCTCCCGCTGGTCGACGACGCCCTCGTGCCGCAGGTCCGCGACGAGTTCCTCGACGGCCGAGACGAATACGCCGTGGCTCGCCCAGGCCGCGTGGTCCTCGATCAGCTCGTTGATCGTGCAGCCGTTCGTCGTGACGCGGTTCGGGATGCCCGTGTCGACCGTGCCGACGAACACCGTCGAACGGTCGTCCGTCTCAGGGCAGTCGGTGGGCGGCTTGCTGTCGACGACGGTCAGGGTCAGCGACTTGGCCGCGGAGGTGTTGCCCGCCTTGTCGGTGGCCCGGTACAGGAAGGTATGGCTGCCCGCGCGGTTGACCGCCACCGGCCCGGAGTACGGCAGGTAGGGACCGCCGTCCAGGGAGTACTCGGTCGCTGCGACGCCCGAACCCGAGTCCGTGGCGGTCACCGTCACCGTCGCGCTGCCCACG
>NZ_JAVACL010000030.1:0-109269 GCF_032658145.1 Streptomyces sp. MK7
CTTGAACAGGCCGATCGTGCTCTCCATCAGGGCATTATCGTAGGCGTCGCCGACCGATCCGATCGAAGCGGCGATGCTGGCAGCGTCCAGATGCTCGGCGAGCCGGAAACTCGTGTACTGCGACCCGGCGTCCGAGTGATGGATCAACTCACCTGGCTGAACTGGGTGTTGGTCGCGGTCGCGCTGCCACAGCGCCATCTCCAGGGCGTCCAGCACGAAGACTGTTTCCTTCACGGTGGCCGCAGACCAGCCGACGATCCGGCGGGAGAAAGTGTCCACGACGAAGGCGACGTAGACGACACCGGCCCAGGTTTTCACGTGGGTGAAGTCCGCGACCCAGCAGCGGTTCGGGGCGCCGGCGACGAAGTCGCGGTCCAGTAGGTCCGGAGCCCGCTCGACCTGCCCGCCGGGCAGCGTGGTGATCACGCGTTTGCCACGGACCGCTCCGGCGATGCCGAGCTCGCGCATCAGGCGTTCGACAGTGCAGCGAGCCACATGGTGGCCCTGCCGGTTCAGCTCACGCCAGATCTTCCTCGCTCCGTAGACACGGTAGTTGACCTCGAAGACCTTGCTGATCCGCTCCTTCAATTCGGCGTCCCGCACGGTCCTGGCGGACGGCGTGGTCCGGCGTTTGTGGTGGGCGTAGTAGGTGGAGGGGGCGATCTTGCAGTCGTGCTCGGTCAGCACGCGGCAGATCGGCTCGACACCGCCGAAGCGGTCCCGGTGCTCGTCGATGAACGCTACGAGCGCGTGTGTGGCCGGTCGAGCTCGGCCGCGAAGAAACTCGCCGCAGCCTTCAGGATCTCGTTGGCCCGCTTGAGCTCTGCGTTCTCCTTCTTCAACCGCTTCAGCTCGGCCGACTCCTCGGTGGCCACGCCGGGCCGCACGCCGGCGTCGACCTGGTCCTGCCGCACCCACTTCCGCAGCGTCTCGGTCGTACCGATGCCCAGTTTCTGGGCGACCGCTTTCATCGCGGCCCACTCGGTGTCGTACTCCGGCCGCACCTCGGCGACCATCCGCACCGCACGACGGCGCAGCTCAAGCGGGTACTGGGAAGGACGTGCCATGACTCGATCCTCTCAAATGATCGAGTCCCTACCGAACCCGGAACGGTTCACCCTGCCTGCTTTCTGCAGGTCAAGGGCGATCTTCACTCTACCGCCGGCACGGACCGGACTCGAAGATTGTGAGGAACATCGCTTCACTCAGACGACAGGGTTCCCTGCCTGCATTTCCGTGCGAACCAGGCTGTTGTGACGCTGCCGATCAGACGTCTGCCAGGAAGACCCTCTGGGGACTGACGCTGATCAGACGCTGACTTGCTTGACGATACGTCAGTTATGAGAAGTTGGGCGCGCCGCGTGACGGTCAGGATCCCAATGACCGCCGTGCCCAGGCCGATCGCAGGTACGAGCGGGGGAAACACCGGGCCGGACGGGCCGAAAACCTCCTTGCCGAGGATGAGCGACGCCACCAGCGTGACGGCGTGGGACTCAAACCCTCAGATGGTGTCGTGGAGTCACGCGATGAGGCGGGCGAAGAGTTCGGTCTGGAACGCTTCACCGACAACATCATCCGGTCGACCGCAGCGGGGCAGAAGCGCCCCAGAAGTGCTGCGCCGACTCATCCATGCCATCCTCGAGCATCGACACAACAAAGTCAGCGACGACGCCACGATTTTGATGTTCGAGTGGCAGCCCCCTGACCCGTGACCGCAAGAGCCGGAGGGTGCAGCCCCGTGGCGTCGGCACTGCGAGGACGCAGACGCTGACGTCGGTGGATGCCGAGCGGAGCTCAGTCTCCGGGAAGCGGCGCGGGTATGGTGCCCCACCTCTGCAGCGCCGTACCCGCGCTTGCAGGGGCCCAGGCGACGGGCTGCAGCTCCTTGGCAGCAACGGCGCCCTGTTTACCGGTGGATGTTGCCGAAGGCATGGGTTCTGTGGTGGCCGGCCGCGGATACACCGTCTCGCAGCCGGCCGCCATGGCGTCCGGCGGAAACCGGTCCACGGCGCTCTTGCGGAATTGCGCCGCGGTGGAGCTGTCCCCGGCTCGTACCCATCGCGGAAATCAACTCCCGGGTTCCCCCTTCGCTGGCTGACATGACCTGGTGCAGGTTGTCGCCGCATCGGAGGAGCCAGCCATCGGGCCGGACTGCTGGGTCGGCTCTCTGCGGGACAACGACAGCGCCTGCACTGCCCGCCGTCGCAGGCGTGCTCGGCGGACCGGCCGATGCCGGCGCTGACAGCGACCGGCGGTCCGGTGCTGGCAGCCGGCCCTTCGAACGCAAAAGTTGGACATGGCTGGCACCTGTCCGTCGTACCTTCCCAGGCGCTGCTGTCACAAAAACAGGAACCGACGGAATGCGAGCGGTCCCCTCCGTGCCACGTCATCCACGGCCGGCCTTCCGGAAGTTCCGGACAGAGCATTTCGAACCCCTCACACGTCGGCAGCAGAACCACGAAAATCCAACCCATAGAACTGTCAGACGATCACCATGCTCAGTAACCACCGCGCCTCACGGGCTCAGTCCGAGAGGTCGGCCTTGCCGAACAGGACCGCGTAACTGGAGGGGAGCTGGCTGATGATCTGATTCAGCTCTCCGCCAGTGACAGCGTCGGCGACGGTGGTCAGGACCGCGCTGGCGTCCCACTGCGCCGTACGAGGTCGGGCATGGGTGCGCTCGGCGACCCGGCGGTAGAACTCTTCGATCCCGAAGCTTCGCGCCTGCTGCGGCACGGCATGGTCCAGGACTTGTCCCAGCGGGCCGGGCAGCTGGGATGCGAGGTCCTTGACCTCTCCCGGGCTGATCCGTTGGGCCAGCACTTCCAGCACGGCGTTGGTGACGTCCGCGGCTTCGTCCTGGTCGTTGTATTCGCCTCGCTCGCGCACACGGGCGAGGAATCCATCGTATTTCATAGCTGACTTCCTTCTTCCTTGGTCGCCGCTGTCATGGGGGGCGCCCGGTGCGCCGTCGCGGCGGCCGCGTCCGTCCGCCGGCGCGTAGCTGCCGTTCGCAAGGCCCTTGGCCCGAGACTCACGCAGGGCACGGCTGAAGCGCCCGGAGCCCCAGGAACGGCCGCCCCCCGCCTGTTCGAGTCGGTCGCCGCTCGTCGGGCCGGACTTGGATCGCGTGGGTTATCTGTTCGATCTCGTCGTCGAGGCGTTGTTCGGCCATGGCGAACGTACGACTTGCCGTGCCGCGGTGCCGGCCGTCCTCGGCGACTACAGGGTGCTGCCCGGTCCGGTGCCCGGGCGGTAACGGCGGGCTCCTACTCCCGGCGGCGGGCGGTGCAGTCGGCGACTTCAGGACCTCGCTCACCGTCAGGCGGGCGTAGTTCGCTCCCGCGTACGCCACGAAGAACATCAGCGAGACCAGCAGGAAAAACCACCAACGGTGGGGAGCCACGTAGCGCGTCTCCGCGGCCGTGAGGGGTGTCAAGCCTCGCCGGCCCGGCCGCAGCGCCGGATGGGTACCCGGAACCGCGGCGCTCGCGTCTCAGCCGCTGCTCTCGGTACTTTCACTCGTCTCGGTGATCTCGACGTGTCGCGGCTTTGCGACGTCGGTCTTGGGGACGGTGATGCTGAGCACTCCGTCCTGCATCTCAGCCTTGATCTTGTGGGTGTCCAGTTCTCCGGGCAGCCGCAAGCGGTACTCGAAGGCTCCGACGCGGCGGGTGCTGCGGCGCAGGACACCCTTGCGTTCCCGCTCCTTGATCTCTCCGGTGACCACGATTTCGGGACCGTTGGCCTCTACATCAATGTCCTTGCTCTTCACACCGGGGAGTTCGATCTCTATGTGGAACGCGTCCTCGGACTCCGACACGTCCGCGAGAGGCGTCCACGCAACCGCGGGTGCCGCGCCCACCGTCGACTCCAGCAGGCCGCTCATCTGGTTGAGCAGTTCGTCGAACTCGACCAGGGGATTGACAGGGGTGGGTGCCCAGACAGGCCTTTCCTGCAGGCCGCCACCGCGGTGGCGCCGGACGGGCATGGCCATCGCAATCGCCTCCTTCTTCCTTCTCGTGATCTCATCGTCCGCCGTTCGTCATGCGAGCCATGCGGACTCCTTGTGACGTATGCGTGGGGAGACGTCCGAGTGGCCCGCGACAGCTGACGTGCCTGTGGTGCCGGGAACGGCCGAGTGCCCCAGGTGCCGGTGCACGAAGTGGATGGCCATCGCGCCCTCACCGGCCGCGGAGGCCACCCGCTTCACCGAGCCGCTGCGGACGTCCCCGACCGCGAAGACCCCGGGCAGGCTGGCCTCCAGGGTCATGCACGGGCGCCCGCGGCCGTGCCACACCTCGGGGTGGGCGCAGGCTTCCTGGGCCTCCGGCCCGGTGAGGACGAAGCCGCGGGAGTCGAGGGCGATGATGTCGGCGAGCCACTCGGTGTGAGGGTCGGCGCCGGTGAAGACGAACAGGCTCCGTACCGCGAGCCGGCGGTGCCCGCCCGTGCGGTTGTCGACCACGTCGAGCTCCTCCAGCACTTCCTGGCCGATGACCTCGGTGACCTCGGTGTGCAGCATGACCTCCACCCGCGGATGGCGCTCGACCTGGTCGACCAGGTAGCGGGACATGTTGGCCTCAAGGCTGGCTCCTCGGACCAGCAGGTGCACCTTCGGCGCGTATCCGGCGAGGAACAGCACCGCCTGGCCCGCCGAGTTGCCTCCGCCGACGACGGCCACCGGGTCGGTGCGGCACTGCTGGGCCTCGTAGACGGTCGCCGAGTAGTGCACGCTCGTTCCTTCCAGGCGTTCGATGCCGGGCACCTGGAGCCGGCGGTAGCGGGCACCCATGGCCAGGACGACGGCGCGGGCGGCGATCTCGCTGCCGTCGGCGAACGCCACGACGTAGTGGTCGTCGTCCTTGGGATGGAGACCGGTCGCCTCCAGCGGAAGGCTGATCCTGGCGCCGAACTTGTCGGCCTGGAGCACGGCGCGTTCGGTGAGTTCGGCGCCGGAGATGCCGGATGGGAAGCCGAGCAGATTCTCGATGCGGGACGACGTGCCGGCCTGGCCGCCGGTGGCCATCGCCTCCACCACCGTGGTGCTCAGGCCTTCGGAGGCGGCGTACACCGCGGCAGCGAGGCCGGCAGGTCCGGAGCCTACGATGAGGACGTCGCCGTGATGGTTTCCGGCGGGCAGCGACGGCAGGCCGATGAGCCGGGCCAGTTCCGCGTTGCTGGGGTTGCGCAACAGGGTGGTGTCCCGCCAGATGACGAGTGGTGTCTCCGCCGGGCCGACGCCGAAGCGGCGCAGCAGCTCCTCGGCCTCCTCGTCGGTCTCCAGGTCGATCCAGCGGTGCGGCAGCCGGTTGCGGACGGCGAACTCGCGCAGCCGTCTGGTGTCGGGCGAGTAGCGTGAGCCGATGATGCGGAAGCCGGCGCCCTGTCCGACGAGCAGCGCGCGACGGCACAGACAGGCGCGCAGCACGACGTCCCCGATGGTGGAGTCCTGGGACACCAGGTGGCGCAACTGGTCCAAGGAGACCACAAGGACCTCGCCCGGCTCCCTGGCGACAGCGGTGTAGAAGGCCACTTGTCCGTACAGCAGGCCGAGTTCGCCGATGAAGCGACCGGGGCCGTGCACGCGCAGCACGTGCTCCTCGGGAGTGCCGTAGTCCTCGACGACGGCGACGGTACCGCTGAGGACGACGAGGAACGTCTCGCAGCGCTCCCCCTCCCGGAGCAGCACGTCGTTCGGAGCCATGTTCCGGCGTTGTCCCTGCTCCGCCAGACGTGCTATCTGGTCCTCCGTGAGGCGCGGATACGCGCCGGAGATGTCCGGGGTCTCCCAGAAGGCGGCCTCGTCCGCTTTCTCCGGCACCGGTTCTTCGCCCGGCAGCGACTGGTCGCCGGACATCAGACGAACGCCTCGTGAACGTAGCACCAGCGCCATTCCTCGCCGGGCTGGAACGACTGCACGATCGGATGGGCGACGGCAGCTGCGTGCTTGCGCGCGTGCTTGTTCGGCGAGGAGTCGCAGCAGCCGACGTGCCCGCACGTCAGGCAGAGCCTCAGGTGAACCCACGGGGAGCCGAGCTTCAGACACTCCTGACACCCTTCTGGGGTCAGCGGCTGGACCGGCCGGACGAGCGCGAGGTGGGGGTCTGCGTGCAGGGTCATCCCGATCACCCTTTCCGGGCGCTGATCGACTGTTCCACCCACTGGCGCAGAGCGGGGGCGGGCGCCGCCCCCGCCTGCCGGGCGACCGTCTCGCCCCGGTCGAGGATCAGCAGTGTCGGTACGGCCTGGACCTCGAAACGCTGCGACAGTCGCGGGTTCTTGTCGATGTCGACCTTGACGAGTTTGATTCGGCCGGCGAGATCGTTGGCGACCTTCTCCAGTGCGGGGCTGACCATGCGGCAGGGGCCGCACCAGGTGGCCCACAGGTCGACCACGACGGGAACGTCGGCCCGCTCGGCGACCTCGGTGAAGTCGTCGTCGCCCGCGTCCACCATCCACGGTAGGGGCTGCTTGCAGTGGCCGCACTTGGGGCGGCCCTCCGCGGCCACGGGCACCCGGTTGGAGCGCCCGCAGTTGGGGCACCTGACGGTCGTCGCCTGCAGGGTGCTCATGCCGCCCGCGCTCCCTTCACGTCCTCGGGCCGGTCGTAGGTGACTACCAGCTCTCCATGTTCGGCGTCGACGCGGACCGTCGCGCCGTCCTGGACGTCACCGCGCAGAAGGGCGCGCCCGACCATCGTCTCGACCTCGTGGGAGATGTAGCGGCGCAGCGGCCGGGCCCCGTACACCGCGTCGTATCCCTGGTGGGCGATCAACTCCCGGGCCGCTTCGGTGAGTTCGACGGTGATGCGGCGTTCGGCGAGCCGGCGGCGCAGCTCGTCGAACTGCAGCTCCACGATCCGCTCGATCTGCCGCTCGCCGAGCGGCTTGAACAGCACGATGTCGTCGACGCGGTTGAGGAACTCCGGGCGGAAGTGCCCGCGCAGCTCGCCCATCACCAGGGCGCGGGCGTCCGGCTTGATCTCACCCTCGGCGGTGGCGCCGTCGAGGAGGTGCTCGGAGCCGATGTTCGACGTCATGATGATCACGGTGTTGCGGAAGTCGACGGTGCGGCCCTGAGCATCGGTGATGCGGCCGTCGTCGAGGATCTGCAGCAGGGTGTTGAAGACATCGGTGTGCGCCTTCTCGATCTCGTCGAACAGCACAACGGAGTACGGCTTGCGGCGTACGGCCTCGGTGAGCTGGCCGCCTTCCTCGTAGCCGACGTATCCGGGTGGTGCGCCCATGAGCCGGCTGACGGTGTGCCGCTCCTGGTACTCACTCATGTCGAGGCGGACCATGTTCTCCTCGGAGTCGAACAGGGCCGCCGCGAGCGTCTTGGCCAGCTCGGTCTTCCCGACGCCGGTGGGGCCGAGGAAGATGAACGAGCCGATGGGGCGGCGCGGGTCGCGGATGCCGGAGCGGGCGCGGATGATGGCGTCGGCGACGAGTTTTACGGCCTCGTCCTGGCCGATGACGCGCTCGCGCAGGATCTCGTCGAGGCGCAGCAGCTTCTCGCGTTCGCCCTCCTGGAGACGGGCGACGGGGATGCCGGTCCAGGCGGCGACGATCTCGGCGATCTCCTCCTCGGTGACGACCTCGCGCAGCAGCCGGTTCTTCCCTTGTTTGGCGGCCAGTTGCTCCTCCTCGGCCTTCAGCCGACGCTCCAGGTCCTGGAGGCGGCCGTAGCGGAGTTCGGCGGCGCGGTTGAGGTCGTAGGCGCGTTCGGCCTCCTCCGCCTCGTGGCGGACCTGCTCCAGTTCCTGGCGTAGTTCCTGCACGCGGCGGATCGCCTGCCGTTCGGCCTCCCACTGGGCGTGTTTGGCGTCGGCCTCGCCGCGCAGGTCGGCCAGCTCCTTGCGCAGTTCCTCCAGGCGGGTTTTGCTGGCGGCGTCGGTCTCCTTGGACAGGGCCGCCTCCTCGATCTCCAGACGGGTGACGCGGCGGGTGATCTCGTCCAGTTCAGCGGGCATCGAATCGATCTCGGTACGCAGCCGGGCGCACGCCTCGTCGACGAGGTCGATGGCCTTGTCGGGCAGGAACCGGTCGGTGATGTACCGGTGGCTGAGGGTGGCCGCGGAGACCAGTGCGGTGTCCTGGATCTTCACGCCGTGGAAGACCTCCAGGCGTTCGCGCAGTCCGCGCAGGATGGAGATGGTGTCCTCCACGCTCGGCTCGTCGACCAGCACCTGCTGGAAGCGGCGTTCGAGGGCGGCGTCCTTCTCGATGTGCTTGCGGTACTCGTCGAGGGTGGTGGCCCCGATCATGTGGAGTTCGCCGCGGGCGAGCATCGGCTTGAGCATGTTGCCCGCGTCCATGGCCCCTTCGGCGGCGCCCGCGCCTACGACGGTGTGGAGTTCGTCAACGAAGAGCAGGATGCGTCCCTGGGCGGCCTTCACCTCGGACAGCACGGCCTTGAGGCGTTCCTCGAATTCGCCGCGGTACTTGGCGCCGGCGACCAGGGAGCCCATGTCGAGAGCGAACACCGTCTTGTCGCGCAGGCCCTCGGGGACGTCGCCGCGAACGATGCGCTGGGCCAGGCCCTCGACGATGGCGGTCTTGCCGACGCCGGGATCGCCGATGAGGACGGGGTTGTTCTTGGTCTTGCGGCTGAGGATCTGGGTGACGCGGCGGATCTCCGCATCACGGCCGATGACCGGGTCCAGCCGCCCGGACCGAGCCTCGAGGACGAGATCGCGGCCGTACTTCTCCAGAGCCTCATAGGCCACTTCGGGGTTGGCGGAGGTGACGCGCTGGTTGCCGCGGACCTGGGTGAGCGCGCTCAGGAACGAATCCCGGGTCACGCCGTGCTCCTTGAGCAGGCGTCCGGCCGCGGTCGCCGAGCCCTCCTCGGCCAGGGCGAGCAGGAGGTGCTCCACGGACACGTACTCGTCCTTGAGGCGTTTGGCCTCCCGCTCGGCGGCATCGAGCAGGCGGGACAGGCGCTGAGTGACGAAGACCTGGCCGGGTGCCGCGCCCGGACCGGTGACCTTCGGGCGGCGGGAGAGTTCCTCACGCACGGCCGCGCGCAGCTCCTTCGGCTCGGTGCCGACCTGTTGCAGCAACCGTGGGATCAGACCGTCCTCCTGATCGAGAAGCGCGAGCAGCAGGTGTTCCCCGTCGACCTCGGTCTGCCCCATGCCGACGGCCGCGCTCTGGGCCTCCTGGAGGGCTTCCTGGGACTTCTGGGTGAGACGGTTCATGTCCATGGGGGTGTTTCACTCCTCGTGCCGCGGCCGCGCAGGGCGGCTTCGAGCAGGCTGATGCGGTCGAGCAGGTCGAGCACCAGGCCGATGGATGCGTAGTTGAGGCAGAGTCCGGTGCGCAGCCGCTGGATACGGGCGAGAACCGCCGGGGCCGTGGGGTCGAACACCAGTCGCCCCGCAGAGTCGCGCTCGGCGTCGACCAGGCCGAGGGCGACGAACCGGCGGATCAGATCGGGGTGGAGGCCCGAGCGAAGGGCCACGGCGGACAGGGAGAGCCTGGGGACGGGCACGAGCGCGTACCGGACAGCCGTCGAGGCGGTGATGTCGGCGCCCGTTCGTACCGGACGGGCGCCCACGCCGGCCCGGCCGTTGCCTCCCGCTCCCGCGGGTCGGTCGTTCATCGCGTCCTCCTGGGGTCGAACGAGGAAGTGGCGGCGAGCTCCTCGAACAGTTCGCGCTCCCGGTCGCCGAGGGCGGGAGGCACCATGACGCGAAGTTCGGCGTACAGGTCGCCGTTCGCGCCCCGCGGGTTCGGCATGCCCTCGCCGCGCAGCCGCAGCCGCCGGCCACTGGACGAGCCCGCGGGCACCGTGACCTTCGCCGTGCCGCCGCCGGGCGTGGGCACCGGCACGGTCGCACCCAGGGCCGCCTCCCACGGGGAGACCGGGACCTGGACGTGCACGTCACGGCCGTCCAGCCGGAACCGGGGGTGGGGCTGGATACGCACTCGCAGGTACAGGTCGCCCGCGGCTGCGTCACCACTGCCCTGGCCACCCTCACCCGCCAGCCGGATGCGCTGCCCGTCGGTGACGCCCGGCGGCACGTCGACCTCGTACCGCCGCGGCTGCCCGGTGGGGCCGGCGAGTGTGACGGTGCGACGGCCGCCTCGGTACGCCTCCTCGACGCTGAGCGGCAGCTCGGCCTCCTGGTCCGCCCCGGGGACGCCGCCTCGGGTGGCGCCGGCTCCGAACATGGAGCCGAGCAGGTCCTCGATGTCGATGCCCTCCGCTCCGAAGTCGTCGCCGAAGCCGGTGGTGTACCGGACGCGAGGGCCGCCCGCGCCTGCGGTCCTCCGACCGCGGAAGCCACCGCCCGCTCCGGCCGCGACCCGTTCGTCGAAGTCCTCGGGGATCTTGCGGAAGTCCTCGCCGAAGCGGTCGTAGCGGGCCCGGCTCTTGGGGTCGGACAGGACGCTGTATGCCTCGTTGAGGTCCTTGAAACGCTCCTCCGCCCCGGGGTCCTTGTTGACGTCTGGGTGGTACCTGCGGGCGAGTTTGCGATATGCCTGCTGGATCTCGTCCTGGCTCGCGGTCCGCGACACACCCAGCACCTCGTAGAAGTCCCGTGCCATGACCGGTCACTCCCGCTTCGCGACCGTCACGGCGGCGGGCCTGAGCTGCCGTTCGCCGTCCCCGTAGCCGGGGCGCAGCACCTCGACGACCGTGCCCGGTGGGGCATCGGGGTCCTGGACGACACCGACCACCTCGTGCCGGGCCGGGTCGAAAGCGACACCGCTCTCCGCGTGCCGCGGGTAGCCGAGCAGTTCGAGGACGTTCACCGCCTGGTCGCGTACGGCCCGGACGCCCTCCACGATCGCACCCGGATCGGCGCCGGCATGGGTCAGGGCGAGCTCGAGGTTGTCGAGGACAGGCAGGAAGGCGGCCGCCGTGCGGGACCGCTCTGCCGCCCGTTCGTGCTCCAGTTCCCTGGCGTGACGCTTGCGAAGGTTGTCGAGGTCGGCGAGCGCCCGCCGCCAGCGGTCCTCCAGTTCCTGGATCGCGGTCGTGTACTCGTCCTCGGCAGGCGCGGGGCCGGCGGCATCGGGCCCCGGTTCGCCGTTCGCCGCTTCGGCCCGGGGCGGGCCCGGTCGGGGCAGATCCCCGCGAGGGCCAGGTCCGGCGCCTTCCGGGACCCGTGCGCCCGGATCCGACGCGGCCCGGTCGGGTTCCTGGGGGTGGGTGGGCATGGCACGCCTCAGCCCTTGTCGAACTCGGCGTCGATGACATCATCGTCACCGCCACCGTCACTCGTGGGACCGCCGGTGGCGGCGTCCTGGCCGACACCCCCGCCCGTGGCGGCGCCCTGATGGGCCGCCAGCCCGGCGAGCACCTGCTGGAGTTCGGAGGTCAGAGGCCGCACGCGCTCCACACCCGCCTCTTCCTTGACCGCCGCCCGGGCGTCGGACACGAGCATCTCGGCACGTGCCTTCTCGTGCGCGGGCGCTGCGTCGCCCAGTTCGGCGAGGCGCTTCTCGACCTGGTACGCGACGGCGTCGAGTTCGTTGCGGGCGTCGACGGCCTCGCGGAGTGCCTGGTCCTGGCCTCGGTTGCGCTCGGCCTCCTGGACCATGCGTTCGACCTCACTGCGGTCCAGGTTGGAGCTCTCGCTGATGGTGATGCCCTGTTCCTTGCCGGTGTCCCGGTCGCGGGCCTTGACGTTGAGGATGCCGTTGGCGTCGATGTCGAAGGTGACCTCGATCTGTGGTTCGCCCCGCGGCGCCGGCCGGATGTCGGTGAGCTGGAACCGGCCCAGCACCCGGTTGTCGGCGGCCCGCTCGCGCTCGCCCTGGAGGACCACCACATCGACGGCCGGCTGGTTGTCCTCGGCGGTGGAGAACGTCTCGCTGCGGCGCACCGGAATGGTGGTGTTTCGCTCGATGATCTTCGTCATCACTCCGCCGCGTGTCTCCACGCCCAGCGACAAGGGTGTGACGTCGAGCAGCAGGACGTCCTTGACCTCGCCCTTGAGCACCCCGGCCTGGATCGCGGCGCCCAGGGCCACGACCTCGTCGGGGTTGACGCTCATGTTGGGTTCCTTGCCGCCGGTCAGCCGGCGGACCAGAGTCTGGACGGCGGGAATGCGCGTGGAACCGCCGACGAGGATGACCTCGTCGATGTCGCTCTCGCCGACCTTCGCGTCGGCCATCGCCTGCTGCACCGGTCCCAGACAACGCTCCACCAGGTCGCCGGTGATCTGCTCGAAAGTGGACCGCATGATCGAGTCGGTGAGGTGCTTGGGGCCCGAGGCGTCGGCGGTGATGAACGGCAGGCTGACCTGCGTCTGCGTCACCGAACTGAGCTCGGTCTTGGCCTTCTCCGCCGCCTCGAACAGTCGTTGCAGCGCCTGCGGGTCCTTGCGCAGGTCGATGCCGTTCTCCTTCTGGAAGTCGTCCGCGAGGTAGTCCACCAGACGCCGGTCGAAGTCGTCGCCGCCGAGGTGGCTGTCACCGGCGGTGGAGCGCACCTCCACCACGCCGTCGCCGACGTCGAGGATGCTCACGTCGAAGGTGCCGCCGCCCAGGTCGAAGACGAGGACGGTCTCGTGCTCCTTCTTCTCCATGCCGTACGCGAGGGCGGCCGCCGTCGGCTCGTTGATGATCCGCAGCACCTCCAGTCCGGCGATCCGTCCGGCGTCCTTGGTGGCAGTGCGCTGGGCGTCGTTGAAGTAGGCGGGAACCGTGATGACCGCCTCCGTGACCCGCTCCCCCAGCTGCTTGGACGCGTCGTCGGCGAGTTTGCGCAGCACCTGTGCGCTGATCTCCTCAGGCGCGTACAGCTTGTCGCGCACCTTGAAGCGGGCCGCCCCGCCGTCGCCCTCGACGACGTCGTACGCCACCGCCCTGGCCTCGTCGGAGATCTCGTCGAAGTGCCGGCCGATGAACCGCTTGGCCGAATAGATGGTGCCCTTGGGGTTGAGGATCGCCTGGCGCCGGGCCAGCTGGCCCACCAGACGTTCCCCGGTGTCGGTGAAGGCCACCACGGACGGTGTCGTGCGGTTGCCCTCGCTGTTGGGCACGACGGACGCCTCGCCGCCCTCCCACACAGCGATCACCGAGTTGGTGGTGCCCAGGTCGATGCCCACTGCCTTGGCCATGAGGAACTCCTCCCGGTGCAGCGCCTGCGTCGACTCTCCGGATCACGTTCGTTCGGACAGAGGTGGGACTCCGCCGGTTTCCCACCGGTGCGCACGGAGGGTCTCGAGCACTCCCCAGGGTGACGAACCGGGTGGCTCCACGCCTGCGCCTGGCGAGTCAGGAATGCACGGGTCCGGTCGCCCCACGAGTACGAGAGAAAGAACCCACACGTGTCGGGTAGCCGGCCCGGGACCGGGTACGCGAAAGTCGCTCACCTCCGAAGGACGGAGTGATCTCCCATGGTCGGCAGTCGGGCGTACAGCCTGTACCACCGCTGCTCCGACCGGAAGGGCAGCCTTCCGCGGGGCAGCGCCCGGCGGCACCCCACGGCCGCGCCCAGGCGGCCCCGCCTGCCTGCTCGCACCCCAGCCGCCCAGGCCCTCCTCGAACTGATCGCGCTCTCCCGCGCCCAGTTCGACGCTCCGGACGAAGGCGAGATCCTGCGCCTGGCCATGGATCACATAGGCGCCGCGGGACCGTACAGCGCCGAGGCCGGATACCTCAAGGTGGGCGGCGACCTGGTCCCCAGCCCGTGGAACGGGCGAACGCATGCCTCGGCCGTGGGCCGGAGGGTGCGGGAGCTGGCCGGGCAGGACGGCAACGTGACCGTAGCCGGCAGGCCCTGGGGCCGGGCCCTGGGGCTACGCGGACCTGGGGTACTCCACGGCTACCTCGTGGTCACGTCCCGCTCCCAGCCCACCAAGGCCGAGCGATCCCTGCTCGCCATGCTCGTCCGGCACACCGCTGCTGCACTGTCAGTCGCCTTCGCACACTGCCGCCAACGCGAGGACGCGCTGGAGCTGCGCCGGCTGAGGGAGGAACGCACAGCCCTTCAGCGGAAGCTGATCTCTGTGGTGGCTGAGCTGGGCTACGAGCGAGCCGTTCACGCTCTCATGGCCGACGTCGCTGCCTCGGGTGGCGGCGAGGAAGCTGTCACCCGCGCACTGCACGGGCTCACAGGACTTCCCGCGCTGGTCGAGGACCGCTTCGGTCGGCTGAGGTCCTGGACCGGCCCCGGCCGCCCCGTCCCCTATCCCGAACCGGACCCCGTGCGCCAGGACGACATGCTGCACGCCGTCGCCAAAGAGGCCGGGCCGGTGCGGATAAGGGACCGGCTGCTCACGCTCGTCCGCAGGCACGGCGAGATCCTGGGCGTGCTGGCGCTGGTCGATACCCGGGACGAGGCCGACGAGCACACCGTCCTCGCGCTTGGACACGCCGCCACGTCTCTCGCCCTGGAGCTGACGCACCTGCGCAATCTGGCCGAAGTGGAGCTGAGGCTGCACCGCGAGCTGGCCGACGACCTCCTGGCGGGGACGGACGAGCCGAGCGCCTACGCCCGGTCCGAGGCAGTCGGACACGACCTGCACGGCAGCCACTACATCGTCGTGGTGCAGTGGTCGAACCGGGCTGCGGACGATTCCTTCGCGCGGACCGTGGGCCGGGCGGCCGCTGCGGTGGGCATGCGCTCGCTGCTGACCCGCCGCTCCGACCACGTCGTCCTCATCACTGGCGACAGGCCGCACGCTCGCGCGTTGTACGAGGTGCTCGCCCGAGAGAACGGGACACGGTCCGGGACGATAGGGGTGAGCGCCCCTTGCGACTCCGTGGACGACATCCCCCACCACTACCAGGAGGCGCGGCGTGCCCTGGACGTGCGCCGCCACTCCCGCGAGCGCTACGGCACGTCGTTCTTCGACGAGCTCGGTCTCTACCGCATCCTGGGACCCGGCAGCGGGCACCGGGAACTGGAGACGTTCGTCCAGGAGTGGCTCGGGCAGCTCATCGACTACGACTCCCGGCACCACGCGACCATGGTGGAGACCCTGTCCCGGTACTTCGACTGTGGCGGCAACTACGACGAGACCGCCGACTCCCTCGCGATCCACCGCAGCACGCTGCGCTATCGGCTCCAGCGCATCCGCGACATCAGCGGCCACGACCTCGCGAACGTCGAGGACCGGCTGAACCTCCAGGTGGCGAGCCGAGTGTGGAAGATCGTGCTGGGGGGACCCGGCTGATGCCTCGCTGGAACTTCTGCGCGATCGGTGTGAGTAGCAGTTGGGCGGGCTGCCCTGCTACAGCGCTGTGGGGGGTGGGTGGCCCTTCCTCGGATTGATCCAGCGAGGTCGCATCGCCCCAGAAGACGGGCCTCGGTTCATCACCGCCATCGCCATGATCGGCGGGACCTGTCGGCACCAGCCTCGATGGGGCCGAGAAGGTGTCCCACACCGCCTGTGGACCACAGCAGCGGAGCATCAGCGGATGCTCCGGCAGATGTCGCGGCGTGAGCGAGGCGACGCAGCGGCCGGACACCACCGACGGGTGACGTCCTGGCCGCGGCCCGGGCGTCACAGGGCGATGACGTGGCGGTCGACCAGGTCGAGCAGCGCCCCCAGGGCCGAGCTGGGCCGCCGGGTCGACGACGTGCCGAGATGCATACTCCAGCGGAGCATGGTGCCGTCGACGTCCAGGACGTGCAGGCCGGGGGTGCGGGCAACGGCGAACGCCGGCAGGAAGGCGATGCCCAGACCGTGCCGGACCAGTGCCGCCCCCATGTCGATGTCGGGCACTTCCAGTGCCACCCGGCGTACGACGCCCGCCGCCGCGAACGCCCGGTCGACCACCTCGCGGTTGCCGTAGCCCGGCGGGAAGTCCACGAAGGGCTCCCCCGCGAGGTCCGCAAGTGCCACCTCCCCCCGCTGCGCGAGCGGATGGACGGCACTCACCACGAGGACGAGCGGCACGGTGGCCAGCTCCCGTGCGTCGATCCCGGCGGGCTTGCGCTCGGGCAGCCACAGGAAGGCCACGTCCAGGTCCCCGCTCAGCAGCGCGTGCGCCAGTCCCGCCGATCCGGTCGTCGCCAGCCGCAGCCGGACGTCGATCGCCGGATGCCGCGCGTGCAGCTGCCCCAGGAGCGCAGGCAGGTCCACCACCTCGACCGAGGCCATGGCGCCCACGTTCACCGTGCCGCGCAGCGTGTCCTGTGCGGCGCGCACGGCGTCCTGGGCCGCCTGGGCGGCGTGCAGGGTGGCCCGGGCCTCCGGCAGCAGGGCCGCGCCCGCCCCGGTGAGGCGGACCTGCTGCGACGTGCGCTCGAACAGCGCGCAGCCGAGCTCGCGCTCCAGTGAGCGGATCGCGGCGGACACCCCTGACTGCACCACGCGCAGCCGACGGGCGGCACGCGTGAAACTCAGCTCCTCGGCGACCGCGATGAAGTGCTCCAGCTGACGTAGCTCCACACCAGAAGTATCACTGGCATTGCTGGAGCTCAGCAAAAACATTCGTTGGCGCTGATCCTGGCTGGTGAGGAGGATGGAAAGCACCATCCGCTTCCACCCGAGGAGGGGTACCCCTGCCTGCCGTTCCGACGCCGCTGAGCCGTCCCACAGCCGACGCTCCCGACGACCCGACCCACCGAATCCAAGCGCCCGCTCCCGACTTCCTGCCGCCGCGCGCCCCCGCCCGGCGCCGTGCCACGCACACGACCGGCTTCTGGTTCGTGGCGGTGGCCTTCACCGTGCTGATGGCCTTCGGCACCGCGCCCACCCCGCTGTGGCCGCTGTACGAGGCCCGGGACCACTTCGGCGCGACCACGGTCACGGTGGCGTACGCCTCGATGGTCGTGGGCGCGGCGGCCGCCTTCCTAGGGCTGGGACACCTGTCGGACCGGCTCGGCCGGCGGCGCATCATCGTCCCGGCGCTGCTGGTCGGCATCGTCGCGTCGGTCGTACTGATCGTGTGGCGGGACCTGCCGGGGCTGATCGCGGGCAGGATCCTGAACGGTGTCGGACTGGGGCTGATGGCCTCGACCGCGACGACGTACCTGCACGACCTCCACCACGAGGCCCGTCCGGACCGGAGGGGTTCGGTGCTGCCCGGCATCGTGGCCACCGCCGCCAACCTCGGCGGCCTGGCCTCGGGGCCCCTGGTCGCCGGAGCCGCCGCCGAGTGGCTTCCCACACCCCTGATCACCGCCCAGGCGATCTTCACGCTCGCCATGGCAGTGTGCCTGGCGCTGGTGCTGTGCACCCCGGAGACCGTGGACCTGGAGTTGCCCGCGGCCCAACCGCCCAGCCGGTTCGTCCTGCGCCCCGGCGGCCGGGGGGCGTTCGGAGCGGCCGGCGCGCTGGGCGCCTTCGCCTTCGCGATCCTCGGCCTGATCTCCTCCCTCGGGGCGAGCGTGCTCCACGGCACCCTGCACACCGACTCGCACCTCGTGGTCGGCCTGGCGGCCTTCCTCATGTTCGGTGCCGCGGCGGCCGCCCAGCTGGTGCTGGGCCGCCTCCCACTGCCCCGGCTCCTGACCGTGGGGGCAGTGGTCTTTCCGGTCGGGCTGGTCCTGTGCGCCGTCGCCCTCTACCACCCGGCACTCTGGCTCTACCTGGTCGCCGTGTCCCTGTCGGGAGCCGGCTCCGGGCTGCTGTTCAAGGGAGGCGTCGAACGTGCCGGTTCGGTGGCCGAGCCCGCCTCACGCGCAGGGGTCCTCGCCGTGTTCTTCGTCGTCGCGTACCTGGGAATGGGCCTGCCCTCCGTCCTGTTCAGCATCGCCCTGCGGCACTTCGCCCTGCAGACCGCGATGATCGGCTTCGCGGCGGTCCTCTCCTGCGGCGCCGTCGTGTCAGTGGTCGTCGCGTTGCGGGATCGCGCACCCGGTCCCGGCGAGCTCTCGGCGCGGTCCGCTCGCCCCTCCTGACCTCCCTGCGGCGCATCCGACACCGGTTGTCCGGGAGGCGCGGACCTGGGCACCCGGTTCGGGTGCGCGTGCCGCGGATCCGCGGCGGACGGGAGGCCCGAGATGTCTGCGGAATCGGCCAGGACGATCGCGCTCCCCTCCGGTGAGGAGATCGCGGCGCTCGGGCAGGGCACCTGGTACCTGGGCGAGGACCAGCCCGGCGTGAACAGGAGATCGCCGCGCTGCGGCTGGGCGTGGATCTGGGCATGACCGTCGTCGACACGGCGGAGATGTACGGCGACGGGGCAGCCGAAGAGCTCGTCGGGGAGGCCCTCCGGGGACGCCGGGAGGAGGTCTTCCTCGTCAGCAAGGTGCTGCCCGGCCACGCCGACAGGAAAGGCACCGTCGCCGCCTGCGAGGGCAGCCTGCGGCGGCTCCGTACGGAACGGCTGGACCTCTACCTGCTGCACTGGCGGGGACGGTGGCCACTCGAGGAGACCCTTGCGGGATTCACCGACCTGATGGAGGCGGAGAAGATCCGTTACTGGGGCGTGAGCAATCTGGACGTCACCGACATGGCCGAACTGACCACCCTCCCCAATGGCGACGCCGCGGCCCTCGACCAGGTGCTGTACAACCTCTCCCGGCGCGGCATCGAGTGGGATCTGCTCCCCTGGTGCCGCGAGGCCGGGGTGACGGTCATGGCCTACTCCCCGATCGAGCAGGGGCGGCTACTGAAGGGCGACGCTTTGGGTGCCGTGGCCCGGGCCGTCGGAGCCACGCCGGCCCAGGTGGCACTCGCCTGGGTGCTGGAACAGGGGGTGGCCGCGATCCCGTGTTCCGGATCATCCGACCACGTTCGGGAGAACCGCGGCGCGGTGGACCTCCACCTTCCTACCGAGGCGCTCGACGCTCTCGACGAGGCGTTCCCGCCGCCCAGCGGGCCCACGGCCCTGGACATGCTCTGAAGGCGTTGACAGGATGGCGCGCACCCCGCTCGTCGTCGGAATGAGGGATCGCTGCGCACCCCGTCGCGCGTGCTGACGCCGAGCAGGTAGGCACGACCACCGAGATGAGGGCCTGTTCGGCCCGTTGGCGACTCTGCAGCAGCCAGTGCGGGAAGTAACTGCCCTGGCACAGCTTGAGGATGGCCGGCTCGATCGTCCCGCCCCTCGTGTCCCACTCGTCGGGCGACAGCCGTTGCGGTGGTTGACGCGTTCGTCGCTGACCTGCCCGTATTCGGCATTGCCGAGGGTATCGGCCTCCGCGGACATGAGTGCGTCGGCGAACGTCTTCACCACCAAGCGCAGCAGATCGGGTCTCACCGCGGCCAGGTTGTCCTCGGCGAGGGCGTGCAGGGGCAGACTGTCTTGTTCCGGTCTCGGTTGAGTGCCCTCTCATACAGGCCCGCTCCCCCGAGCCGCTCGTGTCGTCCGGTCAGCAATTCTCGTTCGAGGCGTTGCAACGCCGTGCAGCCTCCTGCGGACGGACGGCGGTACGTCTGGCCGAGGGATGCCTGCGCACTTCATGCTGCTCTGCCGGGGGAAGAGGGGGCGCCCTTTTTCGGCCTGCAGTGCGGAGGCGCTCAGCAGGGAGCTCTGCGAATCTCGACCGGGTAACAGCCGATGGCGGCGCGGGCGAGAGCGAACGGCGCCGTCCGTTCCCGGTGAGGAGGCGAGAGGCATGACCGTGATGGGTGTGTCGAAGTTCGAGAGGTTCTTCCGCGCCGCCGCACGCCTCGACGTGGACAGGAACGACCTGAAGCGATATGGCGATTTCGTCGACGCCAAGCTCTACGACCTCCTGGTCGTCGGCCAGGCGTCGGCCAAGGCCAACGGCAGGGATACCGTCGAACCGTGGGATCTACCGATCACCAAGGGCCTCCAGGAGAGCATCCACCGGTTCCGGCGGCTCGACGAGGAGGTCGAGCTGAAGCCGATTTTGGAACAGCTCGCCGCGCACCCTCCCCTCGACAGGACACCCACCCAGGAGGCCGAAGAGCGCTACCCCGAGATCATCGGCGGTCTCAGCATCGCTCTCGCCGAGACGTTCAAAATCATGTATCCGGATGTCAAGAACCCGCAGACCAGTCACTGGGAGGGCGTGACCGCGGTGTTCGACCGGCTGCTGTAGCAGTCGCGCCCCGGTGCATGTCGCCGGACTGGACTGAGACGCCGGACGGGAGGCGGAAGGTGGAGACGGGGCCTTCACCGAGGCCCGGCTCGCGCGCGGGTGCTCGAGGATTCGCGATCGCGGTTTCAGCGCTGGTCGCCTGGCCAGGAAAATCACATCCCCTTGCCTTCACAACGGCGTCTGACTCGGAAGGTCATTTCGAGGGTCCGTCTCGTCCCGCGCTGCTCTGACACGCCGAGGGAAGGCTCATGAAAGCTGTCGTCTACGACGATCGCGCGGCGTGAGCGTGAAGGACGTCCCCGATTCGCATGCCGAAAGGCCCGGAAAAGGGGATGCGGAAAGGCCCTGCCGGGTGTCCCAACCGCTCGCGTCCTACAACCGAGCGACTCGTGAAGGGAGCCGTACCATGACGCAGGAACTCCGCGGGATGCGGGTGGGGATTCTGGCCACCGACGGCGTCGAGCGCGTGGAACTCGACCAACCGCGCGGTGCGCTGCAGGGCGCAGGGGCGAAGACTGAGATCGTCTCGCTCCACCCCGGCGAGATCCAGGCCCGCCAGTTCGACCTCAACGCGGCCGGAACCTTCCCCGTGGACCGCCTGGTCGCCGACGCCTCCGTCGACGACTACCACGCCCTGCTCCTGCCCGGCGGCACCATGAGCCCTGACCAGCTGCGCATGAACCGAGACGCGGTGCAGTTCGTCAAGGACTTCATGGCCAGCGGGAAACCGGTCGCATCTATCTGCCACGGCCCGTGGACCCTGGCGGAAGCCGACGCCGTGCGCGGCCGCCGCCTGACGTCCTGGCCCAGCATCCGTACCGACCTGCGCAACGCCGGTGCGGAGGTCGTCGCCGACCAGGAGGTGGTCGTCGACGGACAGCTGGTCACCAGCCGCGGCCCGGCCGACCTGCCCGCCTTCTGCGCCGCCGTCGTGGAACAGTTCACCCGGGCGCACCACCCTATGCCCGGCTGACCCTGCGGCCTGGTCGCAGGCGGTGTCAGGAGCGCGCGAGCCGGGCCGCGAGATAGGGCGCGGTACCGCTGCGGCCGGCCCTCGCCGCCTTGGCCGGCGGGCCCGCCGCGACCATCCGCCCGCCCGCGTCGCCGCCCGGACCGAGGTCGATGACCCAGTCGGCGGTGGCGATCGTGGCCAGGTCGTGCTCGACGAGCACGACCGTGTTGCCGGCGTCGACGAGCCGGTGCAACTGTCGCAGCAGCAGCGCGACGTCCGAGGGATGCAACCCCGCCGTCGGCTCGTCGAGCAGGTAGAACGCGTGTCCACGACGGGCTCGCTGCATTTCGGTCGCCAGTTTGATGCGTTGCGCCTCACCGCCGCTGAGTTCCGTCGCGGGCCGGCCCAGCCGCAGGTACCCCAGTCCCACCTCGCGCAACGTCTCCAGACTGCCGGAGGCGGCCGGGACGGCGGACAGGAACTCGGCGGCGGCGTCGACGGACAGCGCCAGTACTTCCGCGATGTTCTTGCCGCAGTAGGTGACTTCCGGCGTTTCGGCGTTGTACCGGGCGCCTTCACAGGTCGGGCACGGCGCGTAGGTGCCGGGCAGGAACAGCCGTTCCACCGCGACGAATCCTTCGCCCTGGCAGGTCTCGCACCGACCTCGGGCACGTTGAAGGAGAACCACCCGGCCGAGTAGCCGCGCGCCCTGGCTTCGTCCGTCTCCGTGTACAGCTTGCGCACCGCGTCGAACATCCCGGTGTACGTGGCCAGGCCGGACCGGGGAGTTCGGCCGATGGGCCGTTGGTCGACCCGGACCAGCCGGTCGAACGACTCGACCCCCGACGCGTCCTGGACGTCGACCGCCAACGGGCACGAGTCCGAGGTGGCCGCGGACCACCTCGGCGAGCACCTGCGTCACCAGCGTCGACTTTCCGGAACAGGACACGCCCGTCACCGCCGTCAGCACGCAGAGCGGTAGTCGACGGACACGTCGTGCAGATTGTGGCGGGAGACGCCGCTCAGGTGCAGCCAGCCGTGCGGTGTGCGCGGGCGGTGATCGAGCGGCTGGGCGCGCCCGAACAGGTACTGGCTCGTGGCCGACTCCCCGACCCGCTCAAGACCGGCACCGTGCCGGGCGACGGTGCTGGATCAACCAACCGAAGATCCGCTCGATCACCCACCGCTTCGGTAGCGGCTCGAACCCCTTGGTTCGTGGTCGCTGAACGACCTCCACATCGATGCCCAGCCCGGCCCGGCGGTTGAAGATGCTCCTCAACGATCGGGTGTTCGCATCCGCGACACGAATGCCGCTGCACGTCTCGGAGTACTGGACGTTGTCCTGGTTCGTCGCTTCGGTCGCCACGGTGGGCGGCGCGCTGGGATCGGTGCTGGAGAGCGACGAGGCGATCCGGACAGCCGCCTACTCCAAGCGCGAACAGGAACGTCGCAGCGTGCTGCAGGACGACCACGGTGCCAGCGGGTGACCTCAGGCGGAGATGTGCCGTCGGTTGGTGGTCGTCCGGGCCCGGAGATTCCGCTGATCGGTCGGTGCGTGGTTGTTTCGCCTCGGAGGCCGACGGGGACCCGGACGCAAAGCCGCCGGAGCGCCGAAGCTCCGCCTGGCGGGCCGGCGGCAGATGACCGTTCCATCTAATCCAGTTGAACGGCCCGCAGAGGCGTGCGGGAGCCGCGGGCCCCGTCGCAGCCCTTGCGAGAGTCAGGCTCTTTGCGCCCTCTCCATCACCGCCATGCCGCGACATCTGCGCCCTCTCCATCACCGCCATGCCGCGACATCAAGGGAAGCCATCATGAAAGCAGCGGTATACGAAGGACCGCGGACGGTCACAGTGAAGGACGTACCGGACGCGAAGATCGAACACCCCTGCGACATCATCGTCAAGATCACCACCACCAACATCTGCGGTTCGGACCTGCACATGTACGAGGGCCGTACCTCGTTCGAGTCCGGCCGCACCCTGGGACACGAGAACATGGGCCAGGTGGTGGAGGTCGGCTCGGCCGTCCGCAAGGTCCAGGTCGGCGAGTACGTGGTCCTGCCCTTCAACATCGCCTGCGGCTTCTGCAAGCAGTGCGAGCAGGGCCTGACCAATTACTGCCTGACCATGCAGCCGGAACCGGCCCTTGCGGGAGCGGCCTACGGATTCGCCGACATGGGTCCCTACCAGGGCGGCCAGGCGGAGCTGCTGCGCGTGCCCTACGGCGACTTCAACGCGCTGCGTCTGGGCGAGGACGCCGCCGAGCGGCAGGCCGACTACGTGATGCTCGCCGACATCTTCCCCACCGGCTATCACGCCACCGAGATGGCCCACGTCAAACCGGGCGACCAGACCATCGTCTTCGGGGCCGGTCCGGTCGGGCTGATGGCGACCTATTCCGCCCTCCTCAAGGGTGCCGGCCGCGTCTGGACGGCCGACCACCAGCCCGACCGGCTGCGCAAGGCGGAGGAGATCGGGGGCATCCCGATCAACACCGCCGAGCAGAACCCGGCGGAGGTCGTCAAGGAGGCCACCCTCGGTCTGGGCGCCGACAACGGCTGCGAATGCGTCGGCTACCAGGCACACGACCCGGAGGGACACGAGGACGCCAGCCTCACGCTCAACGGACTGATCGACTCGGTCAGGTTCACGGGCGACATCGGCGTGGTGGGCGTGTTCCTGCCCCAGGACCCCGGCGGCGCGGAGGCCCAAGGGGAGCTGGAAGCTCAGGGCAAGGTCCCGATCGACTTCGGCATGATGTGGTTCAAGGGCCAGCGCATGGGGACCGGGCAGGCGCCGGTGAAGAAGTACAACCGGGCGCTGCGGGATCTGATCGCCGGCGGGAAGGCGAAGCCGAGTTTCGTCGTCTCCCACGAGCTCAGCCTGGACGAGGCCCCCACTGCCTACGAGCACTTCGACGCCCGTGACGAGGGCTGGACCAAGGTGGTCCTGCATCCCAACGGACACGGGAACGGCCACAAGCGGTAAGAGACTCGGGCCGCCGTGCCCCCTGTTTCCCCCGGACTGGTCCGGGGGAAACAGGGGGGCGATCTGCCCGTCCGCCGGACGGTCCGGGGGCAATCGCCGCCGTCCGGCCGGACCTGAACCAACAGCGATTGCCCGCGCTCCGGCCCGGAGGACGGACGGCGGACGCTCAGCAGTGTCCGCAGTGGCAGCACCCCGTCCAGCGGTTGCGGCCGCCAGCCAGTTCGCGGACCGTGTGGGAGGCTTCCTTGCCCGACGGCTGCCGCACCTCAACCAGGCCGACGCGACCCGGCAGGGCGTTCCGGCCTGGCGGATACCCGTGACGTGGCTGCGGGCCTTCGGGGAGGTCGTGCGATCCGGGCTCACGATCGAGGAGACGCGGCTGGAGCCCTTGCTCGCGCTGCGCGCGGCCGCTGGGGTGGCGATCGCCATCGGGCCGGCGCTGTGGCTGATCTCCCCCGCGTATGCCGCGTCCGCCGCCCTCGGCGCCTACTCCGCGGGTGGGGCCACCTTCCAGCGCAGCTGGCGTCCACGCAAGGTGGTCGCGCTCGGCGCGGGCGCGGGTCTGGCGCTCAGCACCTTTGTGGGCTACTTGGCGGCGGGGCGACTCGTGACGTTCCTGCCGCTGCTGGCCGTATGGGCCTTTGCCGCGGGAATGGCGTGGGCCGTCGGATCGACCGCCGGGATCGTCGCAGCGACGACCGTGGGCAGCATGCTGGTGACCATCACCTTGCCCACGAGCGTCGGGCGAGCCCTGGAGCACGCCGCGGTCATCGCACTCGGGGGCGTGACGCAGGCCGTTCTGATCTTGCTGTTCCCGATCCGGCGTTGGGGAGCGCATCGTGACGCGCTCGCCGACGCCCTGGCCGCCGTGGCGGACTACGCCCGCCGGTTGCGGCACGACCCAACCGCCCCGTTCGACCCGGAGCCGTTGATGACGGCCCGGGACGCGGCTGCCGTGACGCCGTCACAGGCCCGCACCCGTCCCCCCGTCCTCCACGGCCCCCGGGGACTCGCCGAGCGCATTCGGCCGGTCGTCGCCGCGCTCGCCGACCCGGACGTCGGCGCCCCGGCGGAGGGACCCGGGCGGGACCGCGCGCGGGAGTTTCTAGACGCGGCCGCCGACGTCCTGGACGCGGCCGCCCGTTCGGTCCGTCGCGGCACTCCCGCCGAGGTGCGGCCCGAGAGCACGGACGTCCTGCGCGTCGACGAGGAGCACGAGGTGCTGGAGGGCCCCGCACGACAAGCCGCCGAGCGGCTCGTGGAACTGCTCGGCGAGGCGTTGGAGATCGCCGCGAGCGGCTGCGCGCGCGGGAGGACGCCCACGCCGCCCGGCCCCGCCGGCGCCGAGTTCCTGGTTCGCCCGACAATGCTCCGGCTGGTCCCGGTCGTCGTCCGGGCGGTACGCCGTGAGCTCCGCCCGGACTCGCCCGTGTTCCGGCACGCCGTCCGCCTGGCGGCGGTGGCCACGCTCGGCTATCTGATCGCCGCCCGGCTACCCCTGGGCCACGGCTACTGGGCGCCCATCGCCTCGGTGATGGTGATGCGGCCGGACTTCCACCGGACGTACGCGCGTGCGGTGGCCCGTCTCGCCGGGACCCTGGCGGGGGTCGCGCTCGCCACCGGCGTGGTGCGGGCCCTGGGCCCGGACGCCCATGTGTCCGGCGCGCTGGCGGTGGTCTCGGCGGGCCTGTCGTACACGCTGAACCGTACCGGCTACGCCTACTCCCAGTGCTTCACCGCCGCGTACGTCGTCTTCCTGCTCGGCATGGGCGGCCAGGCATGGGAGCAGACGGTCCCGGAGCGGGTGGTGCTCACCCTGCTCGGCGGGGCCCTGGCGATGCTGGCGTACGTGGTGTTCCCCGCATGGGAGACATCCCGGCTGCCGGGCCGGCTCGCGGACTGGCTCGCCGCCAACGGCCGCTACGCGGCCGCGGTGCTCCGCGACTACGCCGAACCGACCCGGGAGCATCACGCCGACATGCGCCGGGCACTGCTGGAGAGCAGGGAGGCACGTGCAGCCTGGCAGGAGGCATACGACCGCGCAAGGCAGGAACCGGTCCACCCCAGGGGTCTGACGTCGCGCGAGGCGCAGGAGGCGCAGGAGGCGCTCAAGCGGTTCGGCCGGGCGGCGATGCTCATGGAGAGCCGTGTACCGCGGGCCGAGAGCCGTTTCATCCCCGAGGCGGAGCGGTTCGCCGAGGCCCTCGAGGCGGACACCGAGCAGGCGGCAGTTGACGTGCGCGAGCACAGGAATCCGGACTGGGGGCGCGTGGAGGAGGCGCTCCACGCGTGGGAGGGCGCCGCCGGGGACCGGAGCCCGGTGGTGCGGCGCGGGGCGGAACTGCAGAAGCGTGCCTTGGAGGACCTCGCGACAGCCGTGAGCCGCACACCCCTGGAACGGGACGTCGGCTCTGCTCGCGAGGACCAGCGGGTGCGGGCGACCCTGGCTGCGGAAGGTGACGGATCAGGACCCGCGCACCGAGGTGGGTGACGGCGCCGGCGACGGGGAGCGCCGCGCCCCCTGGAGCGGGAAATAGTCTCCCGGCCGCGTCGAGCGCCGCCACACGTACGCCGCTGTCGCCATCACGAGGATCAGACCCGCCAGGATCAGCAGTTCGATTCCCTCGACGTTCCACCGGAAGGACTTCTCCGCCTCGGCCGTCACGATGAGCACCTTGCGGATGCCGGCAATCAGGCCGACGACGAGGAAAGGCTCCGCATCGAGGGTCTGGTTCCTGATGGTGAGGCGGACGGTGTGGAGCAGCTCGGCCACGATGAAGAGCACAAGGCTGTTGTCCAGGGCGGAGAGAACGACCGTCTCCTCGCGGTACGGCCCCTGGACCGACCTGATGACGTCGTGGATGACCCCAATGCTCAGGAGCGCCGCGAGCAGTACGAGGAGCGCCGCGACGACGAGGTGGATGCCGTCCTCGATGAGCTGCAGGAGGCCCTGTACCCGGCCGCCCTCAATCTTCGGGAGAATGGGTCGCACAGTCAGCATGCTAGGGGTGCCCCGGCCCGCGGGCGCGGCGTGCTGCCGAACGGGTGGACCGGCGGACCCCGATGGCGCCGTCTTCCTTTTCTCCGCGTAGATCTGCGTGAGGCGCTCGATCGTGTCGTACTGCGTGCCGTAGCCGGCCTTCTCACGCTGCCTGCCGAGAGCGGCGCGGAACCGGATCGTGTACGGGTCGGGCAACGGGACGGTCTCGAACAACCGCACTCCTTGAAGAACGACCCCATCCCACGGGCAAGCTGTCGAGCCACGCATCAAGCCTTCCGAACGGGCGCCGGACGGCACAGCAGGCCTCTGATAGCCGCATGTCGGCAACGCGGGACACCGCCCGGTCCAATGCTGACCTTTTGCTGACTCGGACGCCGCGATCAGAGCTCTGACCTTCAAAAACGCCCAAACGCTAGATCTTGGACTTGAACAGAGTACGCAGCATTCAGTGCTCCCGATTTTCGCTCCCTGCCTGCTTTGTGCAGGTCAAGGGCTGTTCTTTTAGCCTACAACGGCGCGCTCTTGCTCATGCGTCGGCCAGAAAGGCGGCTTAACGCCGGCCACTGGCCGATTTCGCTGACGCCGTGTCAGTCAATGACCGATGACTTCACATACCTGCTCTTCAACCCGACCGACGTCCGGGATCAGGGTATGAACCAGCACGCCGGTAGTGCATCGAGATCTCCGTCACGTGCCCGATGCCACGAACGGGGCGAATGCGAGCGCGCTCCGCACCGTTGTCGAGCGCCTTCCGCTGTATCGGACCGTGGGCTCGACGCTCGCCGGCTCAACCACCTGCCACTGGTACGGCGAAGATCGTCGCCGCATCGGTCGTGCACCATGCCGCCGCCCACCGCATGCCAACGGACCTTGGACCGCTCATCGGCTCGCTGAACATTTCCGGTGTCGCGGGGCTGCTGCCCGGACTCGTTTCGCTCCCGCGCGGACCGGTCCGTCACGGTCGCTTTCCGTCACGGTCGCTTCGTGGTCGGGCACTCAGAAACGATAGAAAGGAGAACATGAGTGATGCTTCTGGCCAATCCGGGCATGAGCGACGTGATGCGTCCTTGTGGACGCATCGGCCCGGTCGGCACCGTCGGAGGGGAGAGGCGGGGCGGTCGGGTTCGCTGCTGAGCGTGCACAGCCTCGCCGGCCAGGTGTTCCTGCTCCAGCTGGCGGTCGTGATGCTGCTCGTCGCCGCCGCACTGGTCGCGCTCGTGGTGCAGGCCCGACGCGATGTCATGACCGACGCCCGCCACCGGACGCTCACTGCTGCGCAGACCTTCGCGAACGCCCCGGGGATCGTTGCGGCACTGAACAGCGCGCACCCGACCGCGGTGCTGCAGCCGCACGCCGCGGCGGCCCGGAAGGCCGCAGGCGTCGACGCCGTCATCGTGTACGGGCTGAACGGAATCACCCTCGCCCACAGCGACCCGCATCAGATCGGGAAACGCATCATCGGGCCTTATGCCGCGGCGGCGAGCGGCAGGCCGTTCACGAGTACGTTCAAGGGCTCACTGGGGCTCTCCGTGATCTCGGCGGTTCCCGTCAGGGCTCCTGACGGCTCGGTCGTCGCCATCGTCTCCGTGCCCGTCAGGGTCGAGACGGTGCGGCACAGGGTGAACCAGCAACTGCCGGTCCTCTTCGGCGGCGCCGCCACGGCCCTTGTCGTCGCCGGGGGCGGGTCCGGCCTGGTGAGCCGACGACTGCGGCGGCAGACCCATGGCCTGGGGCCCACCGAGATGACCAGGATGTACGAGCACCACGACGCGGTGCTGCACGCAGTACGGGAAGGAGTGCTGATCGTCGGCGGTGACGGCCGGCTGCTGCTGGCCAACGACGAGGCACGACGGCTTCTGGGCCTGCCGGCGGACGCGGAGCGGCGACACATCACCGATCTGGGGCTCAATGAGGACCTCGCCGGGCTACTCTCCTCCGACCGCCCCGCCACCGACGAGGTGTACCTGGCGACCGAACGGCTGCTCGCGGTCAGCAAGCGGCTCACCGCACCTCACGGACCGGTCGGCAGCGTGGTGACGCTCCGGGACACCACCGATCTGCGGGCCCTCGCCGGCCGGGCGGAGGTGGCGCGCGAACGGTTGAAGTTGCTCTACGACGCCGGGCTGCGGATCGGCACCACGCTCGATGTGAAGCACACAGCCGAGGAGCTGGCCGAGGTGGCGGTGCCCCGGTTCGCCGACATCGTCACCGTCGAACTGCTGGACCCGGTGCTGCGCGGCGAGGAGTCCTCCGGTGCGACCGCCGGGATCACCGAATTGCGCCGGAGCGCCGTCGCCGGTCTCGACGCAGACCATCCCCTCCACCCCGTCCGCGAGCTGATCCGGTTCACCCCGGCCCACCCCATCTCCACGGCGATGGCCGAGGGCCGACCTGTCCTGGTCAGGGACCTGAGCGACTCCGACGGCTGGCGGGCCCAGCAACCCGAACGCGCCCGGCGGATCCTCGATCACGGCATCCACTCCATGCTCGTGGTTCCCTTGCGAGCCCGCGGCGTGCTGCTCGGAGTGGTGAGCTTCTGGCGCGCAAAGGGCTCCCCCTCGTTCGAGGATGAGGATGTGTCCTTCGCCAAGGAGTTGGCCGCCCGGGCGGCGATGGGCATCGACAACGCCCGCCGCTACACCCGCGAGCACGCCATGGCCGTCACCCTGCAGCACAGTCTGCTGCCACGCGCGCTGCCCGATCAGTCCGCCCTCGACGTGGCCTACCGCTACCTGCCCGCCCAGGCCGGGGTGGGCGGGGACTGGTTCGACGTCATCCCGTTGTCCGGTACCCGGGTGGCACTGGTCGTAGGCGATGTCGTCGGCCACGGTCTGCACGCCGCGGCGACCATGGGTCGACTACGCACCGCCGTGCACAACTTCGCCAGCCTGGACATGCCCGTGGAGGAGCTGCTGGGCCAGATGGACGAACTGGTGGCGCAGATCGACGCCGAGGAGGTCGCCGCCGCGGAGGACGGGCAGGGGATGATCACTGGGGCGACCTGCCAGTACGCCGTCTACGACCCCACCTCCGGGCGGCTGACTGTCGCCACCGCCGGCCATCCGGGACTGGCGGTGGTCCGGCCCGACGGGGCCGTCGACTTCCCTGTGCTACCCATCTCCCCGCTACTGGGACTCGGAGCCGGCCTTCCTGTCGAGACCGCCGAGCTCGTCGTGGCCGAGGGTTCCCGGCTGGTGCTGTACACCGACGGACTGATCGAGGACCGCACCCGAGACCTGGACGCCGGTCTGGAGGCCCTGCGCAATGCTCTGACAGGGCCGGGTCGCACGCCCGAGGCCACCTGCGCGGCGGTGATGGAGGCCATGCTGTCCGACCGGCCCAGGGATGACATCGCGCTGCTGGTGGCCCGCACCCGCCGGCTCGGACCAGAGCAGGTCGCCGAGTGGAACGTGCCCCGTGACCCGGCAGCGGTGGCCCCGGTGCGCACCGCCTGCACTCGTCGGCTGACGGAGTGGGGGCTGGAGCAGGTCGGGTTCACCGCCGAACTCATCCTCAGCGAGCTGATCACCAACGCCATCCGCTACGGTGCCGAGCCCATCGCCGTCCGGCTGCTCCGCACGGTGCCGACCACCAGCCCCGCCACGGGCACCCTGATCTTCGAGGTCTCCGACGGCAGCAGCACCTCGCCGCGGCTGCGCCGGGCGAAGGTCACCGACGAAGGCGGCCGCGGTCTCTTCCTGGTCGCCCGGTTCGCCGAACGCTGGGGGACCCGCTACACGCCCACTGGCAAAGTCATCTGGGCGGAACGGTCCCTCCACAACGGCGCCACGCCGGAGGCGGAAGGACTCGGCGAGATACTGCTCGACCAATGGGACGACACAGCACTGTGAGGTGAGCGTGTACCTCCCGTCCTTCATCCGTCGCGCACGTTGCCTGCCGGCATGGGTGCGAGTGGGACTCGGGGTGTACAGAAGCCGCGTGCAGCCGGGCAAGGACGCTGGTCGCAGACTTCCCGGGCGCCATTCCGCCGGCGAGGCGGCCGGGTACCCTGGCCTCGATGACCACTTCGTCGGCGCGGTGAATCCAAGGAGCCCGGGTGACGCAGCCGAAGGCCCGGCGGTCCGGACCCAGTGGTGCTGCCGGCAACCGGTCGAGGTGACCACCTCATTCCCTCGAGCCCGGGAGCAGTCGTGACTACACCGTGTGCCCGAGCGGCAGCGGTCCTCGGTTGCTTGGCTCTCGTGGCACTGGGCCTGAGCGCTTGCGAGAACACACCGACCGCCGGAGTCGTGGAACCGTCCGTGGCTACGTCCGCCGAGAACGCGGGCGGCATGCGCGCGCTGATCGCCGCGGCGAACAAGGAGGGCACGCTCAAAGCGATCGCGCTGCCGCGTGACTGGGCCAACTACGGCGGCCTGATGGACGGCTTCGAGAAGAAGTACGGCATCAAAGTCACGGTCGACGATCCGCGGGGCCACAGCCAGGACGAGATCGACACCATGAGGAAGAAAGGGAGCAGGCCCACAGCCCCCGACGTGATCGACGTGGGCGATACGTTTGCGCGGCGGGCGGCGCAGCAGAATCTGCTCGCGCAGTACAGGGTCGCCGCTTACGACTCGATCCCCGTCAGTCAGAAGGACGCGAAGGCCCGCTGGTACAACAACTACGGCGGCTACATCTCCATCGGCTGCGACGCCAACCGGGTCAAGCGCTGTCCGGAGACCTTCGCCGATCTGCTCAAACCCGATTACAGGGGTGAGGTCGCGCTCGAGGGCGACCCGACCCGGTCGGCCACCGCCTTCGACAGCGTGTACGCGGCCGCGCTGGCGAACAACGGGTCGTTCGAGGACATTCAGCCCGGCCTCGACTTCTTCGCCGAACTCAGGAAGATCGGCAACTTCAATCCCCTCAATTCCAACACGGCAACGGTCCAGGACGGCCGGACCCCCATCAGCATCAACTGGGACTACATCAACCTCCACTACGCCGACCAGCTCCGCGACAAGGGTGTGAACTGGCAGGTCGCGATCCCCTTCGACGGCAGCTTCGCCCAGTATTTCGCGCTGGCGATCAACAAGAACGCCCCGCACCCGGCGGCTGCCCGGCTGTGGCAGGAGTACCTCTTCAGCCCAGAGGGCCAGAACCTTCGGCTGCGCGCCTATGCCCGCCCGGTGCTCATCGACGCCATGAGACAGGACGGCACCCTCGACAAGGCCGCCGCCGCACGACTGCCGACGGTTGAAGGAACACCGCACTTCCCGACGGACACGCAACTGGAGAAGGCGAGAGAGACGGTCACCCGCGGCTGGGCGAAGGACGTCACCCGCTAGGTGTACTGATCATGCTGATTGCCGCGCAGCAGGTCCCGGGACGGGTCGCAGGTCAGCAACACAGGACACCATCCGGCCTCATGCACACTGACCTGTTGTCGACTTTCCTGACGGCGCGCCAGGCGCATGGGCAGACCTGTGACGTGCATCCGCCCGACCTCACGATTGCGCAAGCGGCACACCGTGATGAGTTGACCGGCCCCGTGCATGTGCCACTCGTCTCGGAAGCGCCCGACGATCACTGGTCTGAACGCCTGAAGATGCGGGTCTGGTTCGAGCGGCTTCTTGCGCAGCGATAGTCTGCGGCACCATGACGCGCGCTTGGATCCTGCCCCTGACGCTCGTGCTGTGCGGCTCAGCCGCTGCGACCGGGCTGGTCCTCGCGAAGGAATCCGGCTCAGCCTTGGTATTCCTGCTGGTGTGCGTGACGCTCGCCGTTGTGAACTCCCCTCTGATCTTCCCGAGGTCGATCAGTGCGGTGGAGGCACAACGCCGCAGCACGGTCGACGGCCGGCCGGTCGTCTACTGGCGGCCGGGCTGCGCGTACTGCCTGCGGCTGCGGATGCGGTTGGGCCGCAGTGCTCACCGGTTGCACTGGGTCGACATCTGGCGGGACCCGGCCGGGGCGGCAGCGGTGCGGGCGGCCAACGACGGCAACGAGACCGTGCCGACCGTCGTGGTGGGAGGTCAGCCCCACACCAACCCCGATCCCGTGTGGGTGCGCGAACAGCTCTCTCCCGGCCCCTGACCAAGGTGTCGCCCTGCCGGAGAGCCGCCCACGAGCCAGGAAGATCGTTCACCTGGTTCCGGGACACGACCGGGTTCGCGCCGACCCGGTGCCATTTTCAGAAGGCCAGCCATGGACGCCGAGCACGCCGGTCGCATCCCTTGCCCATCTCTCCGCCGTCGCCCGGCTAGCCGATCGCGTCAGCCGCAATGACCTGCTCCGCCCAGATGATCTTGCCGGTCTTCGTGTACCGAGTGCCCCACCGGCGAGCCATTTGGGCAACGATGAGCAGGCCCCGTCCGCCCTCGTCGGTGGTCCGCGCGTGACGCAGGCGGGGCGAGGTGCTGCTGGCGTCGGAGACTTCGCAGATCAGGCCGCGGTCCCGGATAAGGCGCAGGCAGACCGGTCCGGCCGCATGGCGGATCGCGTTGGTCACCAGTTCACTGACGATGAGTTCCGTGGTGAACGTCAGATCGGGGATGCCCCACTCCGTCAGCTTCTGAGCCGCGAGGTCGCGGGCGTGCGCGACGGCAGCCGGGTCGGCGGGAAGGCCCCAGGAGGCGACGCGGTCCGGGGCCAGGACACGGGTACGGGCGAGGAGCAGGGCCGCGTCGTCGGCGGGCGGGCCCGTCAGCAGGCTGTCGATCACTCGTTGGCCGGTCTCGGCCAGGGTGGGCAGGGGTGCCGCGAGGGCATCGCCCAGCCGGGAGAGTCCGACGTCGATGTCGCGGTCGACGGACTCGATGAGACCGTCGGTGTAGAGGGCGATGAGGCTGCCGTCCTCCAGTTCGGTCTCGATGGACTCGAAGGGGAGGTAGCCGAGGCCGAGCGGGGGTCCGGCGGGCAGGTCCAGGATGTCGGCGGCGCCGTCGGGAGCGACGATCATCGGGGGGAGGTGACCGGCTCGGGCCATGGTGCACAGCCTGCTGACCGGGTCGTAGACGGCGTACAGGCAGGTGGCGCCCAGGAACGCGGTGCCCGTCGCCTCGCCCTCGGCCGCCGGCGGTGTGTCGATGTCGTGCGCTCCCATGAGGCCGATGACCAGATCGTCCAGATGGGCCAGCAGTTCGTCCGGGGAGAGGTCGAGGTTGGCGAGCGTGCGTACCGCGACGCGCAGGCGCCCCATGGTCGCCGCCGCGTTGATGCCGTGCCCGGCCACGTCCCCGACGACCAGGGCGACCCGTGCTCCGGAGAGCGGGATCACGTCGAACCAGTCGCCGCCCACACCGCTGGGGGCATCCGCCGGCAGGTACCACGAGGCCACCGCCAGAGCGGACCCTCCCGTCAGGTCCTGCGGCAACAGGTAGCGCTGCATGGAACGGGCCGCCGTGCGCTCACGGGTGAAACGGCGTGCGTTGTCGATGCACACCGCCGCACGGGAGACGAGCTCCTCGGCGAGGCGGACGTCGTCGTCCTCGAAGGGGCCGAGCCGCCGTGCGCGGGCGAACGTCGCCGCACCCAGGGTGACGCCGCGCGCCCGCACGGGGACCACCATGACCGAGCGGAGGTCGTACTCGAGGAACGAAGCGCCCAGCGTCTCGTCGACGGTCACCCACGGGCTGCTTTTCGGGTCCAGGACCCGTTCGACCAGGGTCCTGCTCTCCAGCAGACAGCGGGTCACGGGCGAGGCGGACGCACGTCGGACTGTCTCCCCCACGGCCAGTGACGCCTCGGGGCAGCCCTCACGGACCGACTGCTGGGCCGCTCGGCGGATGACGGGCGCCATGCCGACCGGCCCGGGTGCCGGTTCCTCGCCCCTCATGACCGAGTCCAGCAGGTCGACGGCGACGAAGTCGGCGACGGCCGGCACCGCGTCGTCGGCCAGTTCCTGGGCGGTCCGCGTCACGTCCAGGGTGCTGCCGATGTGCGCGGCGGCGTCGTTGAGCAGGGCCAGGCGTTCCTGGGCCCGCCAGCGTTCGGTGACGTCGATGATCATGTACCAGATGCCGACGTTCCGGTCGTGGCGGTCCTTCATCGCGAAGAAGGAGGCGGAGATCGCGCGGCCTCGGTCGTGCACCGTGTAGCCGGCACCGCGGTACTCGTAGTCCATCACCGGCGCCCCGGTCCGAAGAACTTCGCGCATCTTCTCCTCGAAGGCATCGGCCTCGGCTTGCGGCAGGATCTCCGCCATCCGCCGCCCCAGCCGTCGTTCGAGGGGGATCTGGCGGTCCAGTGGCTCGTTCACCCAGACGTACCGCAGATCCGTGTCGAGGACGGCGATGCCGACCGGTGCGTGGCTGAGGAAGGGGGTGAGCATCAGCTGGCTCACACCGCCGCCCGGCATCCGCCAGAAGGCCCGTTTCGGGGGCCGGCCGACGAACCTGCCGAAGATCAGGGCCGCGACCGTGGCGGCCAGGACGCCCGGAATCATCTCGTAGATGCCCGACCAGAAGGGGCCGTGCAGCGGTTTGATCACACGCCACAGAAGCACCGTGGTCGCGCCGGACACGATCCCGGCCATGGCCCCTGCCCAGGTCATGCGGGGCCAGTAGAGCGACAGCAGGACGACCGGGCCGAAGGCGGCGCCGAAGCCCGCCCAGGCGTAGCCCACGATGCCCAGCAGCCCGCCGCCCCTGAGCGCGATCAGGGAGGCCACCAGCGTCACGGCGACGACGGCGGCGCGCCCGATCCACACCAGCGCCCGGTCCGGGGCGCGCCGCTTGAGGAACGCGTGGTAGAAGTCCTCCGTGAGGGCGACGGACGACACAAGGAGCTGACTGTCCGCGGTCGAGATGATCGCGGCGAGCACCGCGATCAGCATCAGACCGGCGCCCCACGGACTGAACAGCGTCCGGCTCAGAGTGATGTACACCGTCTGCGGGTCGTGGAGCGGTGTGCCGAACTGCGCGATGCCCAGCAGACCGACGAGCGTGGCACCGGCCAGCACCACGACCACCCACCCGGTCTCGATACGGCGGGCCGCGGGGACGGCATCGGTGCTGCGGATGCCCATGAAGCGGGCCAGGATGTGCGGCTGCCCGAAGTAGCCGAGGCCCCAGGAGAGCAACGAGGCGATCGCGACGGCGCCGAGCGATCCACCGCCTCCCGACCACCGCCCGTTCACGAAGTCGACCTTGGCACCCATGTCCAACAGGCTCGGCGTCCTGGTGTTGAGGGAGTCACTGAGCGCACCGAAGCCGCCGAGTGCCGCGATACCGACGACGGGGAGCACGAGCAGGGCGAGGAACATCAGCATGGCCTGCATGACGTGCGTCAGGCTCACGGCCAGGAAGCCGCCCAGGCATGAGTAGACGACGATCACCAGGGCGGTCACGGCCACCCCGAACCTGAACCCGGCACCGAAGATGTGCCCGAAGAGCAGCCCGCCGGCCACCAGTCCACTGGCGACGTACACGGTGAAGAACACAAGGGTCACCGCCGCCGAGACCATCCGGAGCATCCGTGTGCGGTCCTCGAACCGCTCCTCCAGGTAGGCCGACAGGCTCACCGCGTTCCCGGCGCGTTCGGTGTAGGTGCGCAGCCTCGGCGCCACGAACAACCAGTTGAAATACGTACCGAGCACCAGGCCGACCGCAATCCAGCTGCCACCGAGACCGGCCGCGTACACCGCTCCGGGGAAGGCGAGGAACAGCCAGCCGGACATGTCGCTGGCCCCTGCGGACAGTGCGGCGACGAACGCGGGGAGTCTGCGGCCGCCCAGGGCGAAGTCGGCGAAGGTGTGCGTGCGGCGGTAGGCCCAGACACCTGTTCCGATCATGACGGCCACGTACACGAGGAACGTGGCCACGATCGGCGCACTCAAGTCGGACATACTGCCTCGCCTGCGAGGTTCATGAGCACGGGCCTACAACCGCACGACTGACAGTCGTGATCCCTACTGCACAAAGGTACAGATTCCGGTCGTCGTCGGCGGCCGGTGCCGCAAGCGCCGGTGCCTGCACGGGCACTGCGTCGGGCCGAGGCCGAAGAAGACCGCCATCGCGGCGATCAGGCACGAACGTCTTCCCCCTTCGGCATGGGCAGCCCGATCAGGAGCAGTGTCACGTCATCGTCGTGCGTGGCCGTGTCCGGCAGGAGAGTCTTGATCAGCAGGTCGGCGGTCTCGTCAAGGCTCTCCTGATCTGCGGGTACTCCTTTCAGCGCCAGGTCGAGCGTGCGCGCGAGGATGTCGATCTGGGTCTCGATGTCGGTGCCGGGCCTTTCGACCAGTCCGTCGGTGTAGACGGCCAACGTGGAGCCCGGTGGTACCGGTTGGGTCGCCTGCCGGAACGGCACCCCTGCGCCGCACCGATCGTTGACGCCCAGCGGTACCCCGACCGGCGCCTGGAGCACTCGGGCGGGCCCTTCGGGGGGCAGGGCGATCACCGGAAGGTGTCCCGCCGAGCAGACGGTGACCTCGTGGGTGCTCTGGTCCACCACCAAGTAGACGCAGGTCACGAGCTGGTCCGCCAGGTCGGCCACGAACGCGTCCAGCCCGGTCATCAGCCGGCTCGGCGGTACGTCTGTGCGGGCCAGTGCGTGGGAGGCCGCGCGCATCTGCCCCATGACGGCCGCCGCCTCCAGGCCGCGACCCATCACATCACCCACGACGATGCCGGTGCGGTGAACGTCCAGCGGAATGATGTCGAACCAGTCGCCGCCCACTCCGGGGTCCTGGACGGACGCCAGGTACCGGTGGGCGGCGGGCAGATACGGCAGGGAGCAAGGCTCGCCCATGAGGCTGCGTTGCAGGGTGTAGGCGATACGCCGGTGCTCCTCGTAGCGCTCGGCGCGCTCGGCCTCGGCGTGTCTGCGTTCGGTGATGTCCCGCACGGTCAGGAACACCTGCGTCTCCTCTTCCGCCTGGAGGGCGCTCACGCTCACTTCCACGGGGAACTCACTGCCGTTGCCGCGCAGCCCGTACAGTCCCTCGTCCAGGACGATCGGCTTCGGATCCACCTGGCGCAGGTAGGCACGCAGAAGCTTGCCGTGCCTACGACGCCGCGGGGCGGGCACCAGGTCGACGACCGGGGTGCCCACGAGGTCGGCCGGCGAACGTCCGAACAACTTCTGCACCTGCGCGTTGGCCATGACGATGACGCCTTGGCCGTCCGTGATCAGCAGGGCGTCGGGGGCCGATTCCAGCAGCGCGAGGAAGCGCCGGTCGGCCCGCCGCACTTCGCGCTGGGCCGCGACCCGGTCGGTGATGTCGGTGATCACACCGCATACGGCGTAGGGAGTGCCGGAAGCAGTCTTGAGCGGGAACAGGCTGGTGAGGAAGTCCCGCGACCCCCCAGGCAGGGCGATCAGCTCCTCGTGCTGCGTGGGAGCGCCCTCGGCGAGCATGGCGAGGTCGGCGGCGCGCGCCTGACGCGCGAGGTCGGGCGGCATGACATCCCGGTCACGCCGGCCGATCACCCGTTCGCGGGACAGGCCCAGGCTCTTCTCGAAGGTCGTGTTGACCGCCAGGAAGCGGCCGTCCAGGTCCTTGATGAACACCACGGCGGGCGTGTGGTCCATGAACGCCTGCAGCAGTTCGTTCTGCCGCACCTGCCATTCGGCACGCGCATGTGCCAACTCGACACGGCGGCCCACGACCAACGTCGCGAAGACGACCGTGGTGAACACGGCCACGTGCCCGCACACCAGCAGCGCGGTACCCAGCCGTGTTCCGAACCACCCCGCCTCCTCACCGGCCAGGACGAGCTCACCCAGCAGCGGCGGAACCACCAGGACAGTGGCGAGCAGCCGGCGCCCCAGGGCTCCCGTGGTGCCCGCGTTCATCAGCAAACCGGCAGGACCGCGTTCCGGCCGGGCGAGGAAGGCGGCGATGCCCAGCAGCACCAGAGCCATCCCGGTGTACAAGGCCATCCCCTTGTACGCACCGAACCGCTCGAGTTCGGGCACGGCGTACGCGAACCCGTAAAGCCGCAGCGTTCCCAGGGCGAGGACGGCCAGGCCCGGGACCTGGCTCGTCCATGCGGGCAGACGGGACGCGCTCGCGCACAGGGCTGCCACGCCCCCCACCATCAGTGCGGCAGCTGTATTCGGTGCCATCCGGCCGGGCGCCTCTGACGCCATCCGGGCGATGTCGTCCTTGAAGAGGAGTTCATCGATGCCCAGGGCCGCCCCGGTGACGTACTCCACGGCGGTGAGTCCACCGATCACAAGGGCCAGCGCCCCGGCCGCGCGCACCACGACGGTCACCCACGGGGTGACCCGGCCGTGAGCCACCAGAAACAGGGAGACACCCAGCGACAGCAGAGCCACGGCCGTGTTCGCGTTCATGGCCGCGTCGCCACCGGGCACTCGTCTGAGGATCTCGATGCCGAAGATCCAGCCGGAGAGACCCGACGCCGCCAGCACAGCAGCCAGCAGGGCGGCACCCTGAGCCACAACGCGGGCAGCATCCAGGGCGGACTGCTGGTACGGCAAGTCCGCGGCCTGCCCTGCTCCGAGTGCGCCAGGCAACCCGGCCGCCTGCTCTTTCGCCACCGAACACTCGCCCATGTGGACAAACAACGCAATCTGCTCTCATACCCTAAGCAATTTGCACCCCCGGTGCCCTGGTCGAACGTCCCCGTCCATGCCTGATCGCGCTGGGGTCCTCGCACCGCATTCAGGTCAGGGTGTGGGATCACCGGAGGCTGCCTGTCGTCACCGTCCCCGCGAAGGCGACGGTGGCGCTCGCTACCGCATCGGTGCCGCGACGACGCTCGGCGGCCCGGAGTTCCCGTACTCGGATCGGCCGTTCGGATCACATGCTCCGGCCCCGCGCCCGGGCCAGCTGCCTCAGTTCGATGATGGTCGCGACGGCACGCAGCCAGGTGGCCGCGGTGTCGTCGGCGGCGATCCCGCCCACGAGTTCGGTGCCGGCCCGCAGCCACTCCCGTACGAGAACGGCCGCCTCCCGGCGAGGCAGGGGCTCGGGCAGCTCCGCGGCGCGGGCGAGTCCGCCGGCCCGCACCGTGTCGGCGAGGAAGGCGACCGAGCGTGGCTCGGTGCCGAGGCGGTCGAGGATGGTGGCTGCGGCCGCGGCACCGTCGCCGAACAGGGCGGTGCGCCGGGGGCCGGGCTCGGCGGTGAGGCCGTAACGCAGCAGGACCGTGATGTCGAGCCGGGCCAGCTCGTCGTCCGTGCGGTCCGGCGGGTACGGAGCGTCGTCGGGGGCGTCGTCGTTCATCGCGGGGCATCGGCTGTCTCGTCGCATCTGACTGGTCCGCAGCGGCTCAGCCGACGGTCACGGTGCAGGTGATGCGCTCGGGGACCTGGGAGGGAGTGGCCGCCCCCGTGGCCGGGGTGGCGGAGGGTCCCGTCGTCCGGGGGGCCGGGTGGAGGTGTTGCCCTGGCACGTGGTGAACGTGCAGTGCGGCAGCGTGAACCGGGTGGTCCCCTTGCCCTTGGCCTCGAAGGTGAAGGTGAGCCGGCCGCCGGCACCGGGCTCCGGCTCGTCACCGGAGTCCGGCGCATAGTCCTGGCCGCGGCTGACCAGGACCGAGCTGTCGGGCTTCGTGGCGACCAGGTACCAGTACTCGCGGGTGGAGGCGTTCTGGTCCACGGTGAGCGTGAAGCGCTCGCCCGGCTCGGCGGTGATGCTGGTGTCCTTCACCGGACGGCTCCTCGGGTGGCTCGCGGTGCTCGTGGAACCGCCGGCCGGTTCGCCGGTGCCCGAGCCGCAGCCCGTGGCGAGAGCGAGGAGCGCGGCTGCCGCGACCGCGGCACCGCCCCCGCTACCGCGGAAGATAGACGCTGTACGCATTGGGGAGATCACTGTTGGAAGCCTTGCCCATGTGGCCGTTGATGAAGTCGTCCTCGCTGACCCAGGTGGTCGAGCCCCAGGGGTTGTACACGTCAACTTGACCCGGCCCTGAAGGACCGTGCTTGGAGGTAGCGCCCAACTGGCTGCTGGGTTGGCTCCTCCGTCCAGACACCCCTATGGGATGGCAGGGACACGTGACTCACGCCCCGCATTCCACACGGTCTCGCCACGGGTGGCGATGTTGTGGGAAGCATTCCGGTCGGCGTGGGCAACGACCCCGCACCCCCGGCAGATGAAAAGCCCCTGGTCGACACGGTTGCGCTTGTCGACATGGCCGCACTCGGCGCACGTCTGCGACGTGTACGCGGGATCAACGAAGACCAGGGGTACGCCTGCCCGCTTGGCCTTGTAGACGATGAAGTCTCCGAGGTGGGCAAAGGCCCAGGAGTGGAGTGCGACCCGTTGGGGCTTGCGAAGCCGTACCCTCTGCCGGACTCCCTTGAGTTCCTACTTCGCCGCGTCCTGCGGCGACGCACCGCTGGCGATCATCAAAGAGTACATCGAGAACCAGAAGCGTCCCGGCTGAGGCCAACAGTGCGGACCCGTGCTCCCGTGCACCCTACCCGCGGCCGGGCCGTTCGGCGGCGACTGCCCGGCGGGCCACCGTGACCAGTTCCGCCGCCGGGCCCACCAGGCGCCGCCCGGTCGGCCATACCGCGCGCAGGTCACGCGTGAGGTCGACGCCCGCGACGTCCACGCCGATCAGCCGGCCCTCGGCGATGTCCCCGCGGACGGCCAGCTCGCTGAGGACGGACGGCCCGGTGCCGGCGATCACCGCGCCGCGCACGGCGGCCGTCGAGCCGAGCTCCACCAGGGGCCGGACCCGTTCACAGCCGGCCAGGTACAGGGCGCGGTCCAGGGTCTGCCGCGTGCCGGAACCGCTCTCCCGCAGGACCAGAGGCGCACGGGACAGTTCTCGCGCCGACAGCGGCTCGCGGCGCCGCGCCCACGGGTGAGCGGGGTCGACCACGACGACGAGCCGGTCCTCGGCCACCTGCCGGGTGGACATCACGCGGGACAGGCGCGGCCCCTCGATGAACCCGATGTCGGCCTCGCCGGACTCGACCAGCTCGGGCACGTGCTCGCTGTTGGTCACCTGCAATCCGACGTACAGCTCCGGCCGGCGGGCGCGCAGCTCGCTGATCCAGACCGGCAGCAGGTACTCCGCGATGGTCAGGCTCGCCGCGACGCGCAGTTCGGCCTCCCGCCGGTCACGCAGCCTGCCCGCCCCGGCGAGCAGCTCGTCCAGCTCGTCCAGGACCCGCCGGGCGTGTCCGGCGACGATCTGTCCGGCCAGCGTCGGCCGGGAGCCGCGGCGGGTCCGGTCCACCAGCACCAGTCCCAGCCCGCGTTCCAGCGTGGATAGCCGGCGGCTGGCGGACGGCTGGGAGATCCGCAGCCGCTCGGCCGCCCGCCCCAGGCTGCCCAGGTCGGCCACCAGGACGAGGAGCCGCAGCGACTCGAGGTCGGGCGTGCGCAAGGGGAGGGGAAAGGTCCGGGGATCCGGCGCGGGGGAGTCTGTCACAGTCCCAGCGTATGGCTCAGTCATACGTCTGCGCTATGAGCTGGTGATCGATGAGGGGGTACAGGGCCGGCACGGCGCCGACCAGAGTGGTGATCATGAAGGACGCCAGCCTGTCCCCGTCAGGGACCACCGCCCGGCCGCCCCGCCCTGCCGTCGCCCGCGGGCCCGGGGCCGCGCTCTCCGCCCGGTTCCCCGGTGTTGCCGGCCGCCTCTCCGGCGTTGCCGTCCGGCTCCCCGGGCTGGCCCTGGCCGTGGGCGTCGCCCTGGCCGCGACCGCACTGGGCCGGCTGGTCCCCGTCGTCGGCGGGCCGGTGAGCGGCATCGTGCTCGGGGTGCTGGTGGCGGTCGCGGTGCGGCCGGGGGATCGGATGCGGCCGGGCATCGCCTTCGCCGGGCGCGGAGTTCTCCAGGCCGCGGTGGTGGTCCTGGGCGCGCAACTGTCCCTGGGCCAGGTGCTCCGGGTCGGTGCCGGCTCGCTGCCGGTGATGATCGTGACCCTTGCGGTCTGCCTGGCGTCGGCGTACTGGATCGGACGGCGCCTGGGTGTCGCGCGTGACCTGCGCACCCTGATCGGCGTGGGCACCGGCATCTGCGGCGCCTCCGCGATCGCCGCGGTCACGCCGGTCATCGGCGCGGCCGAGGCGGAGGTGGCCTACGCCGTCTCCACGATCTTCGTCTTCAACGTCGCCGCGGTGCTGACCTTCCCCGTCCTCGGGCATCTGCTGGGCATGGGCCAGCACACCTTCGGCCTGTTCGCCGGCACCGCGGTCAACGACATGTCGTCGGTGGTCGCCGCCGCCACCACCTACGGCGGCCCGGCGGCCGACTACGCGGTGGTGGTCAAGCTGGCCCGGACGCTGCTGATCATCCCGATCTGCCTGGGCCTCGCCGCCCTCGCCCGCCGCCGCGCACGGACGGACAACGCGCAGGCCGCCGACGGCGCGGCAGGTTCCGGGCGGAGCCTGCCCGGCCCGGTGCGCGTCGGCCGGCTCGTGCCGTGGTTCCTGACCGGCTTCCTCGCCCTGGCGGCCGCGAACACCGCGGGTCTCGTCCCGTCCGCCGCCCACGGCCCGCTCGGCACGCTCGCCGTCCTCCTCATCACCGTCGCCCTGTCCGCGATCGGCCTGTCCACCGAACCCTCCAGGCTGCGCCGGACCGGCCCCGCACCGCTGCTGCTCGGGGGGTGCCTGTGGCTGGTCGTGTCCGCCACCAGCCTGGCGCTGCAGTTCCTGACCCGGTACCTGTGACCGTCGCACCGTCGGTTCCGGACCCTTGCGTCGAGATCGGGATGGGGGTCCAATGCTGAAGATGACTGCCGTGGGTGGGCGCGGCTCCGCGGACGCGGGCGCCGGGGCCGAAGAGTGTGCGAACCCTCTGGAAGAACTGTCGCTGGAACAGCTGCGGCGGCGCGGGAGCATGAAGTGGCGCACGCATCCGGCGGACGTCCTGCCCCTGTGGGTGGCGGAGATGGATGTCCCGCTGGCACCGGCGGTCGCCGACGCGCTGCGCGAAGCCGTCGACACCGGTGACACCGGATATCCCGTCGGTACCGAGTTCGCCGAGTCGCTGGCCGGCTTCGCCGCGCGGCGCTGGAAGTGGGACGGGGTGGCGATCGACCGCACCGCCGTGGTCCCGGACGTGATGACGGGTGCGGTCCAGGTGCTGAGGCTGGTCACCGAGCCCGGGGATCCGGTGATCGTCAACTCTCCGGTGTACGCGCCCTTCTACGCCTTCGTCGCCCATGACGACCGCCGGATCGTCGAAGCGCCCCTCGGGCCGGACCTCCGGATCAGCCTGGAAACGCTCGAGGAGACGTTCCGGCGCGCCCGGGAGCGCAGCGGCAGGGGCGGGATCGCGTATCTGCTCAGCAATCCGCACAACCCGACCGGCACGGTCCACACCTTGGCGGAGCTCACCGCCGTGGCGGCGCTGGCCCGGCGGTACGGGGTCCGTGTGGTCGCCGACGAGATCCATGCCCCGCTCGTACTGCCGGGCGCCACGTTCACTCCCTATGTGAGCGTGCCCGGGGCCGAGGACGCCTTCTCGCTGATGTCGGCGACCAAGGGCTGGAACCTCGCCGGCATCAAGGCCGCGCTCGCCCTCGCGGGGCCCGAGGCGGCCGGCGACCTGGGCCGGATGCCCGAGGAGGTGCAGCACGGCGCCAGCTATCTGGGCGTGATCGCCCACACGGCGGCCTACCGCCACGGGGACCGGTGGCTCGACGCGCTGCTGGCGGGGCTCGACGCGAACCGGGACCTGCTGGGGCGGCTGGTCGCCGAGCACCTGCCCGGGGTCGGTTACGCGCGGCCGGAGGGGACCTATCTGGCCTGGCTCGACTGCCGGTCCCTCGGCCTCGCCCCGGAAGAGGGCACCGACGACCTCGCGGTGGTCACGGACCTGGCCGGCCCGGCACGGATGTTCCTCGAGCACGCCGGGGTGGCCCTGTCCTCCGGGCACATCTTCGGAACGGGAGGAGCGGGGCACGTCCGCCTGAACTTCGCGACCTCCCGCGCCGTCCTCGCCGAGGCGGTCGCCCGGATGGGACGCGCCGCCGCCTTCCACGCGCGCCAGGTGCGTTGATCGCGAGCGGCTCGGTCGGAGGCCCGGGCCGCGGCTCCCGGCATCAAGGGGGCCGAAGCCGTGAAACCGGCACACCATACCGTTAACATGTTCGAACCCGTGATGATCGCTTACCGCCCGTTCTTCACCGGTACATCACGTCGTCCGGCATAATTCATATCCTTTTGTCCGCCGCCTAACCGAATGAGTCGAACAATTGGAAAACAGGCAAAAACGAATATCCTCGCGAAGAGACAACGGCTCTGAGCTCTCCGCCTGGGGCCGGCCGCGAGTGATGCTCTGGGGGGCGGCGGGTGTGGCGGTCGCCGGGTTCCTCATCGCGCTGGAATATGCCGCACGCCGCTACGGCCTGCCGGGGCCGATCACCAATCTGACGCGAGAGGTGATATTCGCACCGCATTCGGGGCCCCTGCTGTACGCCGGCCTGGCGTTGATGATGGTGGTGCTCACCTGGCGGCAGCGGCTCGTCTCGGCCGGTGTCGCGATCGGCGTCGACGTGGTCTTCCTGCTCGTGCGGTGGGCCGTCGGCGCCGGCATGAGCTTCGGCAACGGCGCGCTGTGGGTGGTCCTCGGCTGGGCGGTCATCGCCGTCACGCGCCGTACCGGCCGGGAGCGGGTGCTGCTGCTGAAGGGCGTCGGGCTGGGCATGCTGCTGGTGGCCGGCCACAAGACGGGCGACACCTGGCTGCTGATCACCTCGAAGACCCGCCCGACGGTGCTCGACCCGTACGTGGCCACCGCCGATCACGCCCTGGGCGACCCGTCGTGGCTGGTCGGGCAGCTCGTCGACGCCACCGGTCCGGTCGGCGCGCAGGTCCTCCACCTCGTCTACGGTCAGCTCCCGCTGGCGGCGGCCCTCGTCGCCCTGTACCAACTGCGCCACGTGGCCCGCGACCGCGGCTTCCCGGGCCACCATCTGGTGCGCACCTTCCTGGTGATCGGCCTGCTCGGGCCGGCCATCTACATGATCTTCCCGGTCGTCGGACCGGTCTTCGCCTACGGCACCGGCGCGTTCGGCACCGGCGGCGGCCACTGGGCACTGGCCGACCTGTGGCCGGACACCGTGCCGCCGATCAGCACCCCGCACGCGATGTCGTTCGACGAGATCACCCCGCGCAACTGCATGCCCAGCCTGCACACGGCCTGGGCCACCACGCTCTTCGTCCACTCCCGCAAGGGCTCACGGGCCATGCGCTTCGCCGGCACGTTCTGGCTGGCCGCCACCGTCACCGCGACGCTGGGCTTCGGCTACCACTACGGCGCCGACGTCATCGCCGGCGTGGTGTTCGCGCTCACGATCGAGGCGGCGATGCGCTCGTTCGCCCGCGGCTGGGACCGGTCGAGCGTCCAGCTGGTCGGCTACGGCACGGCCGTCTTCACCGTGCTCCTGGTGTCGTACCGCTATCTGCCGGAGCGGATGGCCGACCATCCCTGGGTGTCCGGACCCCTGCTCCTCCTGGCGACGGCCTCGGTGATCTCCGCATACGTACGGACCACCAAGTCGTGGGACCCGAAGGCCGCACCGACGCCGCAACCGGAGCCGCAGTCCGCGGAACCGCAGCCCGGCCTCGTGTGAGTCGCGGCGGCGCCGATGTACCGCCCGGGGCCGCGCCTACGCCACCGCCTCCTCCGCCTCGCCCTCGGCGACGCCGGTCAGCCCTTGGCGCCGCTGCTGTTCGAACTGGGTGCGGTACAGCTCCGCGTAGCGGCCGCCGGCCGCCAGGAGCTCGTCGTGGGTGCCGCGTTCGAGGATCTGGCCCGCCTCGACGACCAGGATGAGGTCCGCGGCGCGCACCGTGGACAGCCGGTGGGCGATCACCACCGCGGTACGGCCCACCAGGGCCTCGGTCAGGGCCTCCTGGACGGCGGCCTCGGAGGTGTTGTCGAGGTGGGCGGTGGCCTCGTCGAGGATGACGACCCGCTGGCGGGCCAGCAGCAGCCGGGCGATGGTCATGCGCTGGCGTTCGCCGCCGGAGAGCCGGTAGCCGCGCTCGCCGACGACGGTGTCCAGGCCGTCGGGCAGGGAGCGGACGAGATCGTCGAGGCGGGCCCGGCGCAGAGCGTCCCACAGGTCCTCGTCACTCGCCTCGGGCCGGGCCAGCAGCAGGTTGGCGCGGACCGAGTCGTGGAAGAGGTGGCCGTCCTGGGTGACCATGCCGAGGGTGGCGCGCAGGGAGGCGGCGCTCAGATCGCGTACGTCGACGCCGCCGATGCGTACGGCACCCTCGTCGACGTCGTACAGGCGCGGCAGCAGTTGCGCGACGGTGGACTTGCCGGCGCCGGAGGAGCCGACCAGGGCGACGGTCTGCCCGGGTTCGGCGCGGAAGGAGATGCCGTGCAGGACCTCGGCGCCGCCGCGGGTGTCGAGGCTCGCGACCTCCTCCAGTGAGGCAAGGGAGACCTTGTCGGCCGAGGGGTAGCCGAAGCGGACGCCGTCGAACTCCACCGCGACCGGGCCGTCCGGCACCTCGCGGGCGTCCGGCTTCTCCACGATCAGCGGCTTCAGGTCGAGGACTTCGAAGACCCGCTCGAAGCTGACCAGGGCGCTCATCACCTCCACGCGCGCCCCGGCGAGCGCGGTGAGCGGCGCGTAGAGCCGCGTGAGCAGCAGCGCGAGCGAGACGACGGCGCCCGGCTCCAGGGTGCCGCGCAGGGCGAAGAAGCCGCCGAGGCCGTAGACCAGGGCGAGGGCCAGGGAGGACACCAGGGTCAGCGCGGTGATGAACGCCTGCTGCGCCGTGGCCGTGCGGACGCCGATGTCCCTGACCCGGCCGGCGCGGGCGGCGAACTCGGCCGACTCCTCCTCGGGGCGGCCGAAGAGCTTGACGAGGGTGGCGCCGGGGGCCGAGAACCGCTCGGTCATCCGGGTGCCCATCGCCGCGTTCAGCGTGGCCGCCTCACGCTGCATGCGGGCCATCCGGCTGCCCATGCGCCGGGCGGGCACCACGAACACCGGCAGCAGTACCAGGGCGAGCAGGGTGATCTGCCAGGACAGGGTGAGCATCACGACCAGGGTGAGCAGCAGAGTGACGATGTTGCTCACCACGCCGGACAGAGTATTGCTGAAGGCGCGCTGGGCGCCGATGACGTCGTTGTTGAGCCGGGACACGAGGGCTCCGGTGCGGGTGCGGGTGAAGAACGCGACCGGCATGCGCTGCACATGGTCGAAGACGGCCGTCCGCAGATCGAGGATGAGCCCTTCGCCGAGCGTCGCCGACAGGCGTCGGCCGAGGATGCCGAAGGCGGCCTCGGCGACCGCGATCAAGGCGATGAGCAGGGCCAGGCGGACGACTCTGCCCTCATCGGCCCCGGACACGATCGCGTCGACGACGCGGCCGGCGAGCACGGGGGTCGCCACGGCGAGCAGTGCGGTCACCACCCCGAGGGCGACGAACCGCGCGATACGGCGGCGGTGGGGGCGCGCGAACGCGCCGATGCGGCGCAGCGTCGCGAGGGCGAACGGGCGTCGCTCCTGCTGGGCGGTCATGACGCTGTGCAGCTGCGTCCAGGCGGTGGTCTCCATGCTCATGGGAGCAAACCTAGGACCTCGACCAACGTTGAGGTCAATGGCCCCGCACGAGCGGCACGAGCGGCGCGGCAGACGCGGCCGGCGCGATTCGGGGACGTCCGCGCGGGCGGGGCGGCCGGTGCGGCGGCGCGCCCCGCGCGAACGCCACGGTCGAGGCACGGACGCGGCCCGCCCGCAAGCCAGGCGGTCGGCCGGTCGGGGTGCCCGGCGAGCAGGTGCGCGATCTGGCTGACGGCGAAGGCGAGCACCAGGTCGAAGAAGAGCTCGGTCCACGTGGCCCGGTCACACGCCTGCACGCCCGGGGAGGTCGCTGCTGCGTCTGCTTCGGTCACTCCTGTAGGGCCGCACGGGTGGGGGCCGAGGCTCGCGCGACGGGTCGCGTCGGGCCGGACCGCCGCAAGTCCGGCCGGTGGCTGTGCGAACTCCCGGGCGGATAGTCTTCCCTCTCCCGTCGGGGACGACGTCGGGGAGAAGCCGAGGAGAAGGGGCTCTTCACCATGCCGGTACGCGTCGAGCGTCAGGGGTACGTCACCACGGTCGTCCTGTCCCGGCCCGAGGCCCGCAACGCGGTGGACGGTCCGACGGCCGCCGAACTCGCCTCCGCCTTCCGGGAGTTCGAGGCCGATCCGAGGGCCAGGGCGGCCGTGCTGTGGGGTGAGGGCGGCACGTTCTGCGCGGGCGCGGACCTGAAGGCGATCGGCACCGAACGGGGCAACCGGGTCGCCGAGGACGGCGACGGTCCCATGGGTCCGACCCGGATGCGGCTGTCCAAGCCGGTGATCGCGGCGGTCGCCGGGCACGCCGTGGCAGGCGGTCTGGAGCTGGCGCTGTGGTGCGATCTGCGGGTGGCGGAGGAGGACGCCGTGTTCGGGGTGTTCTGCCGCCGGTGGGGCGTGCCGCTGATCGACGGCGGTACGGTCCGGCTGCCCCGGCTGATCGGCACCGGCCGGGCCATGGACATGATTCTCACCGGACGGCCGGTCCCGGCCCGCGAGGCGTACGACATGGGGCTGGCGAACCGGATCGTCCCCAGCGGCCGGGCCCGCGCCGAGGCGGAGGAACTGGCCGCCTCCATCGCCGGGTTCCCCCAGGCGTGTCTGCGCTCCGACCGGGCCTCGGTGCTGGACCAGGAGGGGCTGGACGGGCAGGCGGCCCTGCGCGGCGAACTCCTGCACGGCATGGGCGTGCTGGCGGAGAGTCTGGAGGGTGCGGCGCGGTTCGCGGCGGGCGCGGGACGGCGCGGGGCGTTCCCGCAGGGGTGAGACAACGTGCCTCACGTGCTCAGTCGACGGTGATGTGGACCGGGCCGCCCTCCGGGTCGACGCGATGTGTCCAGCGTGCCGTCAGGGTCAGGGTGGTGCGGTAGGGAACGAGGGCTGACGGCAGCACCGGCCGCACGCGTACGCGGTCCAGGGTGCGGCCGTCCTGGGCGATGCGCAGCACCGGGCGGGTCAGGAGCTCGGCGGTGCGCAGGACGTAGCGGCCGTGCCGGTCGGCCGGGGTGACGCGGTGCGGCGCGATCCAGCGCAGGGGTTCGGACACCGCCAGCGGTACGGAGCCCGGCCAGTCGCCTCCGGCCAGCCACTGGCGCACCGCGCCGGCCGCGAGCGCGCCCTCCCGGGCCGCCGTCGCGGCGCTCCCGACCGGGTGCAGCACGCTGCCCACGGCGAACACGCCCGCGCGGGAGGTGCGCAGGGTGCCGTCCACGGCGGGTCCGCGCGTGCCGGGGTCGCAGGCGAGACCACCGCGGCGCGCCAGCTCGTGATCGGGCACGAAGTCGCCGGTGAACACGACGGTGTCGCAGGGCAGCACGGCCGAGCGGCCGTCCCGGTGGCGTACGCGGACACCGGACAGCCGTCCGTGGCCCAGCAGTTCGGTGACCGTGGTCTCGGTGAGCAGCGGTACGCCGTGGCGGAGCCGGGCGTCCAGGGCGCGGGCGGGTGCGGCCTGGGCGCGGGGCAGGTCGGTGACCATGGCGACGACGCGGGCGCCCGCGGCTCGTACCGTGGCGGTGGCCGCGTAGGAGACGTCCTCGGCGCCGACCACCACGGCACGGCTGCCGATGTGCTGCCCGTACAGGTGCACGGCCTGCTGGAGTTCGCCCGTCGTGCAGACCCCGGCGGGCCGGGTGCCGGGCACCAGGCGTGCGGCGCGGGGGCGTTCGCGGGCGCCGGTGGCCAGGACGACCGCCGCGGCCTCGATCGTCTCCGGACCCGTCGGGGAGACCGTGGTCAGGGCCAGCGGACCGGCCCAGTCGAGTGCCGTCACCCCGGTCCGTACGACGGCCCCGGCGCGTGCCGCGCCCTCGGCGAGGAGGCGGGCGTAGGACGGTCCGGTCAGCGGGTGCGTCCAGGTCCCGAAGCCGCCGTGCGCGCAGTGCCGGGGCACGCCGCCGGCCCGCGGCTCCCGCTCCAGCACCTCGACGCGGCCGGCGCCGGCCGCGGCCAGGCGCGCGGCGGCGGCGAGCCCGCCGGGACCGGCCCCGACGACCAGCACGTCGACACGGCGCACGCCGCTCATCCCGCCGCCTCCTCGGACGCGCCGGTCACCTCGTCGCCTCCTCGAACAGTGCGCGCACCGCCGCGCCGCAGTAGAAGCCCTGGCAGCGGCCGGCGCGGGCGCGGGTGCGGCGGCGCAGTCCGTCGAGGCCGCGCGGCGGGATCGTACTGGCGAGCGCGTCGCGGATCTCGCCGCGGGAGACGCGTTCGCAGTGGCAGACGAGCGTGCCGTACGCCGGGTCGGCGGCGATGAGGTCGGCCCGCTGGTAGGGGCGTGGGAAGGCCTCGCCGAGGTTCGGCATCCGCACCGGTTCCAGGTCCCGTGCGGGGCCGGGGTCGAGTCCGGCGTCCGCCAGCAGCTCCATGACGTGGGCGGCGATGGCGAGGGAGGCGGTCAGGCCGGTGGAGCGGATGCCGCCGACGGTGATGTACGACGTCTCGGGGTGAGCGCCGATCTTGTAGTCCTCGTGTCCGGTGGCGGCGCGCAGCCCGGCGTAGACGGCGGTGACCTCTTCGTCGAGCAGCTCGGGCAGGATGCGCCGGCCCTGCTCGCGCAGGGCGGACAGGCCCTCGGCGGTGGAGCCGGTGGCCCGCTTGTCGTCCAGGTCCTCGGCGGTCGGGCCGAGCAGGACGTTGCCGTAGACGGTGGGTGCGACGAGGACGCCCTTGCCGAGGGCGGTCGGGACGGGCAGCAGGATGTGGCGGACCAGGGGGCGGGCGAGCTTGTCGAAGACGATGAGCTGGCCGCGGCGCGGGGTGACGGTGAAGTCCTGGCGGCCGAGCTGCCGGTCGACGGTGTCGGCGTGCAGTCCGGCCGCGTTGACGAGGAAGCGGGCGCGCAGGGTGCCCCTGCCGGTGTCCAGCAGGTGCTCTCCGCCCTGCCGGTTCGCCCGGGTGACAGGGCAGCCGAGGTGCAGGTCGGCGCCGTGGCGGACCGCCTGTGTGGCGTACGCCAGGGTGGTCGTCCAGGGGCAGACGATGCTCTCGCCGGGAACGTGCAGGGCGCCGAGGGCGCCCGGGCCGAGGTGCGGTTCGCGCGTGTACAGCTCGCCGGGACCCAGGATGCGGGTGTCCTGGTGGGCGTTGCGCTCGGCCTTCTCGGCCAGGCGGGGCAGCTGGGCGAGCTGGTCGGCGTCCCAGGCGACGAGGAGCGCGCCGACCGGTTCCACCGGGATGCCGGACTCGGTGGCGTACGCGGCGAGCATCCGCGCGCCCTCCCGCACCAGCCGTGCCTCCAGCGACCCGGGGACCGCGTCGAACCCGGTGTGCAGGATCGCGGTGTTGGCCTTGGACGTGCCCTGGCCGACGTCGTCCTGGGCCTCCACGAGAGCCACCCGCAGTCCCGGGCGCCGGGCCAGCGCGCGGGCGATCGCACAGCCGACGACCCCGGCGCCGACGATCGCCACGTCGTACGGCCGCGCGGGCAGCGGCCCTTGTGCGGTGACCGTCATGAGGCGAGCAGGGCGGTGACGGCGGTGCGGAAGGCGTCCAGGCGGTCGGCGGCCTCGGCGGCGGGGATACGCGGCTCGTACACCGCGGCCGGTTTCCACTCGGGCAGGGCGTCCGCCACGCTCAGGCGGTCGTCGGCGCCGAGCCGGGCCAGGGCGGCGGCGCCCAGCGCGGTGGCCTCGGGCAGCGCGGACACCTCGACGGACCGTTGCAGCAGGTCGGCCTGGGTCTGCATGAGCAGGGCGGAGCGGGTCAGACCGCCGTCGACGCGGAGGGAGTCGAGGGGGCTGCCGAGGTCGGCCGCGGCGGCGTCGGCGAGCTCGGCGACCTGGGCGGCGATGCCCTCGCACAGGGCGCGGACCAGGTGCCCGGGGGCGGTGTCGAGGCCGAGCCCGGTGAGGGAGCCGCGCAGGTCGCCGCGCCACCAGGGGGCGGCCAGTCCGGCGAGCGCGGGGACGAAGGTGACGCCGCCGGCGTCGGGTACGGCGCCGCCCACCGGGTCGAGGTCGGCGGCCCCGGTGATGACGCCGAGGTCGGTGAGCCAGCGCACGGCGGAGGCGGCGGTGTACACCTGGCCGTCCAGGCAGTGGGCGGTGCGCCCGGCCAGCCGCCAGGCGACACAGCTGACCAGGCCGGAGGCGCCGCGCCGGGGTGTGTCCCCGGTGTGGAGGAGCAGGAACGCGCCGGTGCCGTAGGTGCACTTGGCGCCGCCGGGCCCGGTGACGCGCTGGGCGAGCAGGGCGGCCTGCTGGTCGACGACCAGGCCGGTGAGCGGGATGGCGGGGCCGAAGGCGGTGGCCGTGCCGATGTGCGCGGCGTTGTCGACCACCTCGGGGAGCCTCTCGTCCGCGAGGCCGTGGACGTCCAGGGCGCGCGGCGACCACGTGGCGCGGTCGAGGTCGAGCAGCTGGGTGCGTCCGGCGGTCGCCGCGTCGGTGACGAAGGCGCCGGTGAGCCGGTGGACCAGCCAGGCGTCGGAGGTGGTGACCACGCCGTCGCGGGTGAGGTGACGGCGGATCCAGGCCATCTTGGGCGCGGCGAAGTAGGGGTCGACGGGCAGCCCGGTCAGCTGCCGTAACTCCTCGGCGTGCTCGGTGAGTTCGTCGCAGACGCGCTGCGCCCGCCGGTCCTGCCAGACCAGCGCGTCGGTGAGCGGCCGGCCCGTCGCCGGGTCCCAGGCGAGCACGGTCTCGCCCTGGTTGGCGAGCCCCATCGCCGCGACCGGTTCGCCGGCCTCGGCCAGCGCGCGGCGCCCGGCGTCCAGGACCGAGGCGTACAGCTCGGCGGGGTCGACCTCGACCAGGCCGCCGGGCAGGTGGCGGGGGCGCACGGGGGCGAACCCGGTGCCGAGTACTCCGCGTTCGGGGCAGACGACCAGGGCCTTGGTGCCGGACGTGCCCTGGTCCACGGCCAGCACCGCACTCGTCATCGTGCCCCTTCCGCCCGTGCCGCCGACGATCACCGCACGACAGACTGCCGCTGCCAGCAGGACCAGTCAAGCAGCGCACCCGGCCGCTTCGCGGCACCGGTCGAGCACCGCTCCCGGCCACCCCGCCGCCGGCTCCAGCCGCCCTGACCGGTTCTTACTCGGTGGTCAACTCATCAGTCGCATAACGGAGTTCCGGAGGACCGGCAAAGCCCCGGTGATCCGGAACGGCGGCCCCTATAGTGACCGCCGACCCGCACCGCTCCTCGACACCCGCCCTGAGGAGGGCTGTTGTTACTCCACCCCGCCGTCCCGAGCCGGCCCAGGGTCTTACGTCCGGATCGGTCCGGCACGAGCCGCACGAAGGGCCCTGAGCGCGGAGCGGACGGCTGATGGCGCGCGGCGATGGGGCGCGACCCGCCTACGACCCCGCCGGCCATGACACGGAACTGCGTGCCGCCCTGCAGGATCTGCGCACCGGGCGCTGGATGGCGATGCGGGACCTGCTGGAGCGGACCACCGCCTGGTGGCAGTGGACCGCGCGCACGCAGGTGCTCGCGGCGGCGGCCGCCGGCACCGACGTGGTGCGCGCCTGGCGGGCGGAGGAGCCCGAGAGCGTGCCGGCCGCGGTGATGCACGCCCGGGTCGCCGTCGAACGGGCCCTGCGGGCACGGCGCGAGGGCCACCGCCGTACGCACGAACTGTGGATCGAGGCCTGGGACGCGAGCCACACCGTCACCCGGATCGCCGAGCCGGACCCGGTGCCCTGGGTGTGCCTGCTGGCGCTGGCTCAGCTGGACACGGAGCTGCGCTGGGAGGAGCACCGGGTGGCGGCGCCGGAACCGACGCTGCCGGTGGGTCCGTGGGGGCTGCTCGCGGAGGCCGGCAAGCGGGACCCGTACAACCGCGAAGCCCATCACCGCATGCTGCAGTTCCTCTACGCGCGCGGATCGTCCGGCCGGCTCGCCGAGGCGGCCGGTTACGCCCAGTGGGCCGCCGTGTCCGCGCCGCCCGGTTCGGCGCTGCACATGCTGCCGCTGTACGTACGGGTGGAGCGGTACCGGCGCGGCGCCGGGCAGGACGCCGCGCTGGATCTGCACTGGGTGGCGGAGGACGCCACCCGTGAGGCGCGGGAGGCGCTGGACACCTGGTTCGCCCGTAGCGGCACCGCCGAGCGGTCGCCGCTGGACCTCAACCACCTGGCGCACGCCCTGTGGGGTGCGCTGCGGTTCCGGGACGCCGCCCGGGTGTTCGACGTGCTCGGCCCCTACTGGACTCCCCTGCCCTGGGTCCACCGCACCACCGGTCCCGGCGACCCGGCCCGGGCCCTGGAGGTGTTCCTCCAGGCCCGCGCCCGCTGTCGTGCGGCGGCGGGGGACGACCCCGGCCGCCGCTTCTAGAGTCCCCCCACTTCGTCGACCCCTCGGAGGTCTCCGCATGTCCCCCACCTTGGAGCCCGCCTCGACCGGCCCGGAACAGCACGACGAGGAACGGCGGCTGCGCGAACTCGGCTACCGTCCGGTGCTGGCCCGGCGCATGGGCGGCTTCGGCAACTTCGCGATCAGCTTCTCGGTCATCTCGATCCTGTCCGGCTGCATGACCCTGTACGGCTTCGGCCTGGGCACCGGCGGCCCTGCGGTGATGCTGTGGGGCTGGGCGGGCGTCGGCCTGTTCGTGCTGTGCGTGGGCCTGGCGCTGGCCGAGGTCACCAGCGCCTATCCGACGTCGGGCGCGCTGTACTACATGGCGGACCGGCTCGGCGGCCGCCGCTGGGGCTGGTACACCGGCTGGCTGAACCTCCTCGGCCTGCTCGGCGCGATCGCCGGCATCGACTACGGTGCCGCCCTGTTCACCGGCGCCTTCGCCAACCTCCAGTGGGGCTTCCATCCGACGCCGGGCCGAACGATGCTGATCTTCGTCGCGATCCTGCTGCTGCACGCCGTGCTGAACCTGTTCGGCGTCCGCCTGGTCAGCGTGCTCAACTCGGTCTCCGTGTGGTGGCACCTCGCCGGGGTCGCGCTGATCGTCGGCGCGCTGGCCGTCGTCCCCGACCACCACCGCTCGCCGTCCTTCGTGTTCACCACGTTCGTCAACGACACCGGCTGGTCCAACCCGCTGTACGTGGCCGCGATCGGGCTGCTGCTCGCCCAGTACACGTTCTCCGGCTACGACGCCTCCGCCCATCTGTCCGAGGAGACCTCGAACGCCTCCGTGTCGGCGGCGCGCGGCATCGTGCGCTCCATCTGGGTGTCGTGGCTGGCCGGTTTCGTGCTGCTGGCCGGTCTGACCTTCGCCATCCAGGACTACGACGCCACCCGCGACAGCGCCACCGGGGTGCCGCCCGCCCAGATCCTGCTGGACGGCCTCGGCGCGGACGGCGCGAGCGCCCTGCTGCTCGTCGTCATCGTCGCCCAGTTGTTCTGCGGCAACGCCGAGGTGGCCGCCGCCAGCCGCATGGTGTTCGCGTTCAGCCGGGACCGGGCCCTGCCCGGCTCGACGCTGTGGCGCCGGGTGAGCAGCCGCACCCAGACGCCGGTCGCGGCGGTGTGGCTGTCGGTGGCGGTCGCCTGTCTGCTGGCGCTGCCGTCGCTGTACTCGGCGACGGCGTACGGCGCGGTCACCGCGATCAACGTCATCGGCATCACCCCCGCGTACGCCATTCCCGTGCTGCTGCGGCTGCGCGCCGGTGACCGGTTCCGGCCGGGGCCGTGGCACCTGGGCCGGTGGAGCAGGCCGGTCGGCTGGGTGGCGGTGGTGTGGGTGGCGCTGGTCACGGTGCTGTTCTGCCTGCCGCAGTCGTCGCCGGTGACGGTCGACACGATGAACTACGCGTCGGTGGCGCTCGCCGTCGTCCTGGTCCTGGCCAGTGTGTGGTGGTACGTCGCCCGCCGCTCGTACGGGACGCCCACCGCCGCCGCGTACGGCACGGAGCGCGACCAGGCGGAACTGGCCGAGGGCATCGTCTGACCGACCGGACCCGGCCTCCGGGCCGGGTTCGAACGCCCCTGCCGGATGCGGCAGGATGAGCGGTCGCGCCGCTGCCCGGCGTCCACCGGGTCCGGCGTGTCCGCACATCCCGCACTCGAGCAGGTGAGAACGTGACGACACCCCCCATCCGGCCGTCGGCTGTCCCGTGCGCAGCGGAACGTCTCCACGGAGGTGACCGGTGACCCGCGAGCCGACCCTGCACGACCTGATCCTCGCCGCCATCGCCGTGGCCGCGGGCCTGCTGGCCGCCTTCGTGTCCCGCGGCCTGCTGCGCTGGCTGGCGAAACACGCCGAGCGGACCCGCTGGAGCGGCGACGACGTCATCGTGGACGCACTGCGCACGGTGGTGCCGTGGGCGGTCATCGCGGGCGGCGCGGCGGGCGCGGCGGCGGCGCTGCCGCTGAGGACGGCGGTGCAGCACCACGTCAACCAGGCGCTGACGGTGCTGCTGATCGCCGTCGTGACGGCTTCCGCGGCCCGCGTGGTCGGCGACCTGGTGCGAAGTCTCACCCAGTCCCGCTCCGGGGTCGCCGGCTCGGCGTCCATCTTCGTCAACATCACCCGGGCCCTGGTCCTGGCGATGGGCTTCCTGGTGGTGCTGCAGACGCTGGGGGTCTCCATCGCCCCACTGCTCACGGCCCTGGGTGTCGGCGGTCTCGCCGTCGCCCTCGCCCTGCAGGACACCCTCGCCAACCTCTTCGCCGGTGTCCACATCCTCGCCTCCAAGACCGTCCAGGTCGGCGACTACATCCGGCTCAGCAGCGGGGAGGAGGGGTACGTCGAGGACATCAACTGGCGTCAGACCACCGTCCGGCAGCTGTCGAACAACCTGGTCATCATCCCCAACGGCCGGCTCGCGGGGACGAACATGACCAACTTCACGCGTCCCGAGCAGCAGCTGACCATCCTGGTCCAGGCAGGGGTCGACTACGACAGTGACCTGGAGCACGTGGAGCGGGTGACCACCGAGGTCGTCGCCGAGGTGATGACGGAGATCACCGGCGCGGTCCCGGACCACGAGCCCGCCGTGCGCTTCCACACGTTCGGTGAGTCCAGCATCGACTTCACGGTGATCCTCGGAGTCGGCGAGTTCAGCGACCAGTACCGGATCAAGCACGAGTTCATCAAGCGGCTGCACCGCCGCTACCGCGAGGAGGGCATCGGCATCCCCTTCCCGCAGCGAACGGTGACGATCCAGTCGGGCTCGGCCGCCATTCCCCGCCAGCGAAGCGGCGAGGAGGCCGGTACGGACGCGGCGCCCGTCGGCTAGGCGCGCTGGGCGCCGCGGCGTGGCGCGGGGGGTGAGCGGTCGCGCCGGCCTCCGACGGCACGCGCGGAACCTCGCGCCCGGAGGCCGGCCCCGTCGTGGTCCCGCGCGGACCGCGAGCAGACGCCGTAGCGGGACGACCACCGGTGTGTGTCGGCGGCACGCGACCGCGGCCTGCTGCCGCGTCCGCCGGCGACAGGGCGGCACGGGATCCCCAAGGGGCGGGGGCCGGGCCGGGCACGCCCACGCGAGGGACGCGTTCTGCCGCTGGATCGAGCGCGAGGTGGCCGGCTGCTGAGCCGGCGCGGCCGGAGACCGGGCCGCCCCGCCGGCGGGACCCGGTTCGGGCCCCTGTCGAGCCGGGGGCGAGCACGAGATATCTTGATGTCGAGCAATGTTGCAGACGTGGAGCGGAGCACCCGGTGACTGACTCGACCATCATCTACACACACACTGACGAGGCCCCGGCCCTGGCGACGTATTCCTTCCTGCCGGTGGTCCAGGCCTACGCCGGGCAGGCCGGTGTGGCTGTGGAGACCCGTGACATCTCGCTGGCCGGGCGCATCATCGCGGTGTTCCCGGAGTACCTGAACGAGGACCAGCGGATCCCCGACGCGCTGTCCGAGCTGGGCGAGCTGGCCAGGACGCCCGAGGCCAACATCATCAAGCTGCCGAACATCTCGGCCTCCATCCCGCAGCTGAGGGCCGCCATCGCCGAGCTGCAGGGTCAGGGCTACGCGCTGCCCGACTACTCGGACGACCCCAAGACCGAAGAGGAGCGCGAGATCCGCGCCCGCTACGACAAGGTCAAGGGCTCCGCGGTGAACCCGGTCCTGCGCGAGGGCAACTCCGACCGCCGCGCCCCCGCCTCCGTGAAGAACTATGCCAAGACCCACCCGCACCGCATGGGCGCCTGGACCGCCGAGTCCAGGACCAATGTGGCGACCATGGGTGCGGACGACTTCCGCTCCACCGAGAAGTCCGCCGTCATCGCCGAGGACGGCGCCCTGCGCATCGAGCTGATCGGCGACGACGGCTCCACCACGGTGCTGCGCGAGTCGGTCCCGGTCAAGGCCGGTGAGGTCGTCGACGCCTCCGTGATGCGCGTCGCCGCGCTGCGCGAGTTCCTCACCGCGCAGGTCGCCCGGGCCAAGCAGGAGGGCGTGCTGTTCTCCGTGCACCTGAAGGCCACGATGATGAAGGTCTCCGACCCGATCATCTTCGGTCACGTGGTGCGCGCCTTCTTCCCGAAGACGTTCGCGAAGTACGCCGAGACGTTCGCCTCGGCCGGCCTGACCCCGAACGACGGCCTGGGCGGCATCTTCAAGGGCCTGGAGAACCTGCCGAACGGCGACGAGATCAAGGCCTCCTTCGACGCCGAGCTCGCCGAGGGCCCGGCCCTCGCGATGGTCGACTCCGACAAGGGCATCACCAACCTGCACGTCCCCTCCGACGTGATCGTCGACGCCTCCATGCCGGCCATGATCCGCACCTCCGGCCACATGTGGGGCCCGGACGGCCAGGAGCAGGACACCCTCGCGGTCCTGCCCGACTCCAGCTACGCGGGCGTCTACCAGGCCGTCATCGAGGACTGCCGCGCCCACGGCGCCTACGACCCCTCGACCATGGGCTCCGTGCCGAACGTCGGCCTGATGGCGCAGAAGGCCGAGGAGTACGGCAGCCACGACAAGACGTTCGAGATCCCGGTCACGGGCACCGTCCGCCTGGTCGACCGGGCCGGCAACGCCGTCCTGGAGCAGACGGTCTCCGCCGGTGACATCTTCCGCGCCTGCCAGACCAAGGACGCCCCGATCAAGGACTGGGTGAAGCTGGCCGTCACCCGCGCCCGCGCCACCGGCGACCCGGCCGTCTTCTGGCTCGACGAGAGCCGCGCCCACGACGCCAACCTGATCGCCAAGGTCGAGCAGTACCTGCCGGAGCACGACACCGAGGGCCTGGACATCCGGATCCTGAACCCGGTCGAGGCGACCAAGCTGTCCGTGGAGCGCATCCGCCGAGGCGAGGACACCATCTCGGTCACCGGCAACGTGCTGCGCGACTACCTGACCGACCTCTTCCCGATCCTGGAGCTGGGCACCAGCGCCAAGATGCTGTCGGTCGTCCCGCTGATGGCGGGCGGCGGCCTGTTCGAGACCGGCGCCGGCGGCTCCGCGCCCAAGCACGTCCAGCAGCTGGTCAAGGAGAACTACCTGCGCTGGGACTCCCTCGGCGAGTTCTTCGCCCTGGTGCCGTCCCTCGAGCAGTACGCCGGAGCCACCGGCAACACCCGCGCCAAGGTCCTCGCCGACGCCCTCGACCGTGCCACGGCGACCTTCCTCAACGAGGACAAGTCCCCGACCCGTCGCGTCGGCGGCATCGACAACCGCGGCAGCCACTTCTACCTGTCCCTGTACTGGGCGCAGGAGCTGGCCCGGCAGACCGAGGACGCCGACCTGGCCAAGGCCTTCGCGCCGCTCGCCGAGACGCTCGCCGCCAACGAGCAGAAGATCGTCGAGGAGCTGATCGCCGTCCAGGGCAAGCCGGCCGACATCGGCGGCTACTACCAGCCCGACCCGGCCAAGGCCGCCGCCGTCATGCGCCCGTCGGCCACCTGGAACGAGGCCCTGGCGTCCCTGAGCTGACGCCCGCCTCCCGCCCCGCGGGCCCTTTGACCGCCCCGGCCGAGCACCTCCCGGCCGGGGCGGCACCGTCCCCGCCCACCGACGTGGGCGCGCCCTCCGGACGGCCAGACGCACACCACGCCGCCGGGCGGAACCCTCCCCACCCGACGTGGGCGCACCCTCCCCTCGTCCCAGAGCCGCCCCGGGGCGTCCGCACCGGGGCCTCCGGCCTGACCAGCTCTGTCGTCCGGCGGTCGGCCGGGCGCACCACCCACCGCTTGGACGGCCAGGTATGCCCCGCGCCGCCGGGCGGAACACTCCCCGCCGACGTGGGCGCACCCACCCCACCCGCCCTCGTCCCAGAGCCACCCCAACCGTCCACACCAGGGCCCCGGCCCGAGAACAGCCGTGTCGCCCGCCGGCCACCCGGACCCACCACCCACCGCTCGCACGGCCAGGTGCACACCGCGCCGCCGGGCAGGACCCGCCCCGCCCGACGTGGGCGCAACCGCCCCATCCACCCCCGTCCCCGAACCGCCCCAGCCGTCCGCACCAGGGCCCCGGCCTGATCAGCTCTGTCGCCCGCCGGCCGCCCGCGCCCACCGCCCACTGCCCGGACCGCCAGGCGCACCCCGCGCCGCCCGGCGGTACCGTTCCCGCGCGCCCGACCCGGGCGCACCTCCACAGCTCGCCCCCTCAGCCCACCCCCGTCCCGGAGCCGCCCCATGTCCTTCGCCGCTGCCGCGCAGCCGTCCTTCGAGGTGCTGCCCGGCGCCGCCGACTCACCGGTCATCCTGCATGTGCCGCACGCGGCGCGGGCCATACCGCCGGCCGTCCGCGCCGGCATCGTGCTCGGCGACACGGCGCTGGAGCGCGAGCTGGACCACATCACCGACGCCCACACCGACCGGATCGCCGAGGAGGCGGCCCGGCTCTCGGCCCGCACGCCGTGGCGGTTCGTCAACCGGCTCTCCCGGCTGGTCGTCGACCCGGAGCGGTTCCCGGACGAGCGGGAGGAGATGACGGCCGTCGGCATGGGCGCGGTGTACACGCACACCACGCACCGCGAGGTGCTGCGGTCCGCGGACACCGACCCGGAACCGCTGCTCGCCCGCTGGTTCCGCCCCTACGCCCGGGCCATGACCGAGGCCGTCGCGGACCGGCTGGCCGCCACCGGACGGGCCGTGATCGTCGACGTCCACTCCTACCCGGCCACCGCCCTGCCCTACGAGCTGCACGGCGAGGGCCCGCGGCCGCCCCTGTGCCTGGGCACCGACGCCTTCCACACGCCGGACGAGCTGGTGCGGCAGGCCCGCAAGGTCTTCGGGGACCTCGGCGAGACGGGCCTGAACAGCCCGTTCGGCGGCACCTATGTGCCGCTGGAGTTCTACGGCCGTGACGCACGGGTCGCCGCCCTGATGGTCGAGATCCGCCGGGACACGTACATGAGCGAGCCGGGCGGCCCCGCGGGCCCCGGTCTCGGCCGGCTCGCCGAGGCGCTGGCCGCCCTCGTCGACGGCCTGGGCGGCTGACCTCCGGCTGGAGCACTCCGGCGCGACAACCGGCCGGGGCGCGGCGAGGGTTGGCGTATGACGCAGGAGATCACCACGCCCTCGCCCGCCGCGGTGACGCCGTCGCCCGTGGAGCGGCCGGCGCCGCCCCCTGCCGAGCGGCCGGCACCGCCTCCGGTACGGGACTGGCCCGCGCTCGACCTGGAGGGCACACGGTTCGATCCGGTGCTCGCCGAGCTGATGCGCGAGGGTCCGATCACCCGTGTCCGGCTGCCCCACGGCGAGGGCTGGGCGTGGCTGGCCACCCGCTACGACGACGTCAAGCTGGTCACGAACGATCCGCGGTTCAGCCGCACGGAGGTCACCCGGCGCCAGGTCACCCGGCTGGCTCCGCACTTCAAGCCGCGCCCCGGCTCGCTGGCCTGGGCCGACCAGCCCGACCACAACCGGCTGCGCAAGCCGGTCGCCGGTGCCTTCACGGTCGGCGCGATGAAGCGGCTGCGGCCCCGGGCGCAGGAGCTGCTGGACGAGCTGGTGGAGGTGATGCTGCGGGACGGGCCGCCGGCGGACCTGGTCGAGCGGGTGCTGGAGCCGTTCCCGATCGCGGTGGTCGCGGAGGTGATGGGGGTGCCGGTCGCGGAACGGGGGCAGGTGCACACCTGGACCCGGCAGATCCTCTCCACGTCCGGCGGGGCCGAGGCCGCCGACCGGGCCAAGGAGGGCATGTACGGGTGGATCGCCGCCACGGTCCGCGCCCGCCGGGACAGCACGGCGCAGGACGTGCTGTCGCTGCTCGGTGCGGCGGTCGGCCGGGGCGAGATCTCCGAGGAGGAGGCGGTGGGCCTGGCGGGTCCGCTGCAGATCGGCGGGGAGGCCGTCACCCACAACTGCGGCCAGATGCTGTTCCTGCTGCTGACGCGGCCGGAGCTGATGGCGCGGATGCGGCAGCGGCCCGAGGCGCGCGGCCCGGTCCTGGACGAGCTGCTGCGGTACATCCCGCACCGCAGCACCGTCGGCCTGGCCCGGATCGTGCTGGAGGACGTCGAGGTGCACGGGGTGCGCATCGCCGCCGGCGAGCCCGTCTACGTCTCCTACCTGGCCGCCAACCGGGACCCGGACGTCTTCCCGGACCCGGACGTGATCGACCCCGACCGCGACCCCAACCCGCATCTGGCGTTCGGCAACGGCCCGCACTACTGCACGGGCGCCGTCCTCGCCAGGCTGCAGACCGAGCTGCTGGTGGACACGCTGCTGGACCGGCTGCCGGGCCTGCGGCTCGCGGTTGCGCCGGGCCGGGTCGCCTGGCGCCGCCGGACGATGATCCGCGGTCCGCAGACCCTCCCGGTCACCTGGTGAGGTCCCCGGGCGCGCCGGTGCTCAGGCCCGCAGCCACTCCGTGACCACCACGTGCCCGCCCGTGCGCAGCCGCAGCGCGAACGGGCCGGTGGGCGGGGCGTCGGCGGTGAAGCGGCCCAGGTCGTCGGCCGTGAGCCGGGCTCCCGCCCCTGGACCGCTCAGTACCTCGATCCGCGCGGGCTGCGGCGGCATCACCTGTCCCATCAGGCCGTCCCCGGAGACCTCCACGTCCACGGTCAGCTCGCCGGCCTGGAAGGTCAGCATCCGCGGCACGTCCGTGACGCCCCTGACCGGCAGCGCGTGGAGCAGCGAGTCGAAGGTCAGCTCGGCGATGCGGGCGTCCAGGTCGTGCAGCGCGTAGGCCTCGACGGCCAGTTGGCGCAGGGCTTCCGGCACCGGGTCCAGGACGGCGGCGGCCTGCCGCAGTTCCTGCTCCAGCACCGCCTCCTCGAACCCGCCGGCGCCGTCGTCGCCGTCCCTCATGAGGGTGTGGTCGTCGTCGTTCACGAGGTCCCCCGTGCGTCGAGTCGTGCGCGCAGGCGCCGCAGACAGCGCTGGCGCAGTGGTCCGATGCTGCCCACGGCGACGCCCAGCGCGGCGGACACCTCCTGGTAGCTGGGGGGCGGCGAGGCCATCAGCACCCGCAGCAACTGGCGGCAGCGGTCGCCGAGTCGCTCGAACTCCTGCCACAGCCGGCGGATCCGCTCGCTCTGCGCGGCGGCCTCCTCGGAGTCGAGCAGCGACTGCTCCGGCGAGCCGTCCTCGCTGACCCGGTCCAGCAGTTGCGGATCGTCGGTCACCGTCAGCCGGCTCAGGCTCCGCAGCGTCTTCAGGCACTCGTGGCGCGCGGTGCTCGCCAGCCAGGAGCCCGCCTTGTCCGGTTCCCTGATCCGCCCCAGGTGCTGGGCGAAGCGGAACCAGACGGTCTGGTACACCTCGTGCCCGTCGGCGTCGGAGAGCCGGTGCGCGCGCACCACCGACCACACCAGCGGGCTGAGCCCCTCCACCAGCGCCTTCCAGGCCGACGCGTCCCCGTCGACGGCGGACTGGACGAGCGCGCCGACATCTGCACGATCCACCAACTCACCCCTCGTGTACGGCATGTCATCGTACGCCGCGGAGGGGATTGTTCCGGTACTCATGCCGGCAGAGCGGGCCGGACGGGCACCGGGCGCCAGGTGGGCGGGCGCAGCGCCGGGACGTGCGCCCCGCGCACTTCCGCGTACTCGGTGTTGGCGGACAGCAGCTGCCGGCAGGCGGCACGCGGGTCGCGCTCCTTGTGCGCGGTCATGTGGGCGGCGACCAGGCCGGCGGCCACGGGGGTGGCGAAGGAGGTGCCGCTCCAGTGCGCGTACCCCTCGAACATCACCTGGTCCGCCTTGCCCCCGGTGCTCTCCCGCGTCTCGCTCAGCAGGCCGGTGTGGCGTGGGTACTGGCAGGTGCAGGCGTACTGGAAGCCGAACCGGCAGGCGTCGTACGTGGAGTGCTGGTAGACGTACGGCACGGGGGTCGTGAAGCCGGTGAGCGCGCTGGTGAGCCGCTCGCCGGGGGCGTACGCCCGCACCCAGGCGCCGTGGTTGCTGAAGCAGGCGCCGAACTCTCCGTCGCCGCGCAGCGCGCCGACGGACAGGACGCAGTCCGCCCAGTCGTCGGACAGGCCGGCGTAGGCGGCGGGCCAGAACGGGGTGGCGCTGGAGTTGTTGCCGGCGGCGGCGACGAGCAGGGTGCCGCGGGCGCGCAGTTCCCGCATGAAGGCGTCGACGCCGAGCAGGCCGTCGACGCGGCCGTTGGAGCTGCCGGCGGAGAGGCTGATGATGTCCGGCCAGCCGTGCTGGTCCACCGCCTCGAACAGCTTGTGCCCGAAGTCGGACTCCAGGATGGCGCCGGCGTCGTTGAGGGTGTTGCGGACGGTGATGTCGGTGTTGGGCGCGACCGCGGCGACGAGTCCGGCGATGAACGTGCCGTGGCCGACGTACTGCTGGAGGACGCCGTCGCCGTCCGTCTCCCGGACCTGGCCGTCGCCCGTGACGTGGGCGAGCAGCGGGTCCGCACGGTAGTCGTGGGTGAGGCCGGTGTCGATGACCAGGACGCCGACGGCGGTGTCCGGGTCGTGAACGTCCTCGGCGGGAACGGGGTTGGTGCCCTGGCTGAACGGGGCGGGCACGGGCTCGTCGCCCGGGCAGGCGTTGACCGCGATGGACACCACGTGGTTTCGGCTGACCAGGCGGCGGCCGGCCCGGCCCTCGGGCTCGCGCAGCGCGCGCAGGGCGTGCGCGACGGCGAGATCGCCGCCGCGGTCGCCGGCCGAGGGGTCGCCGACCTGGATCCGGGTGATGCCGGTGCGGTTGGTCCCGGGGCTCGCCCGGCGCACATGGTCCGCGCTGAGGTCGGGCGCCGCGGTGAAGTGCGTGCGGACGGTGTCCTCGACCAGCCGGGCATCCTCGCCGTCGCGGGCGAGGACGACCCCCTTCTCGTAGAAGAACTCGGCCGAGTCGTCCGGGCCCATCGCCAGGGGGACGTCGGGCATCGAGCGCTGGATCTGGTCGAACTGCTCGTGGAATCGCTGTGGTGCCATGGCGTGGGTGTCCTCCCCTTGGGGCGATGGTCGTACAGTCAGAGCCTCCGGGCCCTCGGTTGATACAGCGTCGAACACCCAGGACGCGGTTCCGGCGTCACTTCGGTGCCACTACCATCCGGTGGGTGACAGCGGGAAGCGAGTCGGTGCCGGAACTGCTGCCGATGGTGTTCGCCGACCCGGCCGAGGCGCTGGCCCGGGCGCGGGCGCTGCTTGATGCCGGTCCGCCGCCGCTGCACGCCTCGGTGGCGCACCAGGTGATCGGTATCTGGCAGCGGGACTTCGGCGACATGCGCCCGGCCCTGCGGCATCTGCGGCGCGCCCGGGACCTGGCGGCGCGGGCGGGCTCGGCCGAGCGGGAGGCCGACGTGCTGGCCACGCTCGGGGTCGCGCTGGTGCACGCGGGCCGCACCCGGGACGGGCTCGCGGCGTTCGAGGAGGGCGTGGCGCGCGGGACGGGGCACACCCGGGCGCGGGTGCTGTACCGGCGGGCGTACGTGTGGTGGGTGCTGGGCCGGCACCGTCGGGCGCTGGAGGACGTACGGCGGGCCGTGCCCGTGCTGCGGCAGGCCGACGACGTGATCTGGACGGCGCGGGCGCTGACGCTGCGGGCCACCGTGCACCTGGCGCTGGGTGCGGTGGAGCGGGCGGACGCCGACTTCACCGCGGCGGAGGCACTGTGGGACACCACCGGGCAGGAGCACGACAAGGCCGACGCCGTGGAGAGCCGGGGCCTTGCCGCGTTCCGGCGGGGCGACATCCCGGCGGCGCTGCGGCTGCTGGACGAGGCCGAGGAGCGCTACGCCAAGCTCGGCACGCCCACCTTCATGCTGAACATCCGGCGCTGCGAGGTGCTGATGGCGGCGGGGCTGGCGCCGGAGGCACTGGCCGAGGCGGACACGGCGATCGCCGAACTCGACCGGCTGGGCGGCCAGTCGACCCGCAAGGCCGAGTTGCTGCTGGCGGCGGCGCGCGCGGCACGGCTGGCGGACGACCCGCACACGGCGATCGCGCGGGCGACGAAGGCCGTGCGGTTGTTCGCCGGTCAGCGGCGCGCCTGGTGGGAGACGCATGCCCGGCTGGTGCTGATCGAGGCGCGGGTGGCCGTCGGGCGCCGCTCCGGCCGGCTGGTCGCGGACGCCGCGGCGGTGGCCGAGCGGCTGGCCGCCTTCGGCTCCCCGGCCGCGCCGGAGGCGTCGTTGCTGGCGGGCCGGATCGCGCTGGCCCTGGGCCGGCCCGCCCAGGCGGAGCACCATCTGGCCGTCGCCGCGCGCAGCCGGCACGGCGGGCCGCCGCTGGCGCGGATGACCGGTTGGGCCGCGCAGGCGCTGCGGGCGCGGGCGGCCGGCTCGGGCCGGGGTGTGCTGGAGGCCTGCCGGCGCGGCCTGGACGTGCTGGACGACCACCGGATGACGCTCGGTGCCTCCGAGTTGCGGGCGCGGGCCACCGCGCAGGGCGGTGAACTGGCCGCGCTGGCCCAGGAGTCGGCCCTCGCCTCGGGTGAGCCCCGGCGGCTGCTGGTGTGGAGCGAGCGCTGGCGGGCCACGGTGCTGTCCGCGCCGCCGACCCGGCCGCCCGCCGATCCGGCGCTGCTCAGTGGCCTGACCGCGTTCCGGGAGATCGCCGCCCGGGCGCAGGAGGCCCGCCAGGACGGCCATCCGGTCCCGGCGCTGGAGCGGGAACAGCGGCGCCTGGAACGGGAGATCCGCTCCCGCACCCTGCATCTGCGCGGTGCCGCGCCGGGTGGCGGCGACCGGTTCGAGCCGGGCCGGCTGCTGGCGCGGCTCGGGGACGCGCGGCTGGTCGAACTGGCCGTGCTGGACGGCCGGGTGCATGTGCTGCTGTGCGGACAGGGGCGGGTACGGCGCTTCGAGGCCGGCCGGCTCGCGGACGCGGTGGTCGAGGCGGAGCATGTGCAGGCGGGGCTGCGGCGGCTGGCCCATCCCGGGGCGGCGGCCCGGCTGCCACTGGTGGAGGCGGCCGGGCGGCGCCTTCAGGAGCTGCTGCTCGGTCCGGCCGCCCGGCACCTGGGCACGGGAGCCGTCGTGGTGGTGCCGCCGGGCTCGCTGCACCGGGTGCCGTGGGCGCTGCTGCCGGCGCTGCGGGAGCGGGTGCTGAGCGTGTCGCCGTCGGCGAGCAGCTGGCTGCGCGCCCGGGAGACGGAGCCGCCGCCCGACTCCCGGCAGGTGCTGGTGCGCGGCCCCGGTCTGGCGACCGGCGGCGCGGAGGTGCCGGAGCTGGCCGGCCGGTACGGGTCGCCGACCGTGCTGGAGGGCGACGCCGCCCATGTGTCGCGGGTGCTGCGGGAGCTGGACGGCGCCGGGCTCGCGCACATCGCCGCGCACGGCACCTTCCGCGCCGACAGCCCGCTGTTCTCGTCGCTGACGATGGCCGACGGCCCGCTGATCGTGCACGACTTCGAGCGCCTGGACCGCAGCCCGTACCGGATCATCCTGTCCTGCTGCGACACCGCCCGGTTCGCCTCCGTCGGCGCCGACGAGCTCCTCGGCCTGGTCACCGCGCTGCTGCCGCTGGGCACGGCCGGGGTGGTGGCGTGCAGCGCGCCCGTCAACGACGAGGCGGTGGTGCCGTTGATGCTCGCCCTGCACAAGGGGCTCGGCTCCGGCCTGTCCCTGGCCGAGGCCCTGCGCGACGCGCGGGCCGCGCTGCCGGGCGATGCGACGCACCAGGCCACGGGGTGGGCGTTCTCGGCGTTCGGCGCGGCCTGACGGTCCCAGGGAAGGCGTACGGCTCAGGCGGCCGAGGAGTCGGGGAAGCCGCCCGATTGGTGGTGCCACAGCTTGGCGTAGGCGCCGCCCGAGGCGAGCAGCGCCTGGTGCGTGCCCTGTTCGACGATCTCGCCGCGGTCGAGGACGACGAGCCGGTCCATGCCGGCGACCCTGTGGCGCTCCCGTGGGCGAAGGTCACCTTCTCGAAGCGGACGTCGGCGGCCGCCGGGGCCGGGCCAACTCCCGTCCGTAGCAGCGAAGTGCGAGCACCGCGCCCCTGCGGGGCGATGCCTGTCGTAAGTTGGCCGGCGCCCTTGATCCGGTGGAGCTCCTTGGGGCCGGTGGCCCGCTGGTGGGCCTCGACGGCCATCCAGGCCGTGACGGCGTGCTCCCCGATGACCTGGAGGACGGGGCGGGGGGCGATGAGGGGGACGGCGAAGAAGGCGTCGTACCCGGCGAGCTTGTCGATGCTCTCCCAGGCCAGGTACTTCGCGGAGCGTTCGTGCTCGCCGCGCGTGGTGCAGTAGTACTCGAAGCCCTCCCGCCCGTGCTGTCCACCGAGCGCCTCGGCCTGTTCGGCGGTCTCGGGGAACACGGTCATGACGCCGGGGTCCTCACCGCGAGCGGCGCTGGTGCGGGCCTGGGCCGCGGCGTCCAACAGGCTCTGGAAGACGGCCGGGTCCTGGGCGCCGTCCGCGCCGAGCCGGAACTGGCGGGAGGGGTCGGCGGTGGACACGGTCGCCACGGCCCTGACCCGGTGGTCACCGCCGGTGGCGGCCAGCGAGCAGCTGCCGGAGGCGCAGATGCCGAGCAGACCGATCCGCTCGGGGTCGGCCTCGTCGCGCGTGGTCAGGCAGGACACGGCCGCCTTGAAGTCCTCCACCCGCTGGGCGGGGTCCTCAAGGCCACGCGGCAGACCGCCGGACTCGCCCTGGTAGGCGGCGTCGAAGGCGAGGGTGACGAACCCGCGCTCGGCCATCAGCCGGGCGTAGGTGCCGGAGGTCTGCTCCTTCACCCCGGTGCCGGGATGGCCGACCACCAGCGCCGGCCGGGGAGCCGGAACCTCGCTGTCGGGTACGTAGAGGTGTGCCGCGATCTCGATACCGGCGCTGTCGAAAGCGACAGAGGTCCTGGCCATGAGAACAACTCCTTCTGAGAGGTCGAAGCCGCTCACGTCGAGCGTGTCTCCACACTCCGACACCCGCTCCCATCGCGGGAGAGACAAATCATTGGCCGGGAAAGAACCTGCCCTCCCTCACACACGTGCCGACGGCGCACAGGACGGGTGCGGCGCCGGCGCCCACGCCGGCTCACCACCGGCCGATGCGCGAAAGCCATGACGCGATCACCGGCCTGCGAGGGGTGCCGTGGTCCGGCAATGTTTCGACCCACGGTCCGAAAGGCCGCGGGTCGAAAGGCGGTGCGCGAGCAGGTCACACAGCCCGTGCACGCAGCTGGCGGGACTTCCAGCCCAGCAGCAGGGCCTGGAGGACGAACCCCACCCCGCCGCCCGTGGCGTACACCGACAGGACGCCGAGCGAGGGGTGGTCGCCCGTGGCCTGGACGTTGTAGGTGATGCCGACGAGGAAGGACAGGCCGCCCGAGATCAGGGTCGGCCACTGCTTGCCCAGCTCGGGGCCGCGCCGCCGCAGTCCGACGATCACCTGGGCGGCACCGGAGACGATCGCCCAGGCTCCGAACACATGGAGCACCGCTGCCTCGTCACGGGCTCCGGCGATGCCGATCGCGAGGGCGGCCAGCGTGCTGAGCACGCCGTTGAACGCGGTGACCCGGCGCTCGGCGCCGTTCGGGGTGGCCCGGTGGTCGATCAGTGAAGACACCGCATCGATCAGCGGGTAGACGACCAGCAGCGTGATCGCGACGGCGTCGAGGTCCTCGTGGGCTCCGGCGAACGCCAGGGCCCAGGCCACGGCCAGGACTCCGCGGCTCAGGTACAGCCGCAGCAGGGAGTCTCGTTCGCCGGTGGCCGCCGCCTGGTTCGCCGGCGGCGATGTCTGCGTGCTCATGATGGTTCGGCCTTTCTCGGGTCAGGGAGGCGCCGTCGGCCCGGTCAGTGCCGGGTCGGGGAGACGCAGCGGAAGCTGGAGGCGAGCGCCGGGTCGCCGTGGCCGGTGTAGCGGGACACCTGCGGGTACCTGCACAGGTCGCGGGTGACGTTCCGGCCGGAGACGTCGATCAGGACGGCGGGCAGCGTCTTGGGCGCCTTGCCGTGCTCGACCCAGGCGGTCAGGGCGCCGAGGTCGTCGGTCGTGCCGTCACCCTTGTTGAGGCCGCAGTGAACCGTGCCCGGGGCGAGGAAGAGGCGGTAGAAGTCATCGACCTTCCTGGCGCCGCCGAGCTCCCGTTCGACCTTGTCGCGGTACTGCACGGTGCCCTGGGTGGGGATGTACTGGTCGGCGTCGCCGTGCCAGGTCAGCAGCTTGCCGCCGGAGTCGCGGAAGCCCGACAGGTCCGGGTCGTCCGTGCCGATGACCTTGTCGTACTCGGCCTGGGACTGCTTGAACAGCTGCGCGAACCGGCTGTAGGTGATCGTCGAGAGGTCCAGGGAGGGGTCCTTCGCCACCCAGAGCCTGACCCAGGCGGCCGGCACCGGGAACGGGTCGGCTCCGGCCAGCGCGCTGAGGTCGGCGCCGACCGGGACGCCGTACCAGAGCTTCTTGCCCGAGGCGGTGCGCGGGCCGTCCCAGATCTTGCGCACCACGGCCGCGTCGGCCGCCGTGACGGTGAGCTCCTTGCCCTCGCACACGACCTTGGTGCCGATCAGCCGGCGCGGGTCGAAGTCGCACCGGGACGGGTGGGTCTTCTCGTTGTTCATGACCACCTGGGGCCACAGCGTGGCGACCTCGAACTCGTCCCAGTTCACGGCGGGTGCGTCGGCGAGGATGCCGTCGTAGTCGTCGGGGTAGCGCTGAGCCTCCATGTAGCCCTGGCGTCCGCCGGTGGAGCAGCCGTTGAAGTAGGAGTACGCGGGACCCTTTCCGTACACCCCGTCGACGACCTCCTTGCCCACGACCGCCGCCTCGTGCTGGGAGCGGGAGGCGAAGTTCTTCAGCAGCGCGGTGTCGACCTGGCCCTCGCTGTTCAGCGCCCAGCTGGTGTCGACGGCGTCGCCCACACCAGCGTCGGTGGTGACGGCGGCGTAGCCGTTCTTGACCGCGGTGCCCAGGCCCACGTCGTTGTCGCCGGCCAGGTAGGCGGCGCCCCCGAGCCCCTGGAAGCGACCGTTCCAGCCGTCGGCGGGCAGCCAGGTCCGAACCTTGGCGTGGTCGTCGGCGCCCGGGTGCGTGAGCGTGACGGTCACCTCGCAGAAAGCCGGGACGTCGGAGACCGACCCCTGGAGGACACCGGTACCGATGATGGTGCCGCCGGCCTGGGCGGTCGCCGTCACGGACTCCACCGCGGTTCCGGCCGGGGCCTTCACCGAAGGTGCCGAGCAGGTGAACGCCGTGGCGGTGGAGTCGTCGCGGGTCTCCGCCGAGGCGCTCGGCAGGCATACCGCCGCGGCCAGCGGCACACCGGCCGCGAGGACGGTCAGAAGTCGTCTCATTGCTTGTCCATCCAGGGAAGTGGGTGAGGGAAGCAGGTGAAGGAAGCAGGTGCGCGTGTGAAGCGCCGGCATATGTGCACGGCTCACCCTGTCCGTACGCCGCTGGTCCCGACGACAGTCAGTTGACTGTCCTCGCCCCGGGCCCCCGGCCGGCCGGTGTGCGGGGCGTGTTAGGTCATTCGACGGTCGGCCGGCCCGTCACTCTTGCGCTCCTCGCCCAGCCACCGCGCGTGACACCGCTCCGCCCACGACCGGCTGACATACCCGGTGCGCATCCCCAGCCGCGCCTCGGGGTCCTCGAAGAACCACACCATCGGTCCGAGTGGGACACGGCTGTTAGGCTGGGGACCGACGTTGGCCGTTGATCGAGGAGTCACAGACGTGGTGGGTGAAGACGACATCTCCGGGTGAGATCCGGATCTGACGGCCCCCGGCCGGCGCTCAGGAGCGCTGCCGAGGTGGCCCGTCTTCGTCGTACCCCTTTTCCCACGTCTGCCAGGGCAGAGGTCCAGAGCTCTGCCCTCGTTCCTTCGAGGTCGCCTCCATGTCCGACGCCGCGATCGTCTGCTCGAACGTCTCCTTCGCCTGGCCCGACGACACACCTGTCTTCCGGGACCTGTCCTTCACCGTGACCAGCGGCCGCACCGGCCTCGTCGCCCCCAACGGCTCCGGCAAGTCCACCCTGCTCAAGCTGATCGCCGGTGAACTCAAGCCCGCCACCGGCTCGGTGTCCGTCGGCGGCACGCTCGGCCACCTCCCGCAGAGCCTCCCCCTGACCGACGGTCTCACGGTCGCCGAGGTGCTCGGCGTCGCCGCGGTGATCCGTGCCCTGGACGCCGTGGAGTCCGGGGACGTCGCCGAGGAACACTTCACCACCATCGGCGACGACTGGGACATCGAGGAGCGCACCCGCGCCCAGCTCGACCGCCTGGGCCTGGCCGACCTCACGCTGGACCGCAGCCTGAGCACGCTCAGCGGCGGCCAGGTCGTCTCCCTCGGCCTCGCCGCGCAGCTCCTCAAGCGCCCCGACGTCCTCCTCCTCGACGAGCCCACCAACAACCTCGACCTCCAGGCCCGTCACAAGCTCTACGACGTCCTGGAGGACTTCAACGGCACCCTGCTCCTGGTCAGCCACGACCGCGCCCTGCTCGACCGCGTGGAACGCATCGCCGAACTCGGCAGCGATGAACTGCGCCTGTACGGCGGCAACTTCACCGAGTACGAGGAGGCCGTGCGCGCCGAGCAGGAGGTCGCCGAGAAGAACGTCCGCAACGCCGAGCAGGAGCTCAAGCGCGAGAAGCGCGAGATGCAGCAGGCCCGCGAACGCGCCGAGCGCCGGATGAGCAACGCCTCCAAGAACCTCAAGAACGCCGGTCTGCCCAAGATCTTCGCCGGCAACATGAAGCGCGGCGCCCAGGAGGCCGCGGGCAAGTCCGGCACCATGCACGCCTCCCGGGTCAGCGAGGCCAAGGCCCGCCTCGACGAAGCCGGACGCGCCCTGCGCGACGAGCAGCGCCTCACCCTGGAACTGCCCGACACCCAGGTGCCCGCAGGCCGCAACCTCTTCCTCGGCGAAGGCATGCAGGTCCGCCTCGGCGACCGTGACGTGTTCGCCCCTGGCGGCGTCGACCTGACCGTCCGCGGCCCCGAGCGCATCGCCCTCATCGGCCCCAACGGCGCCGGAAAGACCACCCTGATGCGGCTGGTCACCGGTGATCTCGCCCCGGACAGCGGCGAGATCAAGCGCAACGACGGCCGGATCGCCTACCTCTCCCAGCGCCTGGACCTGCTTGACCTGGACCGCACGGTCGCCCAGAACTTCGCCGAGTTCGCCCCGGAGCGGCCCGAGGCGGAGCGCATGAACCTGCTCGCCCGCTTCCTCTTCCGGGGCGCCCGCGCCCACCTCCCGGTCGGCGTCCTGTCCGGTGGCGAACGCCTGCGCGCCACGCTGGCCTGCGTCCTGTGCGCCGAACCGGCCCCGCACCTGCTGCTGCTCGACGAGCCCACCAACAACCTCGACCTGGTCAGCGCGGGCCAGCTGGAGAGCGCGCTCAACTCCTACCGGGGCGCCTTCATGGTGGTCAGCCACGACGAACGGTTCCTCGCCGAGATCGGTGTGAACCGCCGGCTGCGGCTGGCCGACGGCACGCTCAAGGAAACAGGGGCGCACGAGATGTGAGCCGGTGACGTGTGCCATGGCCCGCGTCCGAGGCGCCGCGCGCCCGGCGGGCCGCCCACCGCTCACCCGTGAGGGGATACCTGTGTCCGCACTGATCGCCCACGACCTCGTCCGCAACCTGGGCGGCCGCCGCGTCCTCGACGGCATCTCCCTGACCGTCTCCCCCGGCCACCGCATCGGCCTGATCGGGGAGAACGGCGTCGGCAAGTCCACCCTGCTGCGCGTCCTCGCGGGTGTCGACGAACCCGACGCGGGCAGCGTCACCCGCCCTGCCGACCTGGGCTTCCTCCACCAGGAGATGCCGTACGACGCCGAGGCCACGATCGCCGCGGTGCTGGACGAGGCGCTGCGCGAGGCCCGCGAGGACCTCACCGAACTGGACCGGCTCGGCGAAGAGCTGGCCCGGACCCCGGAAGACCCTGACCTCCTCGACGCATACGGCAGGCGCCTGGAACAGGCCCAGCACCGGGAGTCCTGGGACGCCGACCGCCGGGCCGCCCTGGTCCTGGACGGCCTGGGCCTGGCCGCGTTCGGCCACGACCGCACCCTCGGCTCGCTCTCCGGCGGCCGGCGCGGCCGGCTCGCCCTGGCCGCCCTCCTCGTACGCCGCCCGTCGGCTCTGCTCCTCGACGAGCCGACCAACCACCTCGACGACGGCGCCGCCGCCTTCCTGGAGGAGCAGATCCGCGGCCTGCCCGGCACGGTCGTCGTCGCCAGCCACGACCGGGCGTTCCTCGACGCCGTCTGCACCGACCTGATCGACCTCGACCCGGCGGTGGACGGCCCGGTCCGCTACGGCGGCTGCTACAGCGCCTACCTCGCGGAAAAGCGCGCCCAACGCGAGCGCTGGGAGCGGCGGTACGCCGAGGAGCAGGAGGAACTGGAGGCGCTGCGGGAGTCCGCGGGCGTGACCGCGCACCGGGTCGCGCCGGACCGGGGCCGCACCGACAACGAGAAGATGGGCTACGGCCACCGGGCGGGCCGGGTGCAGAGCCAGATCTCCCGCCGGGTCCGCAACGCCACCCGGAGGCTGGAGGAGCTGGAGCGCACCCGGGTCGCCGAGCCGCCCCGCCCGCTGCGGTTCGCGGCCGGAGCGCCGGCCGCGCGCGGTCAGGAGGGCCCGCAACCGCTCGTGTCACTGAGCAAGGTGCGAGTGCCCGGCCGACTCGCACTGGACGGCCTGGAGGTGTCGCCGACCGACCGGCTGCTGGTCACGGGCGGCAACGGGGCGGGCAAGTCGACGCTGCTCGCAGTACTCGCCGGACGTCTGCCGGCCGAGGGCGAGGTGGTCCGGCGGCGCCGGCTGACGGTGGGCCTGCTCACCCAGGACACCGTGTTCGAGCGGTACGACCGCACGGTCCGGGACACCTACGAGCTGGCGCTTGGCGTGCAGCAGGCGGAAAAGGTGCCCCTGGATTCGCTCGGCCTGCTGCACGAGGCGGACCTGGACAAGCCCGTCGGGCAGCTGTCGGTGGGGCAACGCAGGCGACTGGCCCTGGCCCTCCTGGTGGCCCGGCCACCGCACCTCCTCCTGCTCGACGAGCCCACCAACCACCTCTCCCCCGCCCTGTGCGACGAACTGGAGGCCGCGCTGGGGCCCGGCCCCGGCGCGGTCGTCGTGGCCAGCCACGACCGGTGGCTGCGCCGACGGTGGCAGGGCCGCGAACACCGCCTGGAACCGTGACGTTCCTGTCACCCGGCCCGGCCCTCGGCTTGGCGGCCACCCTCCGCGCCCGGCGCTCGACCCGGTTCCAGATGTTCGTGACGCCGGAGCCGTTGAACGCCTGGTACCTGGAGTCCGGGCTGGTGGACACGGTCACTCCGGGCCGGGAGGACGACGTCCAGGAGGCGATGGCGGTCCGCGAGGCCGTCTGCCGGCTCGTGACCGACCGTCGCCTCGGTGAGGGGTCCGACCAGAAGGCGCTCGACCTGGTCGACGCCGCCGCACGCAAGGCCCCCGTGACGCCCCAGCTCACCCTGACCGGGCGGCTCACCGAGGCGACGCCCGAGCAAGCGTCGGCGGTCGTGCGGGAGGCGGTGGAGCTGCTCAGCGGCCCGGACATGCCCCTGCTGAAGGAGTGCGGCCATCTCGAGTGCACCCGGGTCCGCATCGACCGCTCCCGGGGCATGCGGCGTCAGGGTGCGGCATGGAGTCCTGCGGCAACAGGATCAAGGCCGCAGCAGCGCACCGCGCCCTCACGAAGTCGGCTCCCGCCGCGGCGACGACGAACACCTCGTCCGTGCCGCCGACGCCGTCCTGACCGGGCGCGCGCCGGGGAACCGGGCGTCGAGCCCGGCCCCGAACCGCGAGCGTAGGTGCGCTGGGCACGGCCCGTACGACCGACGCACATGTGGCGGCATGTGTGAACCGACGGGGACCCGTGCGAGTGCGCTCGACGTTGGTGCCAAGCGCAACATCATCCATGTCGAGGGAGTGAACGGTCGTGACCAGCCGATCAGCCGCCTCGCTCCGGTCGCGGTACGCGGCACAGGCTACGTCCGGCTTGGAGGAGAACCGTCGACGACGGCAGGGGCTGACGGGGCGTCTCCCGTCGCGGCTTCGTGATTTCCGCCGGGTGGTGCGGCTGTTGGAGCAGCTGAGGGCGGCGCCGGATCACCTGGTGTCCTGTCTCGTACGACGGTCAGACGGTGATCGTCTTGTATTCGGTGTAGGTGCCGAGCCCGACCGCGCCGTACTCACGGCCGATGCCGCTGGCCTTGAAGCCGCCGAACGGGCCGTCGAAGGCGACGGAGGCGCCGTTGACGGTGACGGTGCCGGTGCGGACGCGGCGGGCGACGGCCAGGGCGTGTTCCTCGTCGGACGACCAGACGCCGCCGGAGAGGCCGTATTCCGAGTCGTTGGCGATGCGGACGGCATCGTCCTCGTCGTCGTAGGCGATGACCACCAGGACCGGGCCGAAGATCTCCTCCTGAGCGATACGCATGGAGTTGTCGACGTCGGCGAAGACGGTGGGCGTGACGTAGTTGCCCTTCTCCAGCCCCTTCGGGATGTGCGGTCCGCCGGTGACCAGGCGGGCGCCCTCGTCGATGCCGAGCTGGATGTAGTCGCGCACCCGCTCCTGCTGGTCGGGGCGGATCATCGGGCCGATGAAGGTGTCGGGGTCGTTCGGGTCGCCGACCTTCAGCGATCCGACCAGGTCCTCCAGGGCGGCCACGACCTCCTCGTACCGGCTGCGCGGGGCCAGGATCCGGGTCTGCGCGATGCACGACTCGCCATTGTTGAGCAGGGAGGAGAACTTCAGGCCCGCGACGGCCTTCTCGATGTCGGCGTCGGCAAGGATGATGGCGGCGGACTTGCCGCCCAGTTCCAGGCTGACCCGCTTGAGTTGCTCACCCGCGATCGAGGCGATGCGGCGGCCCGCGCGCGTCGAGCCGGTGAAGGCGATCTTGTCGACGTCCCTGTGCGAGACGAGGTACTCGCTGGTCTCGCGGTCCGCGGGCAGGACGCTGATCACGCCCTCGGGCAGTCCCACCCGCTCCAGCAGCTCGGCCAGGAAGCCCATGCTCAGCGAGTTCTCCGGGGACACCTTCAGAACTACGGAGTTACCGGCGACCAGGGACGGGATGATCTTCGACGTGGCCGAGGAGAAGGGCGAGTTCCAGGGGATCACGGCGGCGACGACGCCGACCGCCTCGCGGCGCACCACGCTACGCACCGGGGATGCCGGGTCGGAGGGGACGAGCCGCTCTTCCCAGGCGAACTCCTCCGCCGCCTTCAGGTAGGCGTTCGCCTGTCGGGTCAGGCCGGGCTGGCCGGCCCGGGTGAACCATCCGGCCGAGCCGTTCTCCAGCGAGATCAGACGCGCGATCTTCTCCGCGTTCTGCTCGCGAAGGGCGTTGAACCGCCGCAGGACCGCGATCCGCTCCGCCGGCGGGGTCAGGCGCCACTCGCCCGCCTCGAAGGACGCCCGCGCCGCGGCGACCGCGCGGTCGATGTCCGTCGGCCGGGCCTGCGCGGCGCGGCCGACCACCGACCGGTCGTGTGGCGAGGCGATGTCCAGTAGCTGCGGGTTGCTCGGCTCGACCCAGGAGCCTCCGATGAAGAGCCGGTCGTAGGTGATCACGCGTGTTCTCCCGTGCAGTGTCGTCGATCCTATAAATGTCACTTTAATGTAGCACTTTTATTTGCTACATGCACATGAACGTGGCACGAGTGGCGCGTAGGCGAGCGGGCCGCCCACGCCACCGTCCGCTGACTCGCCTCGAAGGGCGGTGGGACAAGAGAGCCCGCCGCCCGGCCTTCCCGCACACCGTCACACGTCACACGTACCTGCCGCGGGTCACGTGTGCGACATGGAGGAGATCGGACACCATGACCTCGCCCTCCGATCCCAGTGCGCTCGGCGCGTTCCTCAGAGCCCGTCGGGCGCAGTTGGACCCGCGCGCATGCGGACTCCCGGAGCCGCACTCGGCCCGCCGGGTCGCGGGACTGCGTCGTGAGGAGGTCGCACGGCTCGCCGCGATCAGCGTGGACTACTACACCCGCCTCGAACAGGGCCGCGTCCGCGCCTCCGCTCCCGTCCTCACCACCCTGGCCCGTGCCCTGCGCCTGGACGAGGACCAGCAGCGCTACCTGTGCGAACTCGCCGGCCGCTCCGACGCACGTCCGCGCCGTCGCCGCCCCGCCCAGCGGGTACGTCCCGCCATGCGCCGCCTGCTCGACCAGCTCCCCCACGCCCCTGCCCTCGTTCTCGGGGAACGCCTGGACATCCTCGCCTGGAACGCCGCCGCCACGGCCCTGTACACCGACTTCGCCGCCGTCCCGGCGGGCCGGCGCAACTATCTGCGCCTGATGTTCACCGACCCCGCGATCCGCGGCAGGCACCGGGAGTGGGCGCATGATGCCCGGAACGCGGTCGCCGCGCTGCGCATGGAGGCCGCGTCCGACACCGACGATCCGGACCTCGCCCGTCTCGTCGGCGAACTGACCGTCCAGGACACCGACTTCCGCACCTGGTGGGCCGAACACCGCGTCAGCAGCGCCAGTTACGGCACCAAGCGCTACCACCATCAGCTGGTCGGCGACCTCACCCTTGACTGCGACACTTGGGCCGCGTCCGACGGCTCCGGTCAACGCGTGATGGTCCTGACCGCCGACCCCGGCAGCCCTTCCCACGACGCCCTGTGCATCCTCACCTCCTGGAGGACGGAGCCGGCGGGGCCTGACCCGACGAGGGGCAGGACCGCATAGCGGCCGTGGGCTGCCATGTCCCGGGCAGGGCAGATGTGAGAGCCGGAGGGGACGCCGGAGATCCTCGCCGGGTTCCTCCGCCGCATCCCTCGCTCGCCCGCCGGCCGGCACCCGGTGAGGGCGTCGGCCGGTCGAGGGCGTGGAGTCCGGTGGGTCAGGCGGCGGGGACGGAGTCCTTGGCGTCGGCGACCGCGGACCCGAGGGTGGGCGTCGCCCCCTCGCTCTTGCGGCCTGCCGCACCGCTCTTGCGGGCCGGCCCGAGGAGGAGTGCGAGGAGGATGCCGACCGCGAGGGTGGGGGCGATCCAGAGGTAGCCAGTGGCCGTGGCCCGAGCGAAGGCGTCCAGAACGGTGTCGCGCAGGGCGGCGGGCAGTCGGCCGATGGTGTCGGGGCGGGCCGCGTCGAAGCCGTCGGCGGTCGGCAGACCGTGGGTGCGCTCGGCGAAGCCGGTGCTGAGGAGGGCGCCGAAGACGGCGACTCCGAAGGCCGCCCCGATGGAGCGGGCGAAGGTGACCACGGCGCTTGCGGCACCGAGATCGGTGGCGGGCACGCTGTTCTGGACGGTGGTCAGTACGACCATCGGGATCATGCCGATGCCGACGCCGGTGATCAGGAAGTAGACGCTCAGGACGAGGGTGTCGGTGGCCGCGCCGATGGTGCCCAGCAGAAGCAGCCCGGCGAGGTTGGCGAGAAGACCGGCCAGCAGGATCGTCCGCAGCCGCTCGACGTGTGCGGCCCAGCGTCCGGCCAGGGACTGGCTGATGACCAGACCGGCGACCAGGGGCAGCATGTGGATGCCGGAGAGGGTGGCCGAGACGCCGTGGACGATCTGCAGGTAGGTCGGCAGGTAGACCAGTACGGCGAACATCGCCGCGTTGGCGAAGAAGCCGATCAGCGAGGAGAAGACCACGGTCCGGGAGGCGAGCATGACCGGCGGCAGGACCGGGGCGGCGGCGCGGCGCTCCACGGGCACCAGCAGCAGCGCCAGTGCGACGGTGGCGACGATCAGACCGACGATGGCGGGCGAGCCCCAGCCCCACCGCTCACCGAAGGAGGTGACGAGCACCAGACCGGTGGCGATGGCGGCCAGGAGAGTGGCGCCGGCATAGTCGATGCGAGCCTTGGCGCCCCGGGTGGCCGCAGGCAGCGCCCAGGCGGCGATGGTCATGGCGACGATACCGACGGGCAGGTTGACCAGGAACGCCCACCGCCACGACAGCTGGTCGGTGAAGACGCCGCCCAGCAGGGGGCCGACGATGCTGGCGACGCCGTAGACCGATCCGAACATGCCCTGGTAGCGGCCGCGTCCGCTCGGGGCGACGATGTCGCCGACGAGGGCGAAGGTCAGCACGATCATGCCACCGCCTCCGACGCCCTGGAGCACACGGGCGCCGATCAGCTCGGGCAGGTTCTGCGCCAGGCCGCAAACCACCGAGGCGATCAGGAAGATCGAGGTCGAGGCCAGGTACAGGCGCTTGCGGCCGAACATGTCGCCGAGCTTGCCCCACAGCGGGGTGACCGCCGTCGAGGCGAGCAGGTATGCGGCGCTGACCCACGCGATGTCGTCGAACCCGTTCAGGTCCTGCGCCATGCGGGGCAGAGCGGTGGACACGATCGTCTGGTCCAGGGCCGCGAGCAGGACCGCCAGGATCAGCGCACTCATGGCGGCGGCCACACCGCCTGCCCTGGGTGATGAGGACTCGGATGCCTTCGACATGGAAGGTGCCTTTCTGAAGGTGGAATCTGTGGGTGCCGGAGTCGCCTTATCTGTCACTTGACTGTAGCACTTAGGTACCGAGCTTCTACACATGTGAGGCGGTAGATGTCTCAGGCATCACATTCGGCACTAGACTCGGGCCGGTGAGAGCCGACGCAGCACGTAATCTGGAAGCCGTCCTGACCACCGGGGCACGTATGCTCGCCGCCGACCCGAGCGCCAGCATCGCGAGCATCGCCGCCGCGGCAGGTGTCGACCGGCGCACCGTCTACCGGCGCTTCGCCTCCCGCGAAGACCTCCTCGCGGCCATCTACGAATCGCGCCTGACGGCCATCGAGCAGGCCATCGAAGACGCACGTCTGCGCGAAGCACCTGTCGCCGTCGCCCTGCACCGCTACGTCGAGAACATCATCGCCGTCAACCGCACCTGGCCCGTCGACCTCGCCCGCATGCTCGCCGACGACAGCGTCCACGCACGCCGCGACGCGTCTGTGCATGAGGTCGACGCCTTCCTGCGGCGCGCCACCGACGAGGGCCTCCTGCGCCTTGGTCTCCCGGACGGGTGGGCCGGCGCACTGCTGCCGCAGCTCATGCACCTGGTGTCGCGGCAGCTGCCCGAGTTGAGCCCCGGGCAGGCCGCGGACGTGGTCGTCGACACCCTGCTGAACGGCCTCGGAGCGCGCTGAGACACCTACGGCCCTCGGAAACAGCTCCCTTCCCTTCAGGTGTTTGCGAGGGCCGTAGGTGCGAGGGCGTGCCGTCAGCTCTGCGCGCGGTGCGGGTGTGCGGGGTACCTGCGTTCGCACGGCAGGGAGGGACGAAGACGTACCCTCACACATGTGTTTGGCGCCCTGCGCCCGAACGCGCGCGCGTTCGGGCCGGCTGGTTCATCGGGAGAGGGAGTGGGGGACGGTGGAGTCAGTGGTCGGGGCCTTGGTCGGACGTGACGGCGAACGGGAGGTGCTGTCGGCGTTCGTGGCAGCTCCCGAGGGCCGGGCGCTCGTCCTGCGCGGTGACGCGGGGGTGGGCAAGAGTGCCCTGCTGGACCACGTCGTCGAACTCGCGACGGCCGAGAACCACCGGGTGATCAGGGCGGCCGGCGTCGAGGCCGAGTCGGAACTGCCGTTCGCCGGTCTGCATCAGTTCCTGTATCCGCTGCTCACCTCCATGGACCGGCTGGACGCCGCACATCGGGGGGTCTTCGACGTCGTCTTCGGCACGGGCGAGGGCAGTCCTCCCTCGGTCATGACGCTCGGGATCGCCGTCCTCGACCTGCTCGCCCTGGCGGCCTCGCAGCAGCCCCTCCTGCTGGTGCTCGACGACGGCCAGTGGCTCGACACCTCCAGTACCGAGGTGTGCGGTTTCGTGGGGCGTCGGCTGACCGGCAGCTCGGTGAAGCTCGTCGTCGGCCTGCGCTCCGAGGTCTCCTCCGGCTTCGACACGGCTGCGCTGCCCGAACTGGCGGTGGCCGCGCTGTCGGAGAAGGCCTCCGAACACCTCCTGGACGCGCACCATCCCGAGCTCGATGCCTGGACCCGCCGTCTGGTGCTGGACGAGGCCCAGGGCAATCCGTTGGCACTGCTGGAACTGCCGCCCCACGTGCGCGGCGGCCGGTCGGGACGCACTCCCGAGGAACTGTTCGGGTACACCGGCATACCGCTGCCCCTGCGCCTGCAGCAGGTGTACGGCGCGCGCATCAAGTCTCTCCCGGCGCCAGTGCGTGCCGAACTGCTGCGCGGTGCCCTGGACGGCGTCGGATCGGGCACGGCGGCCGACCGCACCCGGAGCACGTGCTACCGCCTGCGCGACGCCGAGGAGGCGGCGGCCTGCGGTCTACTGGACATCGACCCGCTCAGCGGCGCCTTCGTCTTCCGACACCCCCTGGTGCGCTCGACGGTCGTCCAAGTGGCCACCCCCAACGAGCGGCGCGCGGCGCACGCGGCCCTGGCCCAGATGCACCACGACGACGTCGAGCGGCGGGCCAGACACCTGGCGGCGTCGACGGTCGACCCCGACGAGCAGGTGGCGGCCGCGCTGGAGACAGCCGCGGACTCCGCCACACGGCGGGGCGGCACGGTGGCGGCCATGGCCTGGCTGACCCGTGCCGCGGAGCTCAGCGAGAGCCGCGAGGAACGGTCCAGGCGGCTGGGCAGCGCGGCACATCTCGCCGTGCAGGCCGGCCAGCTGGACCAGGCCCGGCAGTTGGTCCGCTCGGACACCGGGTCCGGTAACAGCGACTCCCCGGCCTCGGAGGTCGTGTCGGGCTATGTCGCGTCCCTCGCCGCCGTGCGGGAGGACGGGGACGTACGGTCCTCACGGCACCAGGTCTTCGCGACGATCGAGGGCATGCGCGGCGAGGGCGTGCGGGATCGGGACGAGGTACTCACCCGCCTGGTCGACCTGCTGCTGGCCATCAATCTGTACGCGGGTGACGCGGACGGATGGGAGCAGACTCATGACCTCCTGGACTCGCTGGGCGACGCGGTGTCCTCACGTTCGCGCATCTATCAGGACACGTGGGGCGACGTGGTGCGCCGCGGTGCCGGTGCACGGGAGCGAGTGGAACGCGCCTTCTCCGCTCTCCCCGGCCTCGAACCCTGGGATGTCGCCAAGCTGTCCGTCGCCGCCTACCACGTGGACATGCTCAGCCAGTACCGGCCACATCTGCAGCGCACCGTCGACCGCGAGGCCGAGACGGGTGCCCTGAGCAACGCGATGTCCATGATGCACATGATCATGATGGACCAGATTTCGGTCGGTGAATGGGACGAGGCCGAGCGCACCGGGCAGCGTTGCCTGGAGCTGGCGACGACGCACGAGCACACCCTCTTCGTCTTTCACGCACAGGCACAGCTGGGTCTGGTGGCCGCGCTGCGCGGCCAGGTCGAGCGGGCGCGGGAGTTGCAGGCCACGGTCGACGCCTGGGCCCGCCCTCGCGGCGTCGGCTTCCTCACCCAGATCACCGACGCCACCGGCACCACCGCCGCGCTGGCCGAAGGCGACTACGAAGCCGCCTACCTCCACGCCATCGGCATCACGCCCCCGGGCACCTTCACCCCCTACGCACACCAAGCCCCCCGCACCCTCCTCGACCTCGTGGAAGCGGCCCTGCACACCGGTCGTACCGAACAAGCCCGCCAACACGCCCTCGCCGCCCAACGGACCGGCCTTCCCCACCTCTCCCCCCGCCTCGCCCTCATCACCCACGGCGCCCTCGCCATGACCACCACCGACCCCGTCCAGGCCGACACCCACTACCACCGGGCCGAAACCCACCCCGCCGCCCACCACTTCCCCTTCGAACTCGCCCGCATCCAACTCGCCCACGGCATCCGCCAACGCCACACCCACGGACGCAAAGCAGCCCGCCACCGCCTCACCCTCGCCGCCCGGACGTTCCAACGCATCGGCGCGGCCACCTGGGCCGAACGCGCCCACGCCGAACTCCGCGTCTCGGGCCTGACCACCCGCACCAGCGCCCCGCTCTCCGAACTCACCTGGCAGGAACGCCGCATCGCCGACCTCGCGGCCGGCGGTCTCACCAACAAGGAGATCGGCGAACGCATGCACCTGTCTCCGCGCACGGTCAGTTCACACCTGTACCGGGTCTTCCCGAAACTGGGCATCACCTCCCGCGCCGCCCTGCGCGACGCGCTGGACAGGATCCCCGGCGACCAGAACGCGTGACCCGCGGGCTTGCGTCCGCCTACGTGAGATGGGCCCGGAGACCGCGTTCGTCGAGCCAGCCGAGCACGTAGTCCGCGACGAATCTCCACCCGCTGTCGATGATCAGTGAGTGCGCGCGGTCCGCGAACTGCTTCAGCTCGGTCACGGCCAGGGAGTCTCCGTACTGCTTGTACGCCGCGCGTGTGCCGGCGTCGGGCACCAGCAGATCCTCCTGTCCCGAGATCAGCAGGAGGGGGCCGCGATCCGCGTTGCCGACATCCGCCACGGTGCGTGGGCTGCGCGCCGAGCCCGCGCATCCGAGGTCGGCGAGCAGCCGGCGCGGCGTCGGCACCGCATAGCGATCGAAGAGCCGGTCCGACTCCTCCGCGGTGACCATGTTCGCGAAGAAGCGGTGGAACTGCTCCGAGGACAGGGACACCAACGGATGGGTGCCATCGGCCTGGTCGGCGATCCACGGCCCGGCCGGCGGGGCGGGCAGCGCGATGTCACTGACCGGGGCGGGGGCGATGGCCACCGCGGCCTGGCCGATATTGGCGCCGATGAGATGCTGCGCGATGAGACCGCCGACCGAGTGGCCGACGATCACCGGCGCGATATCGAACGAGTCCACGATTTTGGCGTAGTGGTCCGTGAGCGTGTCCAGGCCGATGCCGGCGAGCTTCTCGGAGACCTTCCGCATCTCCCACGTCCGCATCTCGCCCACGGTGAGCGGCTCCCCCGGCCAGCCCGGTGCGAAGGCGAGAAAGCCCCGGCTCGCGAAACGCTCCGCCCACGGCTCCCAGGAAAGCGCGTGCAGCCACGCGCCATGGATGAAGACGACGGGGGTACGGTTCACGGCTGCTACCTCCGAGCACGACGGCAACCCGGCACCGGCACGCGGGCGACCGTTTCAGCATCGTTCAGCCGCAGGTCCGGGACGACAGTCGAATGACTTAATGTTCCTGGCCCACGACGCCTGCCAGGCGCGGGCAACTCGGGGCCGGCTGCCCCGGACAGGTCGCCTTCCGGTGGACGGCGGTCCGCCGGGAGGACCGGCCGGGGGGACCTCGCACGGCGTTCGTCGTCGAAGTCGGTGAGGCCGGTCGGTCAAGTGACTCATGTATGACTCGGGCATCCGCACGGCGCGTTCGTGGCCGCCTGTCACGCCCCGCACCGCCTTCAGCAGGTGGCGGGCCTCGTGGTCTGCGAAGGGGCGCCCGTCACCGGGCCGAGCACGCGGCGGAGGCGAGCCGCACGGTGGAGGCGTTCGCCGCGAAGCACGCGGGCCACCCCGGACTGCCCGGGGTGTCGGCCGCGTTCGGCGCCATGGCCGACATGTCCGGCGACGGCGACGAGCAGGCCTCGGCTGTCGTGCGGGGCGTACGGCCGTCCTACTTCGCGGACTTCCGGGGGCGACGAGGAGCGGCTGGCCCCGTTCCGTGACTCGATCCGGGCCACGTACATCTCCGGCCTGGACGAGGACCTCGTACCTGATGCCATCGACGATCGTGCCGCGCTGAAGGAACTGGAGCCGTCGGCTCTGGTCGTCGTCGGCCGGCACGACGTGATCTGCGGGCCGCGCTGGGCTTACGAACTGGACGAGCTGCTCCCCGACTCCCAACTGCTGGTGCTGGAGCACAGCGGACACATGGGCACATGGGCACATCGAGGAGCCGAACTGTGCGCGGCCGCGGTCCGTGACTTCGTCCTGCGGTGCCGACGGAAACGGCCCGCACGGAAGAAGGGCCCTCACAGGCTGCCGCTTGCGAAGACCCTCCACACCGTCGGGACGACAGGATTTGAACCTGCGACCCCTTGACCCCCAGTCAAGTGCGCTACCAAGCTGCGCCACGTCCCGTCGGGCGCCTGTGCGGTGCTCCGCCTCAACGCCCGGGTAAACCCTACCGTACGTGAGCGGCCCCTGGCGGTCGGCCCCCGTCGGGCGGGACGGCAGCGCGCTCAGCCGGTGCGGCGCCGTGCCGTGTCCGTGGTGTCCTGCGCGGCGTCCATGTCGTTCGCGTACGCGAGGAAGTCGTCCACCATGCGATGGAAAAGCGTCGCCAACTGGTGGAGCTCTTCGGCGGACCAGCCGGTCAGGGCGAGCTGCATACCGCGGGCGCCGGCCTCGCGGATGCGGGCGACGGCCTCCCGGCCCGGCTCGGTCAGCCGGATGCGCTGGGCACGGCGGTCGTCCGGATCGGGGACGCGGGTCACATGGCCGGACTTCTCCAGCTGCTGGACGGCGCGCGTCACATGGGAGGCCTCCACGCCCAGGCGGTTGGCCAGCTCGCCCGGCCGCAGCGGCTCGGAGTCGGCGATCTGGCGCAGCAGCGCCACGGCGGCGCGGTCCAGGGGCACGCCGGCCAGCCCCATCAGCCGCTCGTGCTGCCGGGCCCGTGTGCTCAGATAGGTGATGCGCGTCAGGGCGCGCTCGATCTCGGCCACCTCGGGCGAGATGGCGGGTCCGGTGGGCGACGATGGGGCGGGCATGCCCGCAGGCTATCATATCGTTGACTTACTCAAGTAGTTTGCTGGGGCGTTCACTGCCGCGACCCTTTCCTCGCCGGCTCGCCGCAGGCGACGCGGGGCATGGCCGCAGCACCGGTCCCCTGGGACGTCCCCGCCGTCCCAGGGACACGGGGACGGCATCGCCGGCGGCCGCGACGGAAACGCTGGGCGGCATGTGATCACGCCATGTGGTCACCGGAACGACAGCCCGGAGGTTTCCATGATCCGACGGACCCTCACCGGCGGCCTGCTGGCCACGGTCGCGATGCTCGCGCTCGTGCCCACGGCCGCCGATGCCGCCCCGGCCGCGCCCGACGCGCGCCCCGCCGCGGCAGTGGCCGAGCGGCACCTGCTCCCTTCGCTGCTGCCCGCCCCGGCGCGGCACGTACGACACTGGCACCACGTCAACCACCATGCCACACACAACCGTTCGAGCCACCCCGTCGGCCGGGTGACCACACACCGCCTCCCGCTGAACGTCCGCTCCGGCCCCGGCACCGGGTACCGGGTGATCGGCGTGCGGCACACGGGCCGGCTGGTCGCGCTGAAGTGCCGGACGTACGGGTCCTGGGTGCGCGGCACCCACCAGTGGTACCGCCTCGCGCATGTGCGGGGCTACGTCTCGGCGCGCTACCTGCGCGTCCGCGGCGCCGTCCCCTGGTGCTGACGTCTCCTCGACGACCCCGTACACCCTGACGGACGAGGCCCGCTCCGCCGCACCGCGTGCCGGCGGAACGGGCCCCGGCGTGTCCCGCGCCACGCCACAGCCGAAGCCGCAGCCGAAGTCGCCGCCGGCTCACCTTCCTCATACCTCCCGGATGTGTGGCGGTGGCCCGAACCCGGGAATCCATCCCGACAACTGGGGGCGAAACGCCCATAGCGGAAGTCGAGTCGGGAGCAGCATGATGCGGCAGGCCCAGGAAGCGGCACCGTCGATCGGGCCGCTGGCGGCGACCCTGCGCGAGTTGAGGGACCGTACAGGCCTGAGCCTGGCCGCTCTCGCCACGCGCACTCCGTACAGCAAGTCCGCCTGGCACCGCTACCTGACCGGGGCCAAACACCCGCCCCGCTCGGCCGTGGAGGCACTGGCCCGGCTGGCGGGCGCCGACCCGGCACCGGCCCTGGCGCTGTGGGAGGCGGCAGGAGAGGCACCACCCGCACCCGCCACGCCCACGGGCTCCGAGCCGGCGTCCGGCTCGCAGTCCGAGTCCGAGTCCGCGGGCCGGTTCCGTGCGCGCCGGAGGCGGGCCGCCCTGCTCCAGGCACTGACCCTGCTGACCGCCGTCGCGGCCGTGGCCACGGCCCTCGCCACCTCCTCGCGCGGCACCGCACCCGGCACGCGGGTCGTGCCGGTCTCCGAGCGCTGCCAGGGCCGTTCCTGCCAGGGCGAGTTGCCCGGTGCCTCGGCGTGCGCCGGGGACGCGCAGACCAAGAGCGCCGTGAGCGACGCGGCGTACACCGTCCGGCTGCGCTGGTCCCCCTCCTGCGGCACCGCCTGGTCCCAGGTGCGGGTGCGGGGCGCGGTGGCCCGCGAGGTCTCCGTGCGGACGGGCCGGGACGTGCTGTCGGCCACGTACTCCGCCGACGACACCCGGGGCGACACGAGCCCGATGCTCGCCGTCACCTCACCGAGCGGGGTGGAGGCGTGCGCCGAGGTGAACGGGAAGGTGGCGTGCACGGGTCTGGACGCCGACGCGGGCAGCCGGCCCTGAAACGGCTGAAGACCGTTCGGGCGAGCGCGGGGCCGCGATGCCGACGAAGACGTCACTTGATGAGCGCGTTGGCCACGACCACGATCAGCCCGAACACGGCGTCGGCCATCCCGGTGAGCAGCGCCATCGGCCATCTGCGCCCCGCCCACCTGGCCGAGACCAGGCCCAGGGTGAACAACAGGGCGATGTTGAAGGAGAACGCCGGGTACTCCACGCCGTCCGCGGGCCACCAGCCCCAGCCCGCGCCCGCGAAAATCAGCGCGCTGGGCAGCGTGGCGGCGACCAGCGGCCACTCGGCCGCCAGGGCACGCAGCGCCTCGCCGCGCCGGTGCGGGCCGCGCTCGGCGATGTAGTGGGCATAGCCGTGCGCCAGCGCGGAGGCGAACGCGGTCACCAGCAGCCAGGCGGAGTCGTAACGGCGGCTGGCCGCCGAGTTGTGCCCGGCCACGGTGAGCGCGGCGACCATGGCGCAGGCCACGACGGCACCGTAGACCCCGCCGAAGAGCAGAAGGGAGCGGGTGTCGTGCGCGGACCGCTCGGGGACGGCCGCCGGGGGGTCCGCCATGGGCTGCTCTCTTCCCGGGCGTACGGAGACGGTCTTCTCAACGATCACCCGAGCCGTCGGCCCTCGCCACCTCGCGACCGCCTACGCCCCGTGGCCGCCGTCCGGGCGGGTCTGCGGCGGCATGTTGTACGGGGTCACCACCTGGATCGCGGAGGGCAGGGCCGGACCGGCGGGCGGCAGGGCGCCGTGGGCGCGCATCACCAGCCGGCACGCCTCCCGCATGTCCTGGCGCAGATCGTGGTGGAGCACGGCGGACAGGCGGTGCTCGCGCAGCAGACGGGTGTTGTCCTGGTCGAGGTCGTGGGCGATGAACACCGCGCACTCGCGGCCCAGGTCCTGGAACGCCCGCAGGGTGGCGATGTTCCCGCCGCCGATCGAGTAGACCGCGCGGATCTCCGGGTCGCGTTCCAGGGCGGCCCGGACGAGGTCGTACTGCGTGGCGTCCAGGCCCTGGCCCTCGGCGATCTCCACCAGGGTGCGGCGCGGCCGGGCGGCCCGCATGGCGCTGCGGAAACCCATCTCGCGCTCCTCCTCATTGCGGAAGAAGCCGCTGCTGAGCGAGGTGAGCACATTGCCGGGCCGGTCGCCGAGCCACTGGGCCATCAGGTACGCGGCGGTGGCGCCCGCCGCCCGGTTGTCGCTGCCGACGTAGGCGAGCCGGGCGGTGCCGGGCAGATCGGTGACCAGCGTGACGACCGGGATCCCGGCCGCCGTCAGCCGGCCGGCGGCCGCGGTGACCTCGGGGACGTCCGGAGCCTTGAGGATCACGCCCTGCGAGCCGCGCCGCGCGATCCGGTCCAGCGTGCCGGCCAGCTCCCGCACCGGGCCGGTCTCACGGAAGTGGAAACGCGAGCGGACCACGGCCGGGTGCAGGGACGGCAGTTCGGCCTCCAGGGCGGCCCGGACGGCGGTGGTGAACCGCTCGGGCGCCTGCATCACGATGTCCACCATGAACGTCCGGCCGACCAGCCGCACCTGGGTGCGCTGCCGGTCCAGGTCGGCGATCGCCCGCCGCACCTCCCGCGCGGTGCTCTCGCGCACTCCTCCCCTGCCGTTGAGCACGCGGTCGACGGTGGCCTCGCTGAGCCCGGCCTGACGTGCGATCTCGCGGATCGGGAAGGGATGGCCCACAGGGCGGCTCCTCGCGCGGTCTGAGGGGTTTTTGATGGCCCGCTGATGGTTGTTCGAGGGGTTTGTACTGACAAGAATGACAGGGCCGCGTCGCCCCCGTCACCGAAAGGACGACGATGTCCTCTCCCTCGCCGCACGGCTCCCCGCGGGGCGCCCCGCGCCGCCGTACCTGGCTCACCGAGCGGGACTGCGACCTCGACGCCTTCCGGGCGCTCGTCGAGCGCACCACCGACCTCGCGGGCCATCCGCACGCCTCGGCCGTCGAGCAGGGCGTCCTCGTCTACGACCGTGAGCGGCTCGTCGCGGCCGGGGACCGGGCCGCCGTGCGGGCCGAACTGGTCCACGCCCTCGACGAGGGACCCGGCGTCCTGGTCGTCCGGGGCGCCTTCCCCGACCCGGCGGTGGTGGACCGGACCACGGCGGTCTTCGACGCGCTGATCGCCGGGCAGCGCGCAGCGGGCAAGAGCGCCGGGGACCACTTCGCCAGGCCGGGCGCCAACGACCGGGTGTGGAACGCCCTGGAGAAGGCGGCCCGGTACGACCCGGAGAGCTTCGCCGACTACTACGCCAACGACGTCCTGGCCCTTGTCTCGCGGGCCTGGCTCGGCCCCGGCTACCAGGTCACCTCCCAGGTCAACGTGGTCAATCCGGGCGGTGCGGCCCAGACCGTGCACCGCGACTACCACCTCGGCTTCCTCACCGGCGAGGCCGCCGCCGGCTACCCCGCGCACGTCCACCGTCTGTCCCCCGTGCTGACGCTGCAGGGCGCGGTCGCGCACGGCGACATGCCGGTCGAGTCCGGTCCGACATTGTTCCTGCCGTACTCGCAGCGGTACGAGCCCGGCTACCTGGCCTGGCGGCTGCCCGCGTTCCAGGCGTACTTCGCGGAGCGCCACGTGCAGCTGCCGCTGGCCAAGGGCGACGCCGTCTTCTTCAACCCGGCGCTGTTCCACGCCGCCGGGGCGAACCGGTCCCCGGACATCCGGCGCATGGCCAACCTGCTCCAGGTCTCCTCCGCCTTCGGCCGCGCGATGGAGACGGTGGACCGGGAGGCGGTGGTGAACGCGGTCTTCCCGGTGCTGCTCAAGCGCAAGGCGGAGGGCGTGGGCGAGGACTGGCTGGAGCACGTGATCGCCGCGAGCGCCGAGGGCTACCCGTTCCCCACCAACCTGGACAGCGACCCGCCGGTCGAGGGTCTGGCCCCGCCCTCGCAGGCGGACCTCGTCCGGCGGGCGGTGCGGGAGGAGTGGACCCCGGGCGCCCTGCGGGACGAGCTCCGGGCCGCCGCCGAGCGCCGCAGCAGCTGAGGAGGGTTCATGGAACGCACGGGACTTCTCGACGGCAAGGTGGTCCTGGTCAACGGCGGCACCCAGGGCGTGGGCGCCGCGATCGCGCGGGCCGCCGTGCGCGAGGGCGCCGTGGTGGCCGTGACGGGGCGGCGCACGGAGCCGGGTGAGGCACTGGTGGCGGAGCTCACGGCGGCCGGCGGCCGGGCGATGTTCGTCCAGGCCGATCTCGCGGACGCGGAGCAGGCCAAGGGCTCCGTGGCCGAGGTGGTCGACGACTACGGCCGGATCGACTGCCTGGTGAACTCCGCCGGGCTGACCTCTCGCGGCACGCTGCTGGACACCACCCCCGAACTGTTCGACGCGCACATCGCGGTCAATCTGAAGGGACCGTTCTTCGCGATGCAGGCGGCGGTGGCCGACATGGTGGCGCGCAAGGCCCCCGGCACCATCGTCAACATCATCACGTCCTCGGCGCACGGCGGTCAGCCCTTCCTCGCCCCGTACGTGGCCGCCAAGGCCGGGCTGGTCGGACTCACCCGCAACGCCGCGCACGCGCACCGCTTCGACCGGGTCCGGATCAACGGCGTGAACATCGGCTGGACCGCCACCGAGGGCGAGGACGCCACCCAGCGCGCCTTCCACGGCGCCGGCGACGACTGGCGGGAGGAGGCCGCGGCGGGGCTGCCGATGGGCAGGCTCGGCCAGCCCGACGAGATCGCCGACTTCGTCGTCTTCCTGCTGTCCGACCGGTCCGGAGTGGTCACCGGATCGGTGATCGACTGGGACCAGAACGTCCTCGGCGGCCTCGGCTAGCCGTCTCTTCCGGCACCACCGCGCCGCACCACCGCACAGCACCACCGCACCCTAGGAGCCGCACCCGTCATGCGCATCGCAATCCTCGGCCTCGGCCGCATCGGCGCCTTCCACGCCGAGACCCTGTCCGGACTCGACGCCGTCGAGTCGCTCGTCGTCGCCGACCCGGTGGCGGAGGCCGCCCGGGCCGCCGCGGAACGGTTCGGGGCCGAGGTCGCGGCCTCGCCCGAGGCGGTCCTGGCCGCCGGGGTGGACGGCGTCGTGGTGGCCGCCGCGACCGACGCGCACCCGGCGCTGATCCGCGCCGCGGTCGAGGCCGGCGTCCCGGTCTTCTGCGAGAAGCCCGTGGCGCGCACCATGGCGGAGGGCGTCGAGGTGCTCAAGGCCGTCGAGGCCGGCGACGTGCCCGTGCAGATCGGCTTCAACCGCCGTTTCGACGCCGGCTTCATGGCCGCCCGCGCCGCCGTGCACCGCGGTGAGCTGGGCAAGCTGCACACCGTACGGTCCACCACCCTGGACCCGGCGCCGCCGCCCGCCGCGTACGTCGCCGCCTCCGGGGGCATCTTCCGTGACTGCTCGGTGCACGACTTCGACATCATCCGCTGGGTGACCGGCCGGGAGGTGACCGAGGTGTACGCCGTCGGGGGCAACCGGGGCGCGCAGTACATCAAGGAGGCGGGCGACGCGGACACCACCGGGGCGGTCCTCACCCTGGACGACGGCACGATCGCGGTGGTCTCCAACAGCCGGCACAACGCCCGGGGTCACGACGTACGCATGGAGCTGCACGGCTTCGCCGACTCCGTCGCGGTGGGCCTGGACGACAAGCTGCCGCTGCGGTCCCTCGAACCGGGGGTGACCTTCCCGGCCGGCACCCCGCACGACTTCTTCATGGACCGCTTCGCCGCCGCCTACCGGGCCGAACTCGCCGCGTTCACCGAGGTCGTGGCCGGGCGTGTGCCGTCGCCGTGCACGGTCGCGGACGCGCTGGAGGCGGGGTGGATCGCGGAGGCGTGCACCCTGTCGCTGCACGAGCACCGCCCGGTGCGGATCGAGGAGGTCCGCACCGTCTGACGCGCCTCACCGGGCGGCGGGCCGTGCCGGCAGGTCGAAGACGTGCCCCGGCGTGACGATCTTCGTGATCGCCTCGCCGAAGAGCGTGCTGGGCTCGCTGCCCTTGTGGTCGATGTCGGTGTTGAGCAGGACCACGAGGGTGGTGCGGGCAGCGGGCAGGTAGACGGAGAGGGACTCGTAGCCGGGCAGGGAGCCGTTGTGGCCGAGCCAGCCGTGGACGTCGAAGATGCCCAGGCCGTAGCCGGCGCCGGGGATCGCGGACGGCGGTGTGGTGAGCCGCTGCTTCTGGGTGGCGGGGCTGATCAGGACGCGGCCGTCGGGCAGCATGCCGGTGGCCACGGTACGGGCCCAGACGCGCAGGTCGTCGAGGTCGGAGATCATCGCTCCGGCCGCCCAGCCCCAGGACGGGTTCCAGTCGGCCGCGTCCTCCACCTGCCCGGTCGCGGTCTGGATCGTGTAGCCCTGCGCGTGCGGCCGCGGGAACTCGGCGCCGCTCGGGAAGAAGGTGTGGTCGAGGCCGACCGGTTCCAGGACGGCGGCGCGGATGTAGTCGGCGAGCGGCCGGCCGCTGACCTTCTCTATCACCAGGCCGAGCAGGATCAGGTTGGTGTTGGAGTAGTCGAACCTCCGGCCCGGCGGGAAGAGCGCGGGATGTCTGAAGGCGTACGCCAGCAGCTGCCGCGGGGTGAAGGCGCGCCGCGGGTCGGCGGTGAGCGCCTTGAAGAAGTCCTCGTCGTCCGAGTAGTTGAACAGCCCGCTGCGCATGCCGGCCAGCTCGCGCAGGGTGATCTTGTCGCCGCCCGGCACGCCGTCGACGTACTTGCCGATGGGGTCGTCCAGGCTCACCTCGTGCCGGTCGACGAGGCGCAGCAGGGCGGTCACGGTGAACGTCTTGGTCTCGCTGCCGATGCGCATGTACAGGTCGGCGGACATCCTGCGGCCGGTGCTCTTGTCGGCGACGCCGAAGGACTTCACGTACCGGCCCTGGCCGGGCGTCCACAGCCCCACGATCACGCCGGGCACGCCGGCCTGGTGCATGACGCGGCGGACGGCCTGGTCGACCTGCCGGACCACGTCGGGGGTCAGGGGGCGCACGCCGGAGGAGGCCGACGGGGAGGGCGGGGACGGATCCGCCGTCGAGGCGGCGGTGACCGTGCCCGGCACGCCGGAGACCGCGGAGGCGGGGGCGGAGGAGGCGACGGCCGTGGTTCCCGCGGCGGGGCCGGCGAGCGGTGCGGCGAGCATCCCCACGGCGGTCGCGGTGACGGCACCGCGGCGCAGTCCTCGGGTGCACGCGAGTGTCATGGGCCGACTCCGAGGGCGTGAGACGTCACCCGCGTCGTCGGGGACGGGCGCGGGGCTGCGGAGGGCGTCCTTCCGCGGCGGACGCCGGCGGGAGGGGCCATGACGCGGGTGGAGCATCCGCTCTCTCACGGATCTCTCGTCCCGATGTCCTCGGCACCCGACCCGACGTGCTCAGCATAGGAGCGGCCCTGCCCCACCGCCTGTCGGGCTCCGGCCCCATGGGCCCTGCCGTCACGTTCCCGCCTGCCTGGCGACGCCTGGCACGCGCTCCCCCACTGCCTTGACGGCGCGGGGTGACGCCCACCGGCGTTGCCGGACCGCCATGTGGCTCCGGACGTCGCCGGGCCGGCCCTTCGGGCGGACGACGGGAATGTGACGACACCCCTGGGCGTCTTCTAGGCGCCCCGCCAGACGTTCGCGAACGCGGCCTCCTCGATGGCGCGCCGCCGGCGCACGGCCTCCAGCTCCATCACCGCGTCGTGCACGGCGGCGAGCACGCCGAGGGCCGCCTCGTCGGTGACGCCCGGCTCGGCCGGCGCCGGCTCGTCGCGGATCCCGACGGCCACGGCCAGAGCGAGCAGCACCGGCTCGTCCGCCGCCCAGCGGTACATCGCCCGCCGTCGTGCCTCGGTGTCGCCGAGCACGCCGCGGCCACCGCGGAACGGCAGCCAGCGGTGCCGCTCCCACGAGACCTGTCCCTCCCGCTCCAGCGCCGTCAGGTACGCCGCCGCCAGGTCCCGCCCGCGCCGCCAGAGCCAGTCCTCCAGGGACTCGTGCGGGGCCTCGTACACCAGCGCGGAGGCGGCCTCGTCCAGCAGGGGGTCCTCGAGGTCCGGCACCGGACGCGGCACCATGCGCTCGCCGTCCAGGGCGATCGCCTCGGCGCGAAGCAGGTCGTACGCCTCGGCCCCGGCCAGCGCGAGCGAGAGGTCGCCGCGCCGCAGTGGCCGGCTGGGTGTCAGGCCCAGGGCCACGATCATCAGGTCACGCGCTGTGCTCATGAGGCTCTCCTCGTCGGAGGGCGTACCCGCCGCCACGTCCCCGGACCACCGGTGCGGACGGTGACGCTCGGCTTGCCGTACCGGCCCGACTGTAGCCGGGCGGTGCCTCGCACGACGATGCGCGGACCCCCTGGGACGACGGAGGACGGACGACGGAGGACGGGCGACGGGGCCGCGGACGACGGTCCTGTGTCCGCCTCCGCCCCGGAGGGTCACGCGCCGCAGGACCTCAGGAAGCGGCGGGTACGGGTGGCGATGGGGAGGGGTTTGTCGGGAGGGCAGGGGTACATGTCCTGTTCGACGATCGCGAACAGCTCGACGCCGAGGCGCTGCGCGGCCACCAGCACCGGCTCCAGCTCCGGTACACCGGAGGGCGGTTCGCACATCACGCCGCGCTGGACCGCCGGTCCGAACGGCACCCCGCCCGCCACCACGTCGGCCAGGATCTCCGGGTCGACCTGCTTGAGGTGCAGATAGCCGATCCGTTCGCCGTAGGTCTCGATCAGCTTGACGCTGTCGCCGCCGCAGTAGGCGTAGTGCCCGGTGTCCAGGCACAGGTTGACCAGGTCGGAATCGGTGGAGTCCAGGAAGCGTTCGACGTGCGCCTCGGTGTCGATGTGGGTGTCGGCGTGCGGATGGACGACGATGTCCAGGCCGTACGTCTCCTTGACCTCGTGGCCGAGGCGTTCCATGCCCTTGGTCAGGTGGGCCCACTGCTCGCCCGTCAGCTCGGGCGGCTCCAGGATCTCGGCGGTCTTGTCGTCCCGCCAGAAGGAGGGGATGACGACGAGATGACGCGCGCCCATGGCCTGGGTGAGGGCGGCGACCTGGCCGACGTGCTCCCACGTCGACTCCCACACCGACGGGCCGCGGTGCAGGCCGGTGAAGACCGTGCCCGCCGAGACCTTCAGCTCGCGCCGGGCCAGTTCGTCGGTGAGCCGGGCGGGGTCGGTGGGCAGATAGCCGTAGGGGCCGAGTTCGATCCAGGGGTAGCCGGCCTCGGCGACCTCGTCGAGGAAGCGCTGCCAGGGCACCTGCCGGGGGTCGTCGGGGAACCAGACGCCCCAGGAGTCGGGGGCCGAGCCGACGCGGATGCGGTCCAGCGCGGGAGCCATGTCAGGAGTTCCCTTCGGAGGTGGCCGGCAGAGGTGCGGAGAGGTCGTCCGCCTCGGGCAGTTCCTCGACGTCGACGCCGCGGACCTGGGACAGTTCGTGCTTGAGGGCGGCGAGTTCGGCGCCGCCGGCCATGTGGTTGGTCAGCTCCTCCAGGCTCACCTCGCTGCGTGCGGCGGACATCTCCAGGGTGCCCAGGCGCAGCACGCTGAAGTGGTCGCCGACCATGTAGGCGTGGTGGGGGTTGTGGGTGATGAAGATGACGCCGAGGCCGCGGTCGCGGGCGGCGGCGATGTACTTCAGGACCACGCCGGACTGCTTGACGCCGAGGGCGGCGGTGGGCTCGTCGAGGATGAGGACGCGGGCGCCGAAGTGGACGGCGCGGGCGATGGCCACGCACTGGCGCTGGCCGCCGGAGAGGGTGCCGATGGGCTGCTCCAGGTCGTCCAGGACGATGCCCATGGCGCGCAGTTCCTCGTCGGCGGTCTGCTTCATGCGGGCGATGTCCAGGCGGCGGACCGGCCAGGGGCCCTTGGTGAGTTCCGAGCCGAGGAAGAAGTTGCGCCATACCGGCATGAGCGGGACGGTCGCCAGGTCCTGGTAGACGGCGGCGATGCCCCTGGCGAGGGCCTCGCGGGGGGTGGTGAAGCGCACCGGCTCCCCGTCGACCAGGAACTCTCCCTCGGTGTGCTGGTGCAGTCCGGAGATGATCTTGATCAGGGTGGACTTGCCGGCACCGTTGTCGCCGAGCACACAGGTCACCCGGCCGGAGTGGACGGCGAGGTCGACGCCGTGCAGGGCGCGGATGTTGCCGTAGGACTTGCCGGCGCCCCGGAGTTCGGCCAGGGGCCCGCCGCCCTCGGGCGGGGTGTCCTTCAGGACGGCTCCGTGGGTGGCTGTTGTCTTGTCGGTGGTCATGTCGGTCACCTCCGGGTCGCCGTGCGCCGGACCCACAGATTGATCAGTACGGCGCCGAGCAGCATCACGCCGAGGAAGGCCTTGAACCAGTCGGGGTTCCAGCCGGCGTAGACGATGCCCTGGTTGACCATGCCGAACATGAACGCGCCGAAGACCGGGCCGATCGCCGAGCCGTAGCCGCCGGTCAGCAGGCAGCCGCCGATCACCGCGGCGGCGATGTAGATCAGTTCGTTTCCGACACCCTCGCCCGACTGCACGGTGTTGAAGGAGAACAGCTGGTGCATGCCGACGAACCAGGCCCCGAAGCCGACCAGCATGAACAGCGAGATCTTGGTGAACGTCACCGGGACGCCGACGGCTCGGGCGCTGTCCTTGTTGCCGCCGACGGCGAAGATCCAGTTGCCGTACTTGGTGCGCAGCAGCACCCAGGTGGCGAGCGCCGCGAAGACCAGCCACCACACCACGGTGATCTTCACCTGGACCCCGCCGACGTCGAAGGAGGAGGCGAAGACGGCCTTGGCCTGGCCGAAGCCGTCCATGTCGCTGATGTCGTCGGTGGCCACGTTCCCGGTGACCAGTTTGGTGACGGCCAGGTTGACGCCCTGGAGGATCAGGAAGGTGCCGAGGGTGACCAGGAAGCTCGGCAGCCCGGTCTTCACCAGCATCCAGCCGTTGAACGCGCCGATGGCCAGGGAGAGGACGAGGGCGACGATCACGCCGGTCCACACGTTCATGGTGAGCTGGTAGCTGAGCATGCTCGCGGTCAGCGCCGAGGTGATCACGGCGACACCCGCGGACAGGTCGAACTCGCCGCCGATCATCAGCAGGGCCACGGGCAGGGCCATGATGCCGATGGTGGACGACTGGTAGAGGATCGTCGCCATCGAACCGCCCTGGCGGACCGAGGGCGCGGCGGCCAGGAAGAAGACGAGGACGGCGACGGCGCCGAGGAAGACACCGACCTCGGGGCGGGCCAGCAGCCGCAGGACCGGTGAGCGCCGGACCGTACGGCCGTCGGTCTGCTTGCCGCCGGGAGCCGGCGGTGTGCCCACCGCCGGCACGGCCTGCTGGGACATGTCGATCACCTGGTGCCCTTCGCGGCGAACTCGGCGACCTTGTCGACGTTGGCCTTGTCGACGAAGGCGGGGCCGGTCAGCACCGGCTGCACACCGCCGCCGCTGTAGTTGCCGTTGTTCTTGTACAGCCACAGGGAGTCGACCGCGAGGTAGCCCTGGAGGTAGGGCTGCTGGTCGACGGCGAACTGGATGTCGCCCTTCTTGATGGCGCCGGTCAGTTCCTTGTTGAGGTCGAAGGTCGCGATCTTCGCCTTGCTGCCCGCGTCGCCCACCGACTGCACCGCGGTCAGGGCGAACGGGGCGCCCAGGGTGACGACGTAGTCGATGCCCCTGTCCTGCTTCAGCTTGGCGGTGATGGTGGACTTCACGGACGGCATGTCGGTGCCGTTGACGTACAGGATCTCGGTGGTGCCCTTGAACGTCTTCTTCACGCCGTCGCAGCGCTGGGTCAGTCCGATGTTGCCCTGCTCCTGGATCACGCAGACGGCCTTCTTGGCGCCGACCTCGTTCAGCTTGTTGCCGAACGCCTCGCCCGCCACGGTCTCGTCCTGCCCGAAGAACTCCATCAGCCCGAGCTTCTTCCAGTCGCTCAGGCCCGAGTTGAGGCCGACCACGGGTATGCCGGCGCCGACCGCCTTGCCGACGACGCTCTTGAGCGCGTCCGGCTTGGCGAGGGTGACCGCGATGCCGTCGACCTTCTGGTCGATGGCGTTCTGTACGTAGTTGGCCTGGTTGCCGGCGTTGGGGTCGGCGGAGTAGACGAGCTTGATGTTGTCCTTGGCGGCGGCGGCCTCCGCGCCCTTGCGGACGATGTCCCAGAACGTGTCGCCGGGCGCCTGGTGCGTGACCAGCGCGACCGTCATCCGGGGCGTGGTGGCCTTGCCCGCGGAGGCGGCGCCCCCGCCCTCCGTGGCCTTCTTTCCGCCCGAGCCGCTGGAGCAGCCGGCGAGGGTCAGGGCCGCCGCCGCGGCGACGGCCACGACGGGGAGGAGTCTGCGGGAGCGAGAAGAGCGGTCCATCTTTCCGGCACCTCACTGTGCGACGAGGGGAAAGGGGGGATCGGGAGGATCCGGGGCACCGGAGCCGGGGGGACCGGTTCCGGAATGTGGCCGAGCGCCTGCCGCCTGGGCGGCACGGCCGGCCGGCTGTTCGGCTGGTGTGTTGGGACGGGATCCAATCCCCTGCCGCGCCCTCTGTCAATAACTTTGTCAAGACATCCTTTCACGCTCAGGTCCGAATGTAAGTACAAACTATTGACAGTGAGGCCCCGCGGGTCCTACACCTGGGAGGCGGCAGGCCCCGGGACCCGGAGCCGGTCGCGTCCGCCCCGCCCGCCCCGTCCCCGTAACCGATCACGATCGGCCGCATCGAAGTCGATCTCTACCCGCCACGCTCCGGCGTACCCCTGTCGGGGGCGGAGACGTCCGCCCGGTCGGTGCGGCGCCCTGCCGCCCTGCCCGGCGCCGACGGCCTCCCGCGCGAGCCACATCCTGAACGGAGCCATCACTTGAGCGTCAGCATCCCCGACCTCACCGCGGTCAGAGCCCGGCACCCCGAGGCCGTCGCCGAGGCCGCCGCCCGCCGGGTGCGGCGACCGCTGTTCGGCGACAGCGGGCGGCTGATGATCGTGGCCGCCGACCATCCCGCGCGCGGCGCGCTCGCCGTGGGCGACCGCCGGCTCGCCATGGCCAACCGCGCCGATCTGCTCCGGCGCCTGTGCGTGGCACTGTCCCGGCCCGGCGTCGACGGGGTGCTCGCCACCGCCGACATACTGGAGGACCTGCTGCTCCTCGGGGTGCTCGACAACAAGGTGGTCATGGGCTCCATGAACCGCGGCGGCCTGGCGGGCGCGTCCTTCGAGATGGACGACCGCTTCACCGGCCACCGCCCCCGCGACATCGCGCGGCTCCGCTTCGACGCGGGCAAACTGCTGCTGCGCATCGACTACGACGATCCCGGCTCGCTGGCCACCCTGGAGTCCACGGCCCGCGTCATCGACGAGATGGCCGGGCTGCGCCTTCCGGTGTTCGTCGAGCCGTTCATCTCCCGGCGCGCCGGCGGCAGGGTCCGCAACGACCTGTCGGCCGAGGCCGTCACCCGCTCCATCGCCATCGCCTCGGGCCTGGGCGGCACCTCCGCCTACACCTGGCTGAAGCTGCCGGTCACCGAGGACCCGGACGACATGGCCGAGGTCCTACAGACCTCGACACTGCCCGCCGTACTGCTCGGCGGGGAGGTCGGCGACGACCAGGAGGGCGCCTACGAGCGCTGGCGCAAGGCCCTGAGGCTGCCCACCGTGCAGGGCATGGTCGTCGGCCGCTCCCTTCTGTACCCGGCGGACGGCAGGGTGGAGGACGCGGTCGACACGGCGGTGGGCCTGCTGTGACCGAAGCCCGTCGCGAGCCCGTGGCGAGCCGTGACCGGCACCGTCGTGACCGAGCCCCCGCCGGTCCCGTCGTGACAAGGAGGCAACGCACCGCATGACCAGCCCGACCAGCCCCCACCACCTCCCCGCGGGCAAGGCCGCCGACGGCCCCTACGCCGTCCACGTCACCCCCGAGTCCGCCGGCTGGGGATACTCCGGCCTGCGTGTCCTGGAGCTCGCACCCGGCGGCTCGCACACCTTCGACACCGGCGAGAGCGAGTGGATCGTGCTGCCGCTGAGCGGCGGCTGCACGGTCGACTGCGCCGACGACATCGGCCACGACACGTTCGAACTCACCGGCCGCGCCGATGTGTTCAGCGGCGTCAGCGACTTCGCCTACGTCCCGCGGGACGCCCGTACGACCGTCACCTCCGCCGGCGGCGGACGGTTCGCGCTGACCGGCGCCCACTGCACCCGCCGCCTGCCCGCCCGCCACGCACCGGCCTCCGGGGTGCCGGTGGAGCTGCGCGGCACCGGCAACTGCTCCCGGCAGGTCAACAACTTCGCGGCCGCCGGGGTCTTCGACTGCGACCGGCTGATCGCCGTGGAGGTGATCACCCCCGGCGGCAACTGGTCCTCCTTCCCGCCGCACAAACACGACGAGCACCGGCCGGGCGAGGAGTCGGTCCTGGAGGAGATCTACTACTTCGAGTTCGCCGCCCACGGCACCACGCCCGGCCTCGGCTACCAGCGGGTCTCGCCGTCCGGTCCGGGCCACGACACGGACGTCCTGGCCGAGGTGCGCGACGGCGACGCCGTTCTGATCCCCGACGGCTGGCACGGGCCGTCCATGGCCGTGCCCGGCCACCACATGTACTACCTCAACGTCATGGCGGGCCCCGACGACGAACGCGCCTGGCTGATCCGCGACCACCCGGACCACGCCTGGATCCGCTCCACCTGGCCCGAGCAGCCCGTCGACCCCCGTCTCCCCCTCTACACGGCACCGGAGAGGTCCTGATGAGCACCCCCACCCACCGTCTGACGACCGCCCAGGCCCTGGTGCGGTTCCTCGCCGTCCAGTACACCGAGCGGGACGGGGTACGACAGCGGCTGATCGCCGGCACCTGGGGCATCTTCGGCCACGGCAACGTGGCGGGCATCGGCCAGGCACTGGTCGAACACGCGGACGTCATGCCGTACCACCAGGGCCGCAACGAGCAGGCGATGGTGCACGCGGCGGTCGGATACGCCCGTCACCGGGGCCGGCTGTCCACGCAGGCGGTCACCACGTCCATCGGCCCCGGTGCCACCAACCTCGTCACGGGCGCCGCGCTGGCCACGATCAACCGCCTGCCGGTGCTGCTGCTGCCCGGCGACTACTTCGCCGCGCACCCCGCCGACCCGCTGCTCCAGCAGCTGGAGCACCCCGTCGAGGCGGACGTGTCGGTCAACGACACCCTGCGCCCGGTGTCCCGCTACTTCGACCGGATCACCCGGCCGGAGGCCTTGATCGCCTCCGCGCTGAACGCGATGCGGGTCCTCACCGACCCCGCCGAGACGGGCGCGGTCACGCTCGCGCTTCCGCAGGACGTGCAGGCGGAGGCCTTCGACTGGCCCGGGGAGTTCTTCGCCGAGCGGGTGTGGCGGGTACGGCGGCCCGCTCCCGACCCGGCCGAACTCGCCGCCGCGGCGGACGCGATCAGGTCCGCGTCCCGCCCGCTGATCGTCGCCGGGGGCGGCGTCCACCACAGCGCGGCCGAGGACGCGCTGAGGGCGCTGGCGGACGCCACCGGCATCCCGGTCGCCTCCACCCAGGCCGGCAAGGGCTCGCTGCGCCACGACCATCCGGCCGACGCCGGCGGCATCGGGCACACCGGCACCGCGGTGGCCGACCACCTCGCGCGCACCGCCGACCTGGTCGTCGGCGTCGGCACCCGGCACACCGACTTCACCACCGCCTCCGGCACCCTCTTCCAGAACCCCGGCGTCCGCTTCGTCAACCTCAACATCACCGCGTTCGACGCCCACAAGCTGGCGGCCACCACACTCGTCTGCGACGCCCGCGCGGGCCTGACCGCGCTCACCGAGGCGCTCGCCGGGCACCGCGTCGACGCCGCCTACGAGGCCGAGTACCGCGCGGGGAAGGAGCGCTGGGGGCGGGTGGTGGAGGCGGCGCTCCGCTCGGACGACGACAGCGCCGTACCGACCCAGACCCAGGTGCTGGGCGCGCTGGACACGGTGGTCGGCGACGAGGACGTGGTGATCAACGCGGCCGGTTCGCTCCCGGGCGACCTGCACAAACTGTGGCGGGCCCGCTCCCCGCGCCAGTACCACCTGGAGTACGGCTACTCCTGCATGGGCTACGAGATCCCCGCCGCCGTCGGCGTGCAGCAGGCCGCGCCGGACACACCGGTGTGGGCGCTTGTCGGCGACGGCACGTATCTGATGATGCCGACGGAGATCGTCACCGCCGTCCAGGAGGGCCTGCCGGTCAACGTGGTCCTGGTCCAGAACCACGGATACGCCTCGATCGGCGGCCTGTCGGAGTCGGTGGGCGCCGAACGCTTCGGCACCGCCTACCGCCACCGCGCCGCCGACGGCTCCTTCACCGGCGCCCCGCTCCCGGTCGACCTCGCCGCCAACGCCGGCAGCCTCGGCATGGACGTGCTGCGCGCCAAGACGGTCGGCGAGCTGCGCGAGGCACTGCGCGCGGCCCGCGCCTCCGACCGCCCGACCTGCGTGTACGTCGAGACCGACCCGGCCCCGACCGCGCCTCCGGCCGAGGCCTGGTGGGACGTGCCGGTGGCCGAGGTGGCCGGCCGCGAGCCCGCCGTCCTGGCCCGCGAACGCTACGACCGCGAGGCGGCGCGGCGCCGCCGCCACCTGTGACGGAGCGACGGCCACAGGCCGATCCGACGCCGACCCGACCCGAAGGGGGTGCCACCGTGGCGACGACCGGTGACCGTGGCCGTGGCGCGACCGGCTCCACGCTCGATGACCTGGACTTCGTCCTGGACCGGTCCAGTCCGGTGCCGCTGTACCACCAGTTCGCCCAGCAGCTGGAGGCGGCGATCGAGCGGGGGACCCTGACTCCGGGGAACCTCCTGGGCAACGAGGTCGACCTGTCCGCGCGGCTCGGCCTGTCCCGCCCCACGGTCCGCCAGGCCATCCAGTCCCTGGTCGACAAGGGCCTGCTGGTCCGGCGGCGCGGTGTGGGCACCCAGGTGGTGCACAGCCAGGTCAAGCGCCCCCTGGAACTCAGCAGCCTCTACGACGACCTGGAGACGGCCGGGCAGGTTCCCACGACACGGGTGCTGCGCAACGAGTCGGTGCCCGCCGGTGCCGACGTCGCCGCCGCCCTCGGCCTGCCCGAGGGCGGCGAGGTCGCGGTGCTGGAGCGGCTGCGGTTCACGTACGGCCGGCCGGTGGCGTTCCTGTGCAACTTCCTGCCCCCGGACCTGCTCGAACTCGACACCGCCCGGCTGGAGTCGACGGGCCTGTACCGCATGATGCGCGCGGCGGGCATCACCCTGCACAGCGCCCGCCAGACCGTCGGCGCCCGCGCGGCCACCCCCGAGGAGGCCGCCCGCCTGGACGAGCAGGAGGGCGCGGCCCTGCTCACCATGCGCCGCACGGCCTACGCCGACACCGGCCGACCCGTCGAGTACGGCACCCACGTGTACCGGGCCTCGTGCTACGCCTTCGACTTCCGGCTGCTGGTACGGCCCTGAGCACGGACCGCGCCGTCACGGCGGGACATCCGGGCTGCGGAGACGGGCGCCGGCTGCGGAGACGGGCGCCGATGCCACAATCGAAGAGAGGGCAGCCGCTAGGGGCGTAGGAGGTTGCGATGTACCGCTCATGTGAGGGCGGGCGGAGCCCTCGTGACCGGAGAGCGGACCCGGCGACGTGGCCGGTCACGCCGACTCGGTCGCACCGCGCGCAACCGGACACCGGGCGCTCGTGATGGTGGCCGGAAAGGAAGGGCGACGGCCGAGGCCTGCGCACGTGCCCGACCTGCACCTGCGACTGCGTTCCGAGCTGGGCCGGATCGACGAGCAGCTGCGCGCCCTGCTGTCCTCCATGGACCGGCTGCAGGGCCTGCTGGAGGCGGTGGTGGCCATCAGCCGCGAGGTGGAGCTGCCCGCGGTGCTGCACCGTATCGTGACCACCGCCATGGACCTGGTCGGCGCCCGCTACGGCGCCCTGGGCGTCCTCGACGAGTCCGGCGAACGCCTGGAGGAGTTCGTCACGGCCGGTCTGTCCGAGCAGGAACGCGATGCCCTGGCCGGGGTGGGACTGCCTCGTGGACTGGGTGTCCTCGGGCATCTGATCCGCTGCCCCCAGCCCCTGCGGCTCGCCGACATCCGGGCCCATCCGTCCTCCGCCGGGTTCCCGACGGGCCACCCGCGTCTGCACACTCTGCTCGGCGTCGCGATCAGCGTCCGCGGCGAGATCTACGGCGACCTCTACCTCTCCGAGCGGGACGACGGGCAGCCGTTCGACCTGCACGACGAGAACGTGGTCATCGCCCTGGCCGGCGCCGCCGGCATCGCGATCGAGCGCGTTCGCCTGTTCGAGCGGATCCGCGTCGGAGCCGAGCAGTTCCAGCGACTGCTGCTGCCCACACTGCCCGACCTGTGGCCCTTCACCGCCGCGGCCATCTACCGGCCCGCCGCCGAGCCCAGTCAGCTCGGCGGGGACTGGTACGACGCCATTCCCCTGCCGGGCAACGTGGTGGTGGTCGTCATCGGCGACGTGGTCGGCCACGACCTTCAGGCCGCGGCCGCCATGGCCGCCACCCGCAACATGCTGCGCGCTCTGGTGCTCGACCGGAGCCGGCCGCCCGGCGCGGTCCTCACCCAGCTCGACCGGAGCCTGGAGACCATCGCGAACAACCGCGTCACGACCACCGCCCTGGCCCGCATCGAGCCGGAGGGACCGGGGTGGCGGCTCTGCTGGAGCACCGCCGGTCACGTCCCGCCCCTGCTGCTCACCCCCGAACGCCGAGCGGTCTACCTGCTCGGCGAGCCCGGACTGCCGCTCGGCGTCGACACCGGACTGCCCCGCCCGGACCACTCCCGCTTCCTGCCTCCGGACGCCACCGTGGTCTTCTTCACCGACGGGCTGATCGAGAATCCCGGCCACCCCATCGACAGGAGTCTGGAGGAGCTCGCCGATCTCGCCGTGGCGCACGCCGCCCTGCCCCTCACGGACCTCGTGCGGGTTCTGGCCGATCACCACCCCAGCGACGGTCACGACGACATGGCCATCCTCGCCCTGCGCACCCCGCACGCCTGAGCACCGGCCCCTGGCTCCCTGCCGACGCCGGGCCGGAGCCCCCTCCGCGCGGGTGCCGGTCCGGCGCTCGATGCGCGACGGTGCCGTGGAGGATCCAGGGGATCCGGCGGATGATGGGTCACGGGGCGATGTGACACGGAGGTCGCCCGATGTCTGTCGCGCGGCGTGAACAGCTCCGGCGCGGTGGCATGACCGTCCTGGAGATCTGTGCCGTCGCCGCGCTGTATCTCGGTTCGGCCAAGCTGGGACTGCTCCAGCAGCTGGTGCGGGGCCAGGTCACCCCGCTGTGGCCGCCCAGCGGCATCGCACTGGCGAGCCTGCTCCTGCGCGGCCCGCGGGTCTGGCCCGGGATCGCGCTGGGCGCGTTCCTGGTCAACGTCTCGCTGGGACCGTCGCTCCCGGCCGTGCTCGCGATCACGGCGGGAAACACCCTGGCGCCCCTCTGCTCCTATGCGCTGCTCCGCCGTACGGGGTTCCGGGCGGAGCTGGACCGGCTGTGGGACGCGCTGGCACTGATCTTCCTCGGTGCGTTCACCGGGATGCTGGTCAGCGCGACCACGGGCAGCGGGGCCCTGGCCCTGGCCGGTGTGCTGAGCACCGCCGACTTCTGGCCGACGTGGTCGGTCTGGTGGACCGGCGACGCGATGGGCGTGCTGGTGGTCACGCCGGTCCTGCTCGTGCTCCGCTCGGCACGCCTGCCGAGGGGCGTGCCGCCGTCCCGGTGGGGGGAGGCGCTGCTGCTTCTGGCGGCCACGATCGGCGTCGGTTTCCTCGAGGCCGGCAACACGCCGCTGTTGTTCCTCGGCTTCCCGCTGCTGATCTGGGCCGCCTTCCGCTTCCAGCTGGCCGGGACCGCGCCCTGCGCGCTGGCCGTGTCCACCTTCGCGATCGTCGCCGCTACCGAGAGATCAGGCCCGTTCGCCGGTCACGACCTGCTCACCGACATGATCGCGCTACAGGCGTTCAACGGCTCCACCGCGCTGACCGCACTGCTGCTCGGCACGGTCGTCGGCGAGCGGAACCAGGCCCAGCGCGAGATCGCGCGAGCCTGCGGGCAGCTCGCCGAGATGGCGGCCAAGATCGCGACCGGCGACCACAGGCCCACGTTCCCCGACGGCGAGGGCGAGGACGGGGAGGGCGCGAAGGACGCGAAGGAAGCACATCCCGGACGGGCTCCGGGACGGGCGTGACCGGATCAGGCCGCCCGCTCGCCGACATGCGAAAGGGCCGTCCCGGATGACTCCGAAACGACCCTGAGACGCGACTCTCGCGAGTCGGGACGACAGGATTTGAACCTGCGACCCCTTGACCCCCAGTCAAGTGCGCTACCAAGCTGCGCCACGTCCCGTCGCGCTGACCCACGGTGACCCGCGTGATCGCGCGAACGTCACTTTACCGCACGTCGGGGGCCGTGCCGAAGAGGGCACGGGTTCGGGGGAGAATCGGCGTATGAGCGACACCTCCTCCTCCGGCCGGACCGCCGACGCGCGGGACCGGGACAGTGCGGGGCGGGCACGCAACGCCCGGCCGCGGGACGGGCTGGGACGGCCCCTGCCCTACGGCGCCGGCGGCGTGCCGCGGCAGCCCGAGGGAGTCGTGCGCACTCCGGAGGAGACGGTCGCCGAGGCGCAGGCGCTGCTGGACGAGGGCAAGCCGTTCCACGCGCACGAGGTCTTCGAGGACGCCTGGAAGTCCGGACCCGAGGAGGAGCGCGCCCTGTGGCGGGGGCTGGCCCAGCTGGCGGTCGGGCTCACTCACGCCGCCCGCGGCAATGCCACCGGCGGCGCCCGGCTGCTGCGGCGCGGGGCCGGCGCGGTGGAGGAGTGGGTGACGGGCACCGGCGTGCGCGAACCCCACGGCATGGACGCGGCCGGGCTCGCCGGCTGGGCACGGGAGTTGGCGGACGCCGTGGAGAACGCCGTGGAGAGCGGGTCGGCGGGGACCGTGGACGCGGCGCGGCACGCACCTCGGCTGCGCGGCGGGGCCTGAGCGAGGGGGCGAGGTGCGCCGGCGCCGGGCGCCGTAGCGCTGGGTGCGGCACCGCTGCACGCGT